>JALOOO010000106.1 GCA_025454375.1 Leptolyngbya sp. Prado105 | reverse complement strand
ACCGCCATTTGGTAGGATTGATAACTGAGATTGCCCATGAAAACGGCGACTAATCAGCAGTTGGAGGACTTATTTCGTGGAAAACACGCTTGGTTTAGAAATCATTGAAGTCGTGGAACAGGCAGCAATTGCTTCGGCACGCCTCATGGGAAAAGGCGACAAGAATGAAGCCGATCGGGTGGCAGTAGAAGCGATGCGCGAACGCATGAACAAAATTTACATGCGGGGTCGGATCGTAATCGGAGAAGGAGAGCGCGACGATGCTCCAATGCTTTTCATCGGTGAAGAAGTGGGAATTTGTTCGCGTCCGGATGCAGCAGACTACTGCAACATCGAAGAATTAGTCGAAATCGATATCGCCGTTGACCCCTGCGAAGGAACAAACCTTTGCGCCTACGGTCAGCCCGGATCAATGGCAGTGCTAGCAATCTCCGAAAAAGGCGGCTTGTTTGCGGCTCCTGATTTCTACATGAAGAAACTTGCGGCTCCTCCTGCTGCAAAAGGCAAAGTCGATATCAACAAATCGGCAACCGAAAATCTGAAGATTTTGTCCGAGTGTCTCGATCGCTCGATCGATGAACTCGTAATCGTAGTGATGAAGCGCGAACGCCATGACGATTTGATCAAAGAAATTCGGGAAGCAGGCGCACGGGTGCAACTGATTAGCGATGGTGATGTCGGTGCAGCGATCAATTGTGGGTTTGCTGGAACCAATATTCACGGGCTGATGGGCATTGGTGCGGCTCCTGAAGGCGTAATTTCTGCGGCAGCGCTTCGCTGTCTTGGCGCACATTTCCAAGGTCAATTGGTCTACGATCCTGCCGTCGTAAGAACGAAGGAATGGGCAAACATGACCAAAGAAGGCAACCTCGCCCGCCTCAAAGACATGAACATCACTGACCCTGACAAAGTTTACACCGCTGAAGAGCTTGCTTGCGGCGAAAACGTTCTGTTTGCGGGAACAGGGATTACTCCAGGCAACATTATGAATGGAGTGCGATTCTTTAAAGGTGGCGCGAGAACGCAGACTTTGGTGATCTCCAGTCAGTCGAAAACGGCGCGATTTGTAGACACCATTCATATGTTTGATCAACCGAAGATCGTGCAATTGCATTAAGTTGAAGGTAGGGAGTGGGGGTAAAAGTATTCTTTCCCCCCCTCCCCACCTTTCTCCCCCTTCACCTTTTCGATTTATTAGAGCGCTTTTTAATATGAACATTGCTGTTGTTGGGCTGACTCACAAAACTGCTCCGGTTGAGGTTCGTGAGAAGCTGAGTATCCCGGAACCTGTGTGCGATAAAGCGATCGCACAACTCTGTAGCTATCCCCACATTGAAGAAGTCGCAGTACTTAGCACCTGTAACCGATTGGAACTGTATTTAGTGACATCTGAGACAGAACAAGGGATTCGCGAGGTTAATCAATTTTTATCAGAACATAGCAAATTGCCGAGTTCTCACTTGCGTCCTTACCTATTCACGCTGTTGCATCAGGATGCGGTGATGCACTTGATGAGAGTGTCGGCGGGTTTGGATAGTCTGGTCTTGGGTGAAGGTCAGATTTTGGCGCAGGTGAAGCAGTGTCACAAGTTGGGTCAGCAGCATCAAGGCATTGGGCGGATTCTCAATCAACTATTTAAACAAGGCATTAGCGCTGGCAAACGAGTGCGGACCGAGACGAGCATTGGCACGGGTGCAGTGTCGATCAGTTCGGCGGCGGTTGAATTGGCTCAGATGAAGGTTGATTCGCTCTCGGCTCAGCGCGTCACGATTATCGGGGCAGGGAAGATGTCTCGATTGTTGGTGCAGCATTTGCTCTCGAAAGGGGCAAATAACATTGTGATTTTGAATCGATCGATGAATCGCGCTCGTGAACTGGCAAATATGTTCCCTGACGCGCATTTGAGACTGCTGCCGATCGATGACATGATGGATGCGATCGCGCAGTCTGACATTGTATTTACCAGTACTTCTTCAACAGAACCGATTCTCGATCGAGCAAATCTCGAAGGAGTTCTCGATCCGAGTCAGCCTTTAATGGTGATTGATATTGCAGTGCCTCGAAATGTTGCCGCAGATGTGAATGAATTGTCGATGGTGCGGGCATTTAATGTCGATGACTTGAAAGCAGTTGTCGCACAAAATCAGGAAAGTCGTCGGCAGATGGCGATGGAAGCTGAAGCGCTACTCGAAGAAGAAGTTGAAACGTTTGAGGCTTGGTGGCGATCGCTCGAAACGGTTTCGACAATTAGCTGTTTGAGAGACAAAGTTGAGGCAATTCGGGCACAGGAGCTTGAGAAGGCTTTATCGAGATTGGGAACAGAATTTGGCGATCGACATCGCGAAGTCATTGAAGCCTTGACCAAAGGAATTGTGAATAAGATTTTGCACGACCCAATGGTGCAATTGCGAGCGCAGCAAGATATTGAGGCGCGACGGCAAGCAATGGAAACTCTGGAATTGCTATTCAATTTGGATAATCAGCAGGCAAGAGTTTAGAACCTGGGCGCGATCGGCATCGATCGCGCTTTGGGCAAGTGATGCCAAATCGTTTTTTCATTGCGACAGATTGATTTGGTATCACTTAACTCTAAGTCGAAAAACCCGTCCAACGCAGAGCTAAATTATTCAAGCGCATCCGGATCAATTCCACGACTGCGTAACTGTTCTCGTAATTGTTCAAGTTGTTGTTGTGCAATTTCAGCTTGCCGTTGGGCAGCTTCAGCTTGTCGTTGGGCAATTTCAGCTTGCCGTTGGGCAATTTCAGCTTGCCGTTGGGCTAATTCTGTCCGCTCATCCGGGAGCAGATAACGATTTCCTTGCTCGTCATACCAGAACACCCATTCTCGCTCAAGTCCCAGATAGGTTGCGCGATCGCGTCCAATTCCTAGCCCAATTTCTGGCATCCAACAGGGAGACTGCGTTGAGAGTAAAACATACTCGCCATCTACTAATTTATAAACTTCAAGCGGTGGCTTTCGACGGCGACGACTGGAATAGACGACATAGTACAGCACGCCCATTTCCTGATACATCAGCTTTTTAGTGCTGTATTCGCCTCGGTAATTCTGCGAAACAACTTCTAAAACCAAAATCGGAACTACGCCTTCTTCCCACAATGGATAACTGAGACGCAAATCTTCGTCGATAAATCGCTCAACCCCTAAACTGAGAAATCCATCCGGTACGATCGCAGGTTCTTCCGGGTCATAGTAGATTCCCATATCGATTCCAAAGAACCAATCCCAACGATCGACCCACAAATACCCCAAAATTGCTTTTAACAATCCTGGAATCAAATCTTGAAGTTCGTTATCCACGGGTGTATCGTCCGAATCAGGCAGTTCTTCAGAAGAAGGATAGTAGTGTAGAGGCTTGTACTCGAACATCGTGAGTTCTCCAGCGCTACTCTAATCTTAGAGTTTCTTCCCCACTTTGCCGAAACGTCGTTCTCGTTTTTGATAAGAGATCAGCGCTTGATGAAATTCGCTACGATCGAAGTCGGGCCACAAGGTATCAGTGACATACAACTCCGCGTAAGCTGCCTGCCAGAGCAAGAAATTACTGAGCCGCATTTCCCCACTGGTGCGAATCATCAAATCGGGATCGCAAATTCCAGCCGTGTACAAATGCCGTTCAAATAAGCTTTCATCGATATCATCCGGGTGAATCGAACCTTGTTGAATTTGAGTCGCGATCGAGCGACAAGCCTTAAGAATTTCCTGCCGTCCGCCATAATTTGTTGCAACCGTAAAGCGAATGCCTTGATTCTCTTTAGTTTCTAACACCGATCGCTCAATTTCTGCCTGCAAACTCGTCGGCAGCGCATCTAAATTACCGACAAATTGAATCCGGACATTTTCTTCTTTCATCTCGCGCAATTCTTGCCGCAGCACTCGCTCAAATAAAGTCATCAAAAATTCAACTTCTTCAAGCGGTCGCCCCCAATTTTCCGTCGAGAACGCATAAGCTGTCAATGCTTCAATTCCCCAATCGCGACAGCAGCGGAGTAAATCCTTCAGCACATCCACACCCCGACGATGCCCCATAATTCGGGGTCTGCCCTGCCGCTTTGCCCATCGTCCATTTCCATCCATAATTACCGCAACATGGCGGGGCAAGCGATCTCGGTCTAAATCAGCAGGTAAGTCTCGTAAAATCGTGTGCTTCGCAGTCATTGTGATTTCGGGGGAACGCCGATGAAAGGGTTAAAGTCAATTTGGTTTTAGCAGAATTAAGAGTCGCCTCGCTTACGTTCATTCCGAATCCGGCGATCCTTTAAACTACCTTCATTAAATAAACGCGAGAATAAGAATACTGCTTTTGTCCGGAATTGACGACCGAGACTTTTCAGATCGCGCGTGACAGGTTCGCGATCGCCCGACTGTGAAAACCGTTCTTCTAAAAGTTCCTTTAGTTTACTGCTCGTTAAGGGACGATTTAACATTCCACGTTCAGCGAGCGATATTGACCCGGTTTCTTCGGAGACGACGACGCAGATACAGTTTTCTAATTTCTCGGTAATTCCCATTGCGGCGCGATGTCTCGTCCCGAGTTGCCGAGATGCCGTTTTTTCTGACAGGGGCAAAATGACTCCTGCGGCGATGATCCGAGAACCTCGAATTAAAACGGCTCCATCATGTAAAAGTGTCGTGGTTTGAAAAATAGTCTGGAGTAATTCTTTAGAAATTTCAGCATTGAGTTTAACACCCGGAACCGAGAAATCTCGTTCGTCGATCGCAGTTCCTGTCTCAATGATGATCAAAGCGCCCGTCCGGTTTTGTGAAAGTCCTTTCACCGCTTCGACAATTTCATCAGTGACGCTATCCGAACTGGGTAAATTTCGATTCGATGGCTGAAAAAGCTGAGTCAGTTCTCCTCGTCCAAGCTGCTCTAAGAATCGGCGAAACTCAGACTGAAGAATAAACGCCATTGCAACCGCTGCCCCAACCACCAGATTGTTGAGAACAAAACTGAGCAAGGCTAAATCCATCCGCCGACTGACTGCTGCCGCTAGCATCAGGATAATAAAGCCGCGCACCATCCAAAGGGTACGCCGCTCCCGTCCAATAATCACCAGCATCACGTAGGTCAGGGCTAAGACCAGACCGACATCGATGAGAAATCGGAGATTATCTAAAACAAATCGTAGTAGAGAGTCCAAAGCAGAAGGAATAAAGAGCAGCAGATTCGGTGCTTGGGTTATTGTATACAAGCTAAGAGGGGAGAATTGCGATTGAATTTCCATCTCTGCCAATCCTCACCCTTTATCCTTCATCCTTCTCTATTTCAATCTGTCCGGGACACGATCGTGTTTGATCAGGTCTGCGTAAGTTTCTCGCTCAAGAATTATGCTGGCTTCGCCTTCGTGAACGAGAACGGCTGCCGGACGAGTTAACCGATTGTAGTTCGATGCCATGCTGTAATTGTAGGCTCCCGTTGCCATCACGACGAGAATATCTCCCGGCTGAGTTTCAGGAAGGGCAAGATCTTTAATTAAGACATCGCCAGATTCACAATGTTTTCCAGCGATCGTGACTTTTTCTTTCGGTTCATCTGACATCCGATTCGCAATCACCGCTCGGCAGATCGATTGATATGTAATCGGTCTGGGATTGTCTGACATGCCGCCATCGACACTAATATAAGTGCGAATTCCCGGAACGGTTTTGCGTCCACCGACGGTATAAGCTGTGATGCAGGAAGATCCGATCAGCGATCGACCGGGTTCGCAAAGCAATTTTGGCAGCGGCATATTTTCTGCCTCACAAGCATTGATCATCGACTCAGCGACAATTTTCACCCATTGATCAATGCTGGGGGGATCGTCGCCTTCGTTGTAGCAAATTCCCAACCCACCGCCGACATTTAGTTCTGAAACCGTTAACCCATGTTGTGCAGCTTTTTTCACCCATTGCAGCATGACTCCAGGCAGATCCCGGTGAGCTTGAAGCTCAAAAATCTGCGATCCGATGTGAGCATGAAGCCCACTCAGTTGCAGATTTGAACTCTGGCTAATGAGTTTGAAAATGTCTTCGACCTGGTTGGGATCAAAGCCGAATTTGCTATCCAAGTGTCCGGTGCGGATGTATTCGTGGGTGTGACAATCCAATCCGGGGGTGATTCTCAGCATCACTCGAATCGGTCGATCGCTGTTCATCTGCGTTAGTCGCTGCAATTCAAGCTGATTATCGACGACGATCGTACAACCGGATTTTACGGCGTATTCTAATTCAGCGATCGACTTGTTATTCCCGTGCAGATAAATCTTACTAGGATCGGCTCCAACTTGAAGCGCGGTATAGAGTTCACCTCCCGTTGCAACATCGATGCCGAGTCCTTCTTGAGACACGATCGAACAAACTGCTAAACAGTTCCAAGCTTTCGAGGCGTAGAGAACCTGCGATTCAGCCGGATAATAGCGTCGAAAGGCATCACGATATTGTTGGCAAGCGGTCCTTAATCCTATTTCATCCAGGACATAGAGCGGAGAGCCAAAATGTTTGACGAGTTCGGTCAGGTCACAGCCGCCGATTTCGAGGTGATCGCACTGGTTCACCTTCGCGCTCAGGGGCATGAGAAATTGATTCGGAGAGCGGTCTGAACCGGAATTTGGAAGATACTGGCGACCGGAAGAAGTCGTTGCGATCGGAGTCGATACCATGCGTGAGTTCCTCAATGCTGGCGGGTGTTGTACTTAGCTTTTTTTGCCGTATCTACCAGTTTACAATTGAGGGCTTTGGATTTAAGAGTAATTTCTGATTAGGGAGAGGAAGGCGGCGGCGAGATGACTCTGCATTGCTCATTCATTCTTTAGATTCGCAAAATTTATTTTACGACAAGATTTTGTACGAATTCGTTCCAGTGCAGAGATCGCATTGAAACACTAGCGAGGTTGAATCCGTATGGATGGAATGGGAGCAGGGATTTGATAGATTTCTGGTGGGCTTAAACGCAATCGCTTTGGAATTCTTTTCTCGATCGCACTTGCTTTTTGAGGCTGATTGAGCGATCGATACTGTTTCGCAATCTCACGCAGTAGCTCATCTCGCATTTCAGTCGGTGGTAATAACATTGGCATCGAAATTCCATTGACGACTTTACTTTGCGGCTTAGCAGAAGCATCGGCTGAAATCACTGCGGCATCAAGTATTTGAATTGCGATCTTTTTGTCTCCAAGCTGCTGATATTGTTTTGCAACGTCCAACAAAGTAAGGCCGCGAGAATAGTAAGACTCCTCTTGTTTGAGTAAGTCAGTCACCTGTTTTAGCAGTCTCGCTCCTTGGGCTTTACGTCCCTGTTCAATATTCAGTCTGGCGACTGAAACACGCTGATCCAATCGTCTGTAGCTTGAAGCCGCATCTCTGGCATTGAGTAAAGCTTCAAGCTCATTGAGCGATCGAGCAGACGGATTCAGATTTGTGGTTTTAAGTCGATCGAACGCATCAAGGAAAAAACTCAGGCGAGGTGAACAATCTTCAATCGCATTGGCAATCTTCCAACCATTGAGTACCGCTTCTCCCTCTTTACGAAGCCAAAAATTTGCCATTCTTGCAATTAAGTGCGATCGCAATTCAGCATCCTCGATCATCGCAGCAAATTGTTTTGCTTGTTCGGGTTGAAAAGCAACTTTTCGAGTTGCACTATACCAAAATGATAATCGCGCATCATCATTAGAAAAAAGTGGCATCAATTGCGCAATCGCTGCGATTTGATTCGTTGTTGCTAATATCTCAACGACTGGAATGACTGCATCAGAAAGGTATTCTGAGTTTTGAGGAATCGTTTTGAGAGACTCGATCGCGCTTTGAAATTGATTCCGCTTGGTTAATTCTGCTGCGATCGCGCCAACTCCTTTTGCTCGCATTTCAGACTGTGCAGGAAACTGCTGAATCAGAAATCGAGAAGCCCGCTGGACTTCATTCGCCTGCACAAGTGCAATCAACAGTGGGCGCAGCATGTCTGATTGCACCCATTCTGAGGAGTTTTGAAATTCTGTAAACGCTGCTTCCCATTGCTTTGCGGCAATTAGGGATTCAAGCTGCCTAAAATCTTCCACTCTAGGCAATCCTAAATTAGGAAGCGCTAGCTCAGGTGCAATTGGTGGCACAAGCAATGCAGAGATACGCTCCGTTTTACAGGTCGATTCAATCTTGGGCAGTTCAATCTCTGCGGAATGGGCAGAATAAGCAGGGATCAGCAAAATTGACGAAACCAAAACCATTATCGATCGAGAGTAAGGCATGACCGGGTAGCACAAAATATTTCATTTACAAAATACTTCTAGGTTCTTAGACAAACAGGATATAGCGTGACAGTTTTATTTTTAGTAGACCTATTGAAGATGATTCAGCAGTCGCTAATTTTAAAGGTTCAGTAATTGCTGCATCTGAACTCTGGGTCTGTCCTCAGTTCAAAGATTAATTCAATTGAGAAGTACTCGCTTATGGAATTGCCTCAGTAGCATTGGGAAAGATACCAGGCGAGCAATCAAAATTTACTCATATCGATCGCACTTCGATACAATCAGATTCGTTCGTCTATCTCTATCCCTGTGAATTCCATTACGCTACAGACAATCGACCACCCGCTCCTCCCCAAAGTCCTCGAACTCGATCAAACTTGTTTCGATGGACTCTGGACGATCGAGGGATATCAGCGAGAAGTAGATAGCCCCAATAGTGAATTGATCGCACTCTTATCTGGCGATCGTTTAATTGGCTATGGCTGTTTTTGGGCGATCGTAGACGAAGCGCACATTACTATTCTCGCGGTTCATCCCGATGCTCAGCAGCAGGGATTCGGACAACTGATCCTATTGGCATTGCTCGATCGAGCCTATCAGCGACAGATGAAACACGCTACATTGGAAGTAAGAATTTCTAATCAATCTGCAATTTCTTTATATGAAAAGTTCCAGTTTAAGGTTGCAGGTCAGCGTAAGAATTACTACACTGATACGGGCGAAAATGCCTTAATTCTCTGGCGTGGTCAACTACAAACAGCAGAATTCGAGGATTCTCTAAAGGAAAAGTGGCAACAAATTCGCGATCGACTGCACCAGCAACAATGGACACTCAGCGATCCTGAAGCTCTGCTTAACCTAAATAAAGCCAGCTTGACTTCTCCCTAAAGATTCGATAACAATCTGCCTTTGGTAGTAAATCACACAATTTCAATTCATTCTAACGGCAGGATTTCGTTCGGTAATCCTCCCATTTGCCTGTTTCGGAACTCCGTAACCGGAGAGTTCGGCTATGCTAGAATCAGACCTACGCAGCAGGTGAATGGAAATACGCCATGTTTGAACGCTTCACAGAAAAAGCCATTAAGGTGATTATGTTAGCCCAAGAGGAAGCACGCCGCTTGGGTCATAACTTTGTGGGTACAGAGCAGATCCTCCTGGGTCTGATTGGAGAAGGAACGGGTGTCGCTGCCAAAGTTCTCAAATCGATGGGAGTCAATCTCAAAGATGCTCGCATCGAAGTTGAGAAAATCATTGGTCGCGGTTCCGGCTTTGTGGCAGTGGAAATTCCGTTTACCCCACGGGCAAAGCGCGTTTTGGAACTCTCGCTTGAGGAGGCTCGCCAACTCGGTCACAATTATATTGGAACCGAACACCTGCTCTTAGGATTGATTCGAGAAGGTGAAGGCGTTGCCGCCAGAGTGTTAGAAAATCTAGGCGTTGACCTCTCGAAAGTTCGTACTCAAGTCATTCGGATGTTAGGCGAAACCGCCGAAGTTACGTCTGGCGGTAGCCAAGGTCGCACCAAAACCCCGACTTTGGACGAATTCGGCTCAAATCTGACCCAGATGGCAGCCGAAGGCAAGCTCGATCCCGTAGTCGGTCGCCAAAAAGAAATCGAACGAGTCATTCAAATCCTCGGTCGTCGGACAAAAAACAACCCCGTGTTAATTGGTGAACCTGGGGTAGGTAAAACTGCGATCGCAGAAGGACTAGCTCAACGAATTGCCAACGATGACGTTCCTGACATCTTAGAAGATAAGCGTGTTGTCACACTCGACATCGGGTTACTGGTTGCAGGAACTAAGTATCGAGGCGAATTCGAGGAACGCTTGAAGAAAATCATGGATGAAATCCGCTCCGCCGGAAATGTCATCCTGGTGATTGACGAAGTTCACACCCTAATCGGTGCAGGTGCAGCAGAAGGCGCGATCGACGCTGCCAACATTTTGAAGCCAGCCCTTGCCCGTGGTGAACTGCAATGTATTGGTGCAACTACGCTCGATGAGTATCGCAAACACATCGAACGCGATGCTGCTTTAGAACGCCGCTTCCAGCCTGTGATGGTGGGTGAACCTTCGGTCGATGAAACGATCGAGATCCTCCGAGGCTTACGCGAACGTTATGAGCAGCACCACAAGCTGAAAATTTCTGACGAAGCGCTCGAAGCAGCAGCGAAGCTGTCCGATCGTTATATTTCAGATCGATTTCTACCTGACAAGGCAATCGACTTGGTTGACGAAGCAGGTTCGCGAGTGCGGTTAATTAATTCTCAATTGCCACCCGCTGCAAAAGAACTCGATCGTGAATTGCGTCAAGTTTTGAAAGACAAAGATGATGCAGTCCGATCTCAGAACTTCGACCGAGCAGGTGAACTGCGCGATCGAGAAATGGAGATCAAAGCGGAAATTAGATCGATCGCTCAAACCCGTAAGACCGAAGCTTCTGATGAGAATGCTTCTCCAGTTGTCGGAGAAGATGACATCGCCCAAATCGTTGCTTCCTGGACAGGTGTTCCGGTGAATAAACTCACCGAATCCGAATCCGAGAAGCTGCTGCACATGGAAGACACACTCCACACTCGCTTAATCGGTCAAGATGAAGCAGTGAGAGCGGTATCGCGTGCAATTCGTCGCGCACGGGTTGGACTAAAAAATCCAAATCGCCCGATCGCGTCCTTTATCTTCTCTGGTCCAACTGGAGTTGGTAAGACCGAATTGACGAAAGCCTTGGCAGCTTACTTCTTTGGGTCTGAAGACGCAATGATTCGCCTCGATATGTCGGAATTCATGGAGCGTCACACCGTTTCTAAACTGATCGGTTCGCCTCCTGGATATGTTGGCTATAACGAAGGCGGTCAATTGACTGAAGCCGTTCGTCGTAGACCTTACACCGTTGTGCTATTCGACGAAATCGAGAAAGCGCACCCTGACGTGTTCAACATGCTGCTGCAAATTTTGGAAGATGGTCGTTTGACCGATGCCAAAGGACGCACCGTAGACTTCAAGAACACACTTCTGATCATGACCTCGAACATTGGTTCTAAGGTGATCGAGAAGGGTGGCGGCGGACTCGGTTTCGAGTTCTCCACCGAGAACGAATCGGAATCGCAATACAACCGCATCCGATCCCTGGTGAACGAAGAACTGAAGCAATACTTCCGTCCTGAGTTCTTAAACCGTCTCGACGAAATCATTGTCTTCCGCCAGTTGAACAAGGCAGAAGTCAAAGAGATCGCGGACATCATGCTCAACGATGTGTTCAAGCGTCTTGCAGAACAAGGCATTACGCTGCAAGTCACGGAGCGATTTAAGGATCGCCTCGTCGATGAGGGCTACAATCCGAGCTATGGCGCACGTCCGTTACGTCGAGCAATTATGCGCTTGCTAGAAGACTCGTTGGCAGAAGAGATTCTGTCGGCACGAGTGAAAGATGGTGATGTCGCAACCGTTGATGTCGATGAAAATGGACAAGTCAAAGTGCTTCATGGTCAGGAGCGCGAATTACTGCCCGCAGCAGAGTAAAATCTGATCCTTGACTAGTAAAGCGGTAGAGAGTGTTTACTTTCTACCGCTTTGTTTTTTGATGATAATGATAAGAAATCCCTGAAATTTAAAGAACTTTGAGAATTCTCATCATATAATACGCACAAGTAGAAAATGATCAAATTTTAAAATTTGATCATTTCTAAGGTGAAAGTTGAGGATAAATAGACCTATGGCAAGAAGTGGTTTACTCGCTGATTTTCAGAAGTTCCTATTACAGGGAAACGTGATTGACTTAGCTGTTGCTGTGATCATCGGTGGCGCTTTTGGGAAGATTGTAGAGTCGTTAGTTACGGATGTAATTACGCCTGCAATTTTGAGTCCAGCAATGAATGCTTTAAACGTTAAGGCATTAGAAAATCTTGTGGTTGGCGATGGGATTAAGATCGGTCTGTTTCTAGCAGCCGTGATTAATTTTGTTGTGATTGCTTTTTGCATCTTTTTACTTGTTCGCGCATTTGAGAAAGCAAAGCGTAAATTTTCACGTCAAGAAGCGATCGAAGAAGCCGCAGCACCTGATCCACTGTTGCTTTCTCAAGATCGTTTGACTAATGCGATCGAGCGTCTGACTTCTAAAATGAATTAATTGAATTTGCATATCTAAACGATCGCTTTTCACTTTGCTTGAAGAGCGATCGTTTCTTATCTGGGAAGTATTTCTCGCTACGTTTATGGGAGATTATAGCCTCCTAAATCTCCCAATTTAGGAGGACTTTGAGGGTTTTGAAATTCCTGAGTTTAGGAGTTTCTTGAAAGTGAGCGTTTAATCAAATTTGTTGTTTAAGGAAGTCTTGCGAATACTTCACGGATAAATTCTTGATCATTAATTTGTCGGGATTGAAGACTTTGTTTGAGAGTGATTAGCTCACTTTTTAATTTACGAAGTTCCTCAAGCTCTGATGTTGGAGTTGGGGTTGGAGAAACAACTCCTCTGGCTTCATCATTTAAGCGACGACGGACTGTAATCGTAGCAATTCCAGTGACGGGAAGTTTGCGGCTCTTTTGATAGGTTTTTACGGCGTTGTAAGTTGCACGGCGATAGTTCCCACTGAGTTCAATATTTATTTTTAGGACAAGTTTGAGATTGTTTTGCAGAATTTTGACTGTTTTATCGATCGCGGTTCTCAACTCAGACCCATCGTTTCCAGTGGCTGCCATATTGCTATCGAGTTGGTATTGCAGAATAGCAGCACGAGTGTAGTCGTCGAGATTTGCCAAAACTCGGAGTGAAGTGGTATCGCAGTTAATTGCGCCGAGAATATCGCGATCGCAGGCACTTACGCTGTTTCCGAGTCCATCAAGTCCTCTAGGTCCAAGATAGTATCCGAGTCCGTCTAGGTTTTCTCTAAGATCTTGAAGTGAAGTGACTGGCATAGTGATGCTCCTGTGTCTTCGTTTTTACAAACGGTTCCACTCCTATTTTGCTATAGGACGGATTTGCAGAATCGGTAAAGAAGTGGAAGCGGGCTAAAATGTCGAAGGACTAAGTTAAACGAAATATGACTCCCGAATCGAAAGCCAAAACTCAAGATATTACTCCCTCAGATGCTGCGCCAAAATGGAAAGTCTGGTGGGAGAACTTTCAAATTTTATTTGTTGCGTTAATTCTGGCTTTGCTCGTGCGATCGTATATTGCTGAACCGCGATTTATCCCATCTGACTCGATGGTTCCAACATTGCAAGTAGGCGATCGCTTAGTAGTCGAGAAAGTATCCTATCGACTGCATCCACCTGAATTCGGCGATATTATCGTTTTTGATCCACCCCCTCAGTTACAAGATCTTGGATATTCTAAAGATCAAGCCTTCATCAAGCGGATCATTGGTAAGCCTGGGCAAACCGTGGAGGTTAAACTTGGAAAAGTCTTTGTAGAAGGTCAAGCTTTGCAAGAGTCATACATTGCTGAGTCACCTAAATACACTATGCTGCCTGCAACTGTCCCAGAGGATAGCTATTTTGTCATGGGGGATAATCGCAACAATAGCAATGATTCCCATGTGTGGGGCTTTTTGCCAAAAGATTTCATCCTAGGTCGGGCTTGGGTGAGGTTTTATCCCTTCAACCGAATTAGAAAATTTAGCTAGATCTTGGAGAACAATAACCCGATCGATGTTTCAAATTTCGTCAGATTAGAACGAAAAATCAAGTCCTTCAACATCGTCTAAAACACGGTACATGACATAAGCGTCTACATATCCAAGCGTTCTATGGTGAAATGCTTTGGGTAATGTTCCAACGATCGAGAAGCCTAATTGCTGCCAGAGCGCGATCGCAGCATGATTTGTGCTAACTACAAAATTGAACTGTATTGCCAAGTACCCCAAATTCTTTGCTTCTTGCAGACAATGTAACCCCATTGCTTTGCCAATTCCACGACCGTGATCCTTCAAATCGACCATGAAGCTAGCATTTGCAACATGAGAACCGCGATCGCGCTGATTTGCAACGAGCTTATACATTCCGATAATTTGACCCTCTTCTTCTGCAACGTAGGAGATGACTCCTGCTCCAAACCAGTACGCAAATGCCTCGTCACGACTCGTATTTGAGTCAAAAACGTATGTATCTCCTGGCTCAATGACTGCTTTGAAGATGTTCCAAATCGAGTGAAAGTCCGGTTCGATCGCTTTTCGGATGTACATAATAGCTTTCTGTCGAGTCGTAAAGCGTGTATAACAAGGATATCGTTGATAGAAAAGCTAAGGTGCAAATCCAACTTTCTCAAAGAGCAATTGCTGATTTTTGCCAGCGTTGGAAAGTCAAAGAGATGTCATTCTTTGGTTCAGTGTTGCGTGAGGATTTTCGCTCAGATAGCGATATTGATGTTATGGTCAGCTTTGAAAATGATGCACCTTGGGGATTGTTAGAGTTTGTGCGAATGAAGCGCGAGTTGGCAAGCTTACTGGGGCGTGAAGTGGATTTGCTAACTAAGAAATCGATCGAGCAAAGCCACAACTGGATTCGTCAGCAAGAAATTTTAGGAATGGCTCAGGTTGTGTATGTCGCGGGATAATGCTTCTTTACTTGATATTGTCAGAGCCGCAGAGCTAATTTTAGAGTTTGCTCAAGGTGCTGACCGTAAGCAGTTGGAATCTGATCTGAGAACTCAATCCGCAATCTTGTACCAACTATCAATCATGGGAGAAGCGACAAAGCGATTGTCTCGCGAGTTTCGGGCAGAACATCCAGGGGTTCCCTGGGAAGACGTTGCAGGAATGCGTGCTGTGATTGCTCATCAATACGATCGAATTGATTTAGATATTGTCTGGCAAGTCATTCATCAGAACATTCCTACACTGCTGGATAAATTGGTGACTCTACTACCATCTCGAGAATCATAACTTTACTTTGTTGCTTCACTATCTCGTTAAATCGCTCCCCTCCAATCGTGTTTTCTAACTGCAAAAAGTTGTGAATTCACAGCCCAGCAGTACGATTACTACTTTTTGATCTCGCTTTACATTCGTTCTAACACTTGAATTCCTAAGAGCGATAACCCAAGCTTCAACGTTCGTGCTGTCAAATCGCAGAGCACCAATCGAGAAGTCCGCGCGGGTTCTGCTGCATTCAGAACTGGAACCCCTTGGTCGCGATCGTAAAACACATTAAACTTCTGGCTCAACTGAAACAGATAATCACACAACCGATTCGGGAATAGCTCCTGCTCAACCTCCGATAGAACAGTACTAAACTGAAGCAAATGCTTTGCTAAAGCTAATTCAGTTTCATGCTCTAGTATCATCTGAATGTTAGAACCTAGCTGATTAAAATCAATGTCACCTTTGCGGCTAATGCCTTGAATCCGAGCATAGGCATATAGCATATAAGGCGCGGTATTCCCTTGCAGCGCAAGCATCTTGTCGTAACTAAAAATATAGTTACTTGTTCGATTTTGGCTGAGATCAGCATACTTGACTGCACTGATTCCAACTGTCTTTGCCGCATGATTGATAAAGTCTGCGGATTCTTGTCGTTCTTCAGATACAAGTCGAGATTGCAAGTCAGTGCGCGATCGCTCAACTGCTTCATCAAGTAAATCTCGCAATCGTACTGTATCGCCCGATCGCGTTTTCAATTTCTTGCCATCTTCGCCTTGCACTAATCCGAATGGAACATGCACAATTTCAACTGTGTCAGGAATCCAACCTGCGCGACGTGCCACTTGAAAAACTTGAGCAAAATGGTTCGCTTGACCCGCATCCGTGACGTAAATTAAGCGATCGCTCTGATCCTGCTGAATCCGATATCGAATTGCAGCCAAATCTGTTGTTGCATAGTTAAACCCCCCGTCCGACTTTTGAATAATCAAAGGCAGAGGATTTCCTTCACGATTCATAAAACCTTCTAAGAAGACACACTTTGCGCCTTGATCTTCAACAAGCAACCCTAATTTATCTAAATCCTCAACCACTTGGGCTAAAAGCGGATTATAAAAAGACTCTCCCCGCTCTGTAAGCCGAATATCTAGCAAATCATAGATAATCTGAAACTCCCGACGAGACTGATCACACAACAATCGCCAAGCTCTCAAAGTATCTTCAGCACCCGACTGCAATCGCACTACTTCCTGACGCGACTTTTCTTGAAACTCTGGATCTTCATCAAATCGCTGCTTTGCTTTTTTGTAAAACGCAACCAAATCCCCCAAATCCAAAGCATCTGCCGTTGTCAAAGCCTCCGGCGCGACCTCTCGCAAATAAGTAATCAACATACCAAACTGTGTGCCCCAATCCCCAACATGATTGAGTCGCAACACATCATGCCCTTGAAATTCCAAAATTCTCGCGATCGAATCTCCAATAATCGTCGATCGTAAATGTCCAACGTGCATTTCCTTCGCAATGTTCGGACTTGAGAAATCAACGATGACTTTTTTCGGCTCTTTCACGACAGCAATTCCTAACCGTGAATCGCCTGCCATTTGATTTAACTGTGCCTGAAGATAAGCAGGCTTCAGCGTCAAGTTGATAAATCCTGGACCTGCAATCTCAGGCGGCTCACATAGGTCATTAATGTTCAAATTCTGAGAGATTTCTTGTGCGATCGCTCTTGGCGCTTTCCCCAATCGCTTCGCCAACGACATCGCCACATTCGCCTGATAATCCCCAAACTTTGGATTACTCGTCGGAACTAGCATCGGATCAGTCCCAGCCAAATCCGCACCAAATGCCGATACCAACGCGGCTTCCAGGCGATTTTTCAATTCAGCGATCGTTGCGTTCATAATTTCTCAGCCTGAGCGTCCCTTCTAGAATAGCGATCCAACTTATTAATGATTCAGTAGGAAGACTTTTTACGCAAGTCATTATCAGCAATTCTCGATTCTTATCCTTGCAAAATCGTGAAGTTGCTCGTCTGAAAAATCGGGAACG
>JALOOO010000105.1 GCA_025454375.1 Leptolyngbya sp. Prado105 | reverse complement strand
CAAGGCTTCATGCGTAAGTTAGAGCCAGAAAGACTCGTCAAGCTTTTCCATGAGCAATTCCACATTGATGTGGCCTATGTGAATGCGCGGGAGCGATTTGTGGATGCGATCGCAGGTGTGAGCGATCCTGAGGAAAAACGCAAACGGATCGGGCATGAATTTATCCGCGTGTTTGAGGAAGAATCGAAGCGGCTTGGCCCCTTTGACTATCTCGCTCAAGGCACACTCTATCCTGATGTGATCGAATCGGCGGATACCAATGTCGATCCCCAAACTGGAGAGCGGGTTGCCGTTAAGATCAAGAGTCATCACAATGTCGGTGGACTCCCGAAAGATCTGCAATTCAAACTCATTGAACCCTTACGGAAGTTGTTCAAAGATGAAGTGCGAAAAGTGGGTCGATCGATTGGTCTACCCGAAGAAATTGTCAATCGTCAGCCTTTCCCAGGGCCTGGTTTAGCGATTCGGATTTTAGGGGAAGTGACGAATGAGAAGTTGAATATCTTGCGCGATGCAGATTTGATTGTGCGGCAAGAAATCAATCGAGCGGGCATCTATCATGATGTTTGGCAAGCGTTTGCTGTCTTGCTTCCGGTGCGAAGTGTGGGAGTCATGGGCGATCAGCGCACCTATGCTTATCCGATCGTGCTGCGCTGTGTGAAGAGTGAAGACGGCATGACAGCCGATTGGGCAAGGATTCCTTACGATTTGCTAGAAACGATTTCTAACCGAATTGTGAATGAAGTGAAAGGGGTGAATCGAGTGGTCTATGACATCACCTCGAAGCCACCTGGAACGATCGAGTGGGAATAGTTTAAGTTCTTTGCCCTCATCTCTAAGCAGGTGAGGGCAAATCGGGGAATTTAGTATGTCTAGTCCAATTCGGCGAGTGGCAATTGTTGGGGGAACGCATGGGAACGAATGGACTGGGGTGTATCTCGTCAAGCAGTTTCAGCAGTTCCCTAAAATGATTGCTCGATCGAGCTTTGAGACGATCACAATCCTTGCAAATCCTAAGGCGATTGCAGCCAATTGTCGGTATCTCGATCGCGATTTAAACCGCAGCTTTGCCTCTGAAGATTTAGCCAATCCAAACTTGCAGGGCTATGAGGATCAGCGTGCTAAAGAAATTGCAGCACAACTCAGGGGAGTCGATGTGATTCTTGATTTGCATAGCACCACTTCTAATATGGGGCTGACGATTCTTCCATCGACTCCAGATGCTTTTAATCTTCGGCTGTCTGCCTATTTGAGCCAGCAGCATCTAGATGTGCGCGTTGCGTTGGGAATGGACTGCACGCAAGATGCACCGATGTTGCGATCGCGCGCTCAATCCGGTTGTACGATCGAAGTTGGGGCGGTCGCTCAAGGTGTTCTCAATGCTCATTTTTTACAACAAACTGAACAGCTTGTTTATACTATTCTCGACTATCTCGAAGCCTTAAATCAAGGAAAATCGCTGACGGTGCCTTCGAGTTTGACGCTTTATCAAGCGATCGCAGTCGTTGACTATCCGAGAGATGCCACTGGAAATCTCGCGGGATGTATTCACCCTCAACTCCAGTTCAAAGACTACGAACCTTTACACCCCAATGATCCAATGTTTCTTAGCTTTACTGGGGAAACTATTCCGTATCAAGGCGAATCTACTGTGTTTCCAATATTCATCAACGAAGCCGCTTACTACGAGAAAGGCATTGCGATGATCTTGACTGAGATGCGACAAGTCGAATGTCCTGATTGACTGACAAAAGTTTTTCGCTTCGTTGTGATCCCACCCGGAGATCAATCTCCGGGCTGATCGCGGAAAGTCTACTGAAGTAGACTGGGAAAAAGTCTTAACCCGTTTCAACGGGTTTCCCTCGATTCGCCCGGAACTTCAGTTCAGGGGCGGAGCAGCAACGCAGCAAAGGGATTTTCAAGCGTTTTGTCAGTCAACCAGGTCGAATGTCTCTAATCAAATATCTCTAATCAAATATCTCTAATCAAATATCTCTAATCACAGGATTCAACTTGAGCCGTTTGCAGCACGATTTGATCGATCGCTTGTGCAAGTACCTGTCCTGACTGTCCGGGTTGATTTACAACGATACTAAATGCGATCGTGCCATAGTTCCGGTTGTCCAAGTACCCAGACAGCGCTCTCACGCCTCGTAGCGTTCCAGTTTTACCATGCAGATTTCCCTGCACTAAAGTATTGCGAAAGCGATTTCTCAGTGTTCCATTCACGCCAGCAACCGCTAGAGATTGATAAAACCGTCCACTTTGCTCATGGGTAAACATGCTTTCAAGCAGAGTGACAAGAGCCGTTGGCGTGACCCGGTTGCTGCGAGACAGTCCTGATCCATCAACCTGGGCATAGCTATTAGAACTAACTCCCAACAGTTTGAGTGCGTTTCTAATGGCTGATTGTCCTCCAATTCGGCGGCGCAGTGCATCTGCTTGATCATTGTCACTGTAGCGATTCACAACTGCCAATAAATTCTCAAATGGGCGCGTTTGCTTAGGGACGATTTGTAGGGCGGCAGCCGTGGTCAGTAATTTGACGTTGGAGGCTGGAATCAGCGAGGCATTTGGATTGTGCTGATAGAGAATCGTGGCTTTCTCGATCGGTTTAATCACAATTCCCCAGCGTGCTGTGTCGAATCTTGGGTGATTGACGATCGAGGCGATCGAGGATTCTAAATCACTGCGGCAGAATCTCGAATTCGTCGGAACAGAGAAGCTTAACGGCGCAGATTCGAGAGGAGTTTGGGCAGTTGCAGCTTGATTCCAGATCCCCAGGCTAATGCTGGCGATCGCAAGGGTAGTATTTAAGGCTTGAGAAGTCCGAGACAGGACTTTTTCTTTCAGGCTTCGTCTCTTGCTCATCGTCAATTTTACTTAGATTTTCAGTCACAAAAACACTCCCACCGCGAAGCAATATATCACACGATCGAGGATCGGCATTACCTTACTCAATGAATAATTGTAGGACATAAATACTAATTGTATACACAAATTATCTCCATATTGAGCGAAGCCGAAACGCTCAGGAGCCTACTCGATATTTTTCTGCACGCCTCTTAGCTCAGTTTTGCGACAAGCTTTAATAGAAGCTGAATTGTAGGGTTGAGAAAAGCTTTGCGGTAGTACTCGTCTGCGGCTTGTTTAATCGCTTGTGCTTGAGTTGGATAAGGATGAATCACCTGAGAGAGTGCCTTCAGCCCTTGTTTTCTGACGATCGCAGTTGTTACTTCGCTAATCATCTCCCCTGCATGACGCGCTACGATCGTGGCTCCCAAAATTTGATCTGAACCGCGTCGAAGTAAAACTTTCACAAAGCCATTAGTCTCTCCATCAGTCAGGGCACGATCGACTTCTTGGAAAGGAATCTGAATCGTTTCAGTCTCGACTCCCCTTGCCTGAGCTTCTGTCTCATACAGCCCAACATGAGCAATTTCAGGATCGGTGTATGTTACCCAAGGCATGACAAGATGACTGAGCTTACTCCGACCCAACCCCAACGGAGCAAACAAAGCATTCCGAATCAAAATTCGAGCAGCAGCATCAGCAGCATGAGTAAACTTCCATTGCATACAAATATCGCCCGCCGCATAGATCCGAGGATTTGTTGTCTGAAGGTAATCATCCACCACCACACCAGAGGCATTGTATGTCACACCCACGGCTTCCAAATTTAGCCCTTCAACATTGGGCGATCGTCCTGCCCCAATCAAAATTTCATCAACTACCACAGTTTTTGTGCTGCCCTGATGCTGATAGTCAATGACCTTACCCGCATCGGTCTGCTCGACTCGGGTAACTGTACTATTGAGCAGCAGATGCACTCCATCTTTGACAAAGCTCTGCTCAACGAGATCAGCAGCAGCAGCATCTTCGCGATCGAGCAAATGTGATTTGTTGTGAAACAATGTCACTTCACTTCCCAGTCGTTGAAATGCCTGTGCAAGTTCACATCCAATCGGCCCTCCTCCCAACACAGCCAACCGAGTCGGGCGAACTGTCAGCGAGAAAACCGTTTCATGTGTGAGAAAACCAGTCTCGGCAAGTCCAGGAATGTCAGGTTGAGCCGCACGCGCACCCGTCGTAATGGCTGCTTTCTTAAAGCGGAGCGGAGTTCCATCGACCTCGATCGTGTGCGAGTCGCGAAATGCTGCCCGACCGAGAAAGACATCAATGCCCAATTGACGAAACTCGTTTGCCGAATCATGGGGGCTAATCTCAGATCGGATCCGTCTCACCCGTTGCATCACCGTAGCAAAGTCAACCTCGACAGATTCGCAAGCACAAATCCCAAACGATCGTGCATCGCGAACTGTAGCCGCAACTCGTGACGACTGAATCAATGTCTTCGAGGGCACACAGCCTAAATTCAGACAATCCCCACCCATTAAGCCTTTCTCAATTAAGGCGATTTTCAACCCCAGGTTTAACCCTGCTGCTCCAGCGGCAACCACCAGCCCAGCCGTCCCCGCACCGATTACAACCAGGTCATATCGCGGTGCAGGTGTAGGATTCACCCAATTTAGCGGATGCACTTGAGCAATCAGGTTCTGATTATATTCATCAAGCGGTTGAACAGCAGGTTCATTCAGGATTGACATAGGGAAAGACTCTCTGAAACGCTAACCTTTATCGACTCGACGCTCGATCGCTTGTTGCACCGATCCCGTTACACGAGACAGAAAGTCATATCCTGTCTTTGCTTCAAGCTGATCCACACTCACCCGAAAATCTCGCCAAGTCTTATCTTTAATCCCCTGGATGTTGGGGACATCTACTGCAATCACGCGAGTTCTAGAGGTCACATCCGCAGCCGTTGCACCCGGCTTCGCCATTACTACAATCACTTTCCAAGTCGAAGCCGGAACCGAAATTTTTGCGGACCCGATCGAGCCTTTCTCACCCGCTCCCCCCGCAACGATATACAGTTCCTGTCCCAAATTGACGAGCCGACGAGATTCGCTCTCTAGGCTTTCCCACACATCCCGATTGTTATCCGCTGTTTGAGGAACAATATTTGTCATCAGAAACGTTGCAGAATTGGTTGCTGTATCTCTTGCTCGATCGGCAGAAGGAGCCATGTGACCTCGATCGTAGCCACTTCCATTGTAATCCGTCGATTTAACTCGATACCATCCTTTTGGCAGAGTTGGGTCTTCGCGAAAGTCATTTGTGCGCGGAGCCGTTCCCAACCAGCTTTTATTTAGTTGCCAACTTACCCAATTCGGAATTCGTTTGCTGTCATTGTACGAAAGCGCATATGGGCGTTTGTCATCATCGATCAAATAGTCATTCGCATTGGTTCGATCTGCCTGACTCGGTATTCCCATTGTCAGATGAACATTCCCAACGCTCGGCGGCAGAAAGGGTTGGAGTACAGTGGGTTGTTGAGGACGATTCAGCAGTAAGACACCCCCCACCATTGCAGCAATTGCTGCAATCACAAGCGCCACGATCGCGAAAATTTTCCACCGACGTTTCAGCATACATTTGATCTAACTTTTGACCTACCATTATGCAATGCGTTGATCACTTGGCGCGAAGATTTCAGTCTTAACGTTACAGTAGTGCTACAGTATCACTACTACTTCCGGGAGGTAGAAATGCAGGTTAAAGGTGCGCAGGAAATAGGAAAAGTGATTGTGTCGATCAAGGTCGCAAATCGCAAAGATGAGCTTTTGGCAGAAGAGGGATTTCTTGCCGAAGAGCAAGTGAGATCGACAACAGTAGAAAATGTCTTAGTTGATACGAGTGCAACTACGCTTTGCCTACCTAAAAACATCATTGCAGAGCTTGGGCTGAAAGTTCAAAAAGCAGTCGATGTGATGACCGCAATGGGAATTGGTAAAGCCAGAATCTATCGAGATGTTAGCGTTTCAATTTGTGGTCGCGAAGGGACTTTTGAATGTCTAGAACTGCCTCAAGGTCAAAATGCACTACTCGGCGTAATTCCACTCGAAGCACCTGGAATTAAAATTGATCTAAAAAACCAAGCTTTAAAGGTGCTACCGACTGAATCTGCTGATACTTACCTCACCATTCTCTAAGTCATGCTGCCGACTGATTTACTCATTCATCGATTTAACGGAGAAGAAATCGCGCCCAAACGGTTGGAATTTGACGAGAATATCATGTCGATCGCTCAAGATCTGATCACCCTATTTCATGGATCGCAACATGGAACCCGAGGCGAACTCAACCGACAACTCCAAGAACTCGAAGGAGAAGAAACCGACTACCGTATCAAACGCGGATTAGCCCATCTGCTTAATAGCTCGTTTAGTACCTTTGAAACCGTCAGTCCCCTTGATCCACTCATGCTGCGAGAGCGAGTCTTTGCCCTATCCGCACAGCACATTCCAAGCCTCCAGACCGCAACCCTGACGATCGAGAAAATTGCCCATACTCTGACTCAAGAACTCAACCACGAAGTCTTACCAGAACAAGTCAAAGCTGGATTATATGCAGACTTACCCGAAAATCAAATTTTAACTCGCTTTGAAGCACCCACACCCGAAGCACTGCTCCATCGCTACAACCTATCTCAAGTGCAGGGCGTTTTTTATCGAGCAAGCCACATGGTGATCAATGCTCACCGCAATGATCCAGGACAATACAAACTGCTCTTTCGCTACATGAAGCTATTCCAACTCATGACCTACATTGAAGGCGATGCCGATCACGGATTTACCCTCACGATCGATGGCCCAACAAGTTTGTTTAAGCCTTCAACCCGGTACGGACTCGCGATCGCAAAGTTACTTCCTGCTTTACTTCATGTCACCCGATGGAGCCTAGCAGCGCAATTACAAATTAACGATAGCTACTCAGGCAAAAAACGTCAGGGTCGATTTGCACTCGATTCCGAATGCGGACTCGTCAGCCACTATCCACCCGGAAAAACTTACGACAGTCTCCTTGAAGAGGGATTTGTCGATCGTTGGAATAAAACAAAAACTGAATGGCGACTTGAGCGCGAAGTCGATCTGATTCCAATTCCAGGCAGTGTCATGGTTCCAGACTTTCGAGTTGTACATCCTGACGGTCGATCGTTTTTAGTCGAAATTGTCGGATATTGGCGACCTGAGTATTTACGAAAGAAGTTTTCGCAAGTTCGACAGTCAGGTCGCGACGATTTGATCTTAGCTATCTCAGAGCGATTGAACCTGGAAAATGCAGGCGTAAAAATCGCAGAGGTTCCCGCAAGAATCATTTGGTTCAAAGATCAATTGCTCCCAAAAGCAATTCTAGAAGTCCTAAACAATATCTAATCCCAATCTCCCTCAACCTTCTTAGCAAGGAAGCGAGAAATCTACACCATTCTCAATCCCCCGCAGCAACAGATCAGTTTGCACGAAAAAAGCGCTCCAAGCTTTAGAAAAACTCAGAGCGCTTAAAATTCCGCCCCTTAGCTAGATATCTAGATCTGCCATATTCAGCTTCGATCCATAAGTCTCAATAAACTCCCGACGCGGCGCAACTCGATCGCCCATCAAAACCGTAAAGACTCGATCGGCTTCTGCCGCATCTTCAATCTCAACACGCTTTAACGTGCGCGTCTCAGGATTCATCGTCGTATCCCAAAGCTGCTGCGGCATCATTTCACCCAACCCTTTAAAGCGCTGAATGTTATAGCTCGCATTAACCGGGAAAGCGGCTAACCGTTCTTGCAAATCGCGCTCAGTATAGCAGTAGTAGTGATTTTTGCCTCGCTCTACCTTGTACAACGGAGGACAAGCAATGTAAACATAGCCCTGATCTACCATCATCCGCTGATAGCGATAGAAGAAAGTCAAGAGCAACGTCCGAATATGCGCCCCATCCACATCCGCATCCGTCATGATAATGATGCGGTGGTAGCGGAGCTGAGACACATCAAACTCTTCACCCTTGATTCCTAAGCCAAGCGCCGTAATCAAGGCTTGAATTTCTGTATTCTTGTAAATCTTCGAGTCATCGGTTTTCTCAATGTTGAGAATCTTACCCCGGAGAGGCAAAATCGCCTGAAATCGTCGATCGCGTCCCTGCTTCGCACTGCCACCCGCAGAATCCCCTTCCACAATGTAGATTTCAGATTCACTCGGATCGCGAGACGCACAATCTGCCAGTTTTCCAGGCAAGGTCGAAGATTCTAGCACCGACTTGCGGCGTACCATTTCCCGCGCATGTCGAGCGGCTTCTGCTGCTTTGAACGCCTGCACCGCTTTCTCAATAATTGCATCGCAGACATTCGGACGGAATTCTAAATATTCAGTCAGCACTTCCCCGACCAAAGAATCTACAATCCCGCGAACTTCAGTATTGCCTAACTTCGTTTTCGTTTGACCCTCAAACTCTGGATCAGGCACTTTCACCGAAATCACACCCGTCAAACCTTCGCGAATATTCTCACCCGCAAGGTTCGATTCGTTCTCTTTAATCTTGTTGCGCTTGCGAGCGATCGTATTCAGCGTCCGAGTCAGAACCGCCTTTAATCCTTCTAAGTGAGTCCCACCATCGACGGTACGAATGTTATTGGCAAAGCCGATAATATTGTCCGTGTAAGCATCAGAACACCATTGCAGCGAGACTTCAACTTGAATGTTGTTGCGCTCACCTTGCACAAAGATGACTTCTTCATGCAAAGGCTGCTTTTCGCGGTTCATATAAGCGATGTACTCGCGAATTCCACCTTCGTAGAAATAGATCTCCTCGCGTTCGGACTCAGCCCGACGATCGCTAAAGCTAATTCTCACGCCACCATTGAGGTAAGCTAGCTCTCGCAATCGTCCCGATAAAGTCGTGTAGTCAAACTTCGTCGTTTCAGTAAAGATCGTCGCATCGGGCATGAAGGTCACCGATGTTCCCGTCTTCGTCTGAGAAGAGGGTTTAATATCGAGATCACCCTGAGGAATGCCGCGCTCAAATCGCTGAAGGTGAGATTTCTTTTCGCGCCAGACGGTCACTTCAACCCATTCTGAGAGCGCATTCACAACCGAGATCCCAACCCCGTGCAGTCCCCCAGAGACTTTGTAGCCACCGCCACCAAACTTACCGCCAGCGTGTAGAATCGTCATCACGGTTTCGAGGGCGGACTTGCCAGTTTTTGGGTGAAGTCCAGTCGGAATCCCACGCCCGTCGTCAGTTACGGTGACAGAGCCATCGGCATTGATCGAGACATCGATCGTCTTACAGTAGCCCGCTAGCGCTTCATCGACTGAGTTATCGACGACCTCATAAACGAGGTGGTGCAGTCCGCGAGGTCCAGTACTGCCAATATACATGCCGGGGCGTTTTCTTACGGCTTCAAGACCTTCGAGGACTTGAATCTGCTGCGCATCGTAGTTAGTCGTCATAGGAAGCGTTCTTTTAAGGCAATAAGGAGCGAAGTGAGTAAGAGCGAGAGCGATTTTATCAAAATTATAGCACAAATGGCTTATAAGCGGTTTTAGGGCAATTTCTGATGAATTTTGAAAGTGGGATGGATCGGTCTATTTTGACTCAAAAAACGAAAAGCGATCAAAAAAGATTAAATGATACTAATGTACTTATTATAATTGCTGGAGCGACAGCGAGTGGAAAATCTAGTTTAGCGATCGAGCTTGCAAAACGCTTGCAGTCTATCATTTTGAGTGCCGATTCGCGCCAAGTGTATCGAGAGTTTACCATCGGAACGGCAAAACCGACGCAACAAGAGCAAAATCAAGTGCCGCATTATCTAATTGACATTTGCGATCCGACGGAAACCTTAACGGTGGCGGATTATCAGGCGCGGGCGCGGGAAGTGATGGGGGAGTGGGAGCGTGGGAGTGGCGATTTTGCACAATCTCCTCGTTCCTTTATTCCTCCAATTTTTTTAGTCGGTGGAACCGGGCTATATATTAAAGCGATCGCTCGCGGCATGAAAATTCCGAGAGTTGCACCTCAATTAGAATTGCGATCACAGCTTGAGACATTGGGGCAGAAGACGCTCTATGCAATGTTGCAACAGGTCGATCCCTCTGCGGCAGAGCGAATTCATGCGAATGATCAGGTACGAACGCTGAGAGCATTGGAAGTGTTTTACGTGACAGGTCGCCCGATTTCAGAGCAACAGGGAGAGCATCCGCCGAATTATCCAATTTTGCAGATCGGATTGGATTCGGATCAATTAGAGCAGCGGATTGCAAAACGGGCGGGACAAATGATCGAAATGGGATTTGTCGAAGAAGTTGAAATGCTCTGTCGCAAGTATGGAGAGGATTTGCCGCTTTTAAATACTTTGGGGTATGCGGAGATGCGACAGTATTTGAGAGGAGAGGTTTCGCTACAGGAGGCGGAACGGTTAATCATCTTGCACACTCGACAGTTTGCGAAACGGCAGCGTACTTGGTTTCGAGCCGTGTCGGGGTTGGAATGGTTTGATTCGGATGCGGCAGATTTAGTCGATCGAGTTTGGTCGCGCCTTGAAGCGTTTTATGCCGCTCTGCAAAATGTGTAACCATCGGGGATATCAAGCAGCACAAAATTTGGACATTCGTTCTTGCAGGGGTTGACCGCGTTGTTATCGATCGCGCTTTGATGTTCCAGCGGGACAGTTGTTGCTCAAGCGGATCAAAAAAATTGCGATCGTGTTTCTCGCTTCTAAGTTTGATTATTTGGTAATGGTTAAAAATCGTTAAGGATCGCGAATTTAACTCGATCGATCATTGCAAAATCAAATCACCTGACTGATAAGTTCCTCAACTCGCTGCATTGTCCGTCAAAGCGTCTATTCACCTGTCAACCATTGGTCAAAGATTTCTGATCTTAGGAGTCCACAATGTCTAATCCAAAAAAGCCTTGGGTCTTCACAGTTGAACCTGGAACACTGCTTTTCATTGTTGCGGGTCTATTACTCGTTCCGCTGTTATTAACTGGATTCTTCTCTCAATGAACAATTCGGCTCGAAGAGACATCGCAAAACGGTTCGAGTTGAAAACCGTTTTGCGATCGACAAGAATCAAGAACTAGGAGTCAGTTCGAGCAGTCGTTCTAATCGATTTCTTACCGCTAAATCTGGCGATTGTGGTTTTAATTGCATTGTGATCGAAATTGTTTGTGTGGCTTCAGAAATCTCATTGAAATGGATTTTTTGCTGCACAATCAACACAGTGCAAGGCAAAGTTTGACACAAACTAAGAGGCACAGCATGACCCAGTACGATCAAATCAGCATTCCAATGTTCAGCCGTTTTAAGGATTGCGCCATCCGTCTTTTCGACAAGTTCTAACCGTTCAATCGGAGTGCCAAATGGGATCGTAGATTCTGCAAGCGATCGCAGATCATTCTCCAACGAATGATCTGCAAGCAAATCAACGACACACAATCGAGCTTGATTAGCCTTAGCGAACCGAAGTGCAGTATTAAAAACACAATGCCGAGACTGAATATCTTCAAGAATAACTAAAATCCTTTGAAACATTGCTTTTTACCCATCTGCTACAAGCTTTACTTTAATCCAGCAAAATGAGGAACTCGTGAGGATAGATCGATTGTTTTCACAAGTTTCTCATCTACAATGTCTCCCAACACGATCGCCACGGCGCAGCAAATCGATCCTCACAACTTCCTCAAACTTCTCCGCTATAACCAAACTGGGAGCGCAACACCACGCTTTTTGGAGATTCCAATCATGCTCAAGATTCAAACCTCGCAACCTATCACCGCTTCTGAGTTCTCCAAACCTCAAGCCCTCGTCTTACCTTTTAACCAAGTTGGAATTGTAGATATTCCACTCGTTGGTGGGAAAAATGCCTCCCTGGGTGAAATGATTCAGCAACTTACTCCCAAAGGCATTAATGTGCCAAACGGATTCGCCACTACTGCATTCGCTTATCGTTCTTTTATTGAGAAAGCCGGACTTGAACCTCAACTGAGACAGCTTTTTGCCGATCTGAATGTCGAAGAGGTGCAAAACTTACAAACACGAGGCAGAAAAGCCAGATCCCTGATTCTGCAAACCCCTTTTCCACCTGAATTAGAACAAGCGATCGCAGATGCCTATCAAGCCCTCTGCCATGAATATGGAACCGATACTGACGTGGCAGTTCGCTCCAGTGCCACCGCAGAAGATCTTCCTGATGCAAGTTTTGCAGGACAGCAGGAAACCTACCTCAACATTCATGGCTTACCCAGCGTGCTTGAAGCCTGCCACAAATGCTTTGCGTCTATCTTTACCGATCGTGCCATTTCTTATCGACAACTGCGAGGTTTTGATCATCTAGAGATTGCTCTATCTGTCGGTGTGCAAAAAATGGTGCGCTCAGATCTCGCGGCATCAGGAGTCATGTTCTCGATCGACACTGAAACCGGATTCAAAGATACTGCCCTGATCACGGCTGCCTATGGCTTAGGTGAAACCGTTGTGCAAGGCGCAGTGAACCCCGATGAATATGTCGTATTCAAGCCAACTCTAAAACAAGGTCATCGCCCCATTCTTGATAAGCGACTCGGCTCTAAAGAGATCAAGATGGTCTATGACCTAGGGGGAATGAAATCGACAAAAAACCGCTCCGTTTCGCTAGAACAACGACAACGATTTGCGATCGCAGAGGATGAAATCCTCAAACTAGCTCACTGGACTTGCATCATTGAAGACCATTATTCACAAGTGCGCGGAATGCCAACTCCAATGGACATCGAATGGGCAAAAGATGGCATCACAGGCGAGCTATTCATTGTCCAAGCTAGACCCGAAACAGTGCAATCACAAAAGACGCATCAGATCCTTCGCAGCTACCGTTTCGGTGAAGCGACACATTCCGAACCCATCATTACAGGTCGCGCGGTCGGTGAAATGATCGGACAAGGCAAAGCAAGAGTCATTTTAGATGTTCATCAACTCGATCAATTTCAATCGGGTGAAGTGCTAGTGACCAATCGAACCGATCCAGATTGGGAACCGATCATGAAAAAAGCAAGCGCGATCGTCACCAATCAAGGCGGTCGAACCTGCCATGCAGCAATCATTGCAAGAGAGATGGGAATTCCTGCGATCGTCGGATGCGGCAATGCAACGACTCAAATTAGCACAGGTCAAATGATCACAGTCAGTTGTGCTGAAGGAGAGGAAGGGCGAGTCTATGCTGGAATGCTGCCGTTTGAAGTCGATGAAGTTGAGCTAGAAACCTTGCCCACAACTAAAACGCAAATTTTGATGAATGTCGGCAATCCTCAAGAAGCATTTAGTCTTGCTGCCATTCCCAACGATGGAGTTGGACTCGCACGATTGGAATTTATCATTGCTAATCAAATTCAAACCCATCCTCTCGCCTTGATCTACTTTGATGAATTAGACGATCGAGTTGCACAAGCCAAAATCGAAACCCTTACGGCTGAATACGAAGACAAAGCTCAATTCTTCGTTGATAAGTTAGCTCATGGGATTGGCACGATCGCTGCTGCATTTTATCCAAAACCTGTGATTGTTCGCCTGTCGGATTTTAAGAGTAATGAGTATGCCAATCTACTCGGAGGACGACAATTCGAGCCTCGCGAAGAAAATCCAATGATCGGCTGGCGTGGAGCCTCTCGCTACTATGATGAACGTTACCAAGAAGGTTTTGCCCTGGAATGTCAAGCCATGAAACGGGTTCGCGATGACATGGGATTGACCAATGTAATTTTGATGATTCCGTTCTGCCGCACTCCTGAAGAAGGTCAGCGAGTCCTAGCAGAGATGGCAAAACATGGATTGATTCGCGGCGAAAATGGGCTACAAGTCTATGTCATGTGTGAGTTGCCTAGTAATGTCATTTTAGCGGCACAATTCTGTGAGGTGTTTGATGGTGTCTCAATTGGGTCGAATGATTTAACGCAACTAACCTTGGGACTCGATCGGGATTCGTCACTCGTTGCTCATCTGTTTGATGAGCGCAATCAAGCCGTCAAGCAAATGATAGAACTTGCTATTTCGACGGTCAAACGCCACGGACGCAAAATTGGCATTTGCGGACAGGCTCCGAGTGACTATCCAGAATTTGCCCAATTTCTAGTCGAACAGGGAATCGATTCGATCAGTCTGAATCCTGATTCTGTCTTAAAAACCCGAATCGCGATCGCAAAAGCCGAACAATCAACCTAGCACGGGGGGTTCAATCTCGTGCGGGACTGTGTTGGAAAGATAAACGACTTCCCTAAATCAGAATTTGCGTGAGAAAAGCTGCGATCGCAGCAGAGACAATCGGCACTGTCAAATTATCAATTCCGAATTTTGAAAACGCCTCTAATCCGGCGGCACACAGTCCCACGATCGCCGAAACGAGCCAAACTTGCCAAACATTCCCTAGGGTCAAAAGCAAAATCAACGCGCAGACCAAAGCACTAATCAATGCCATCGCAGCAGACCCTTCCCAGCTTTTTTTCATACCCCAAAGTCGATAAGGATGTTTGCCAAAGCGTTGTCCAATCAGCGCGGCACATCCATCGCCCCAAGTCATCACAAGAATCCCGATCGCTGCAAATTCTGGTTTGCCAATCGCCCAAAACCAGGCAGCTAGCACTCCAATACTGACTGCATAAAAAAAGGTTCCAAAGCTTTTCCGTCCGATGCTGTTGATATTAGGCAGGATGGGAAAATAGTAAGACAGGAGTGTGAGAATACTAAAAAATACTGAAGCAGCAATGATCACCCAGACCGGAATGTTCAACCCCCAAGCAATGAGAATAATATTGCCTGTGCCGATATGAACCACTTTGCGAACAAGTTCATTGCGATCGGGATTTAAGCGATTGACGATCGCGGCGCATAGACCGACAATGAGCAGCCAGAGCGTCGCGATCGCGAGTTGCCCGAATAAAGAATGTGTCCAGCCAGAAATCACAGCATTTTTCAAATAAGTCGATTCTTTTACTTTATCGGGTTTCGTTTCATGATCAACGTTTCTTACTCAAAGGGAATGAACCCAATTGCTTCACAAAACGCTTTCGCTAACGACTCAATCGAGGCGAAAGCGAAAGAAATCCCTCAAACTGAATCTGATTATCCTGAATCGAACTCGCCCCGCTAATACTGCGAATACTACTCAAGCTATCTTGAAGCTGAACCGCAAACGGGTTGCTCTGCCTCGATTGCCCAAAGAAGATTGGAAACGCAGTCGAGTTCAAGAAGCTCATAAATGCTCCTTGATTTAGATAAAAGTAGCCCAAATTCGCATCGGGAAAGGGTGCGATCGCAGCTTTGAAATTTGTGGATTGGGGTAAAGTCCGATTCGGTTTTGGACTAAACTCCCTCAGCGATCCTCCGCCAAACAGCATCACCAAAGTCTGATCATCCGTCCAACCGTGACTGAAGAAATTCAGCGATCGACCTTTCTCAACGGCTCCATAGCTGATCACAGGTTGACCCGCGATCGTAGTTTGCTGCACCATGGCTTTCCCCAAGCGAGGCGCAACGAATTCATTGAGCTTTTTCAACCCGGCTTCGGCGGCAGCACGATCGCTCGTTTGAAACATCATGCCAAAGGCAATATCCATATTTGGAGCGATCGCGGGAATAAAGCCTTGCCGAGTCGGATAAGCAAATACCGCATATTCGCCGTTCATCCAGGGGAGCAGATCGCGATCGTCTACGCCAACCAAACTCTGCATGAATTGACGACCTTGGTCAAGTGTCTTCTTCCAAGCGGGCTGTGACTCGAATACGAGCGTGAACGCTTGCCAGTACAACGCCAGATTCCGGCTGTTTGACACCATATAATTGACTTCGGGCAGACGATTGAGAATCTCATTGCGAGTCGTCAGCGGCGTGAGCAAATTCTCTGGAACGGGTTGTGAGAGTGTCACAGCAAACTGAGCGCGGAGTCCCGTCGGTTCTGCCCAGACAAAGGCTTCTGCGGTGTCGTAAAACTTGCCCAACGGATCGAACAAGGTCGGATCAACCATGGGCAGTCTGGGTTGATTCGGATTCTTTTTCCTCAGTTCTTCCATTTGCTGCTGATTGAACTGATTCAATGCTTTGAGCAATTCACTATACTTTCCGTACAGAGTAACAAGGGATCGAGCGGCTTTTGGATTTTGCTGAGTTTTTTGGAACTTCGGATTGTCACTCAGCTTACCTTGCCCATCTAGTAGCTCTTGAATCGCCTCAGTCGAACTCGAACTGACAAAGTGATTGGGCAAAACTGCGATCGCGAATTTTGGCTGGCTCGGCGGCAGGAATTCCGCAGGCTCTATTTTTTCGGATGGCTTGTCTGGATTTGTCTTCTTCTGTACATTGGGCTTAGATTGAGCAGGGGCTTTCTCCTCAGCAAATTCTAGAATCGTCACCCCTTTGTACTGCGTTTCTTTTGGAGGTTGCTTACGACTTTTTCTAACTCGATCGACATATTGACTGACGGCTTGAGCATCTTTCACATCAGAAATCGTCACAATGCTTTTAGCCGATAGAAATGCGACTCCAAACTGTTCCCCTAGCCAAGGTTGAATATCTCTCTCAAAGCTCGCTCCTTTTTCCGTCGGATAGAACAGCCTTCCCGGAAATGCAAATCCATCTGGAAAAAGCTGAAACTGGCTCAATTCTCGCCAGCGATCGTCCTGGGTATTCACCAGCGCAACTCCCAACGTTTCAGCAGGGAGAATCGATGAGATCGCAGAGGCTTGCGTCATCGACTCAGTGACCGGAACCGCTGCTGGAGTCGGCTGAATCAGCGCACTTACAGGACGAATCGACAAATCTGAGAAACTAATTAAGCTAAGAGCAGTCAGGGTTGAGAGCGCAGATCGTTTTAGCAACATGAGTTCACGTGAATATTGCGATTAATTTAGATCCTCATGAAGAGGATGAAATTACTGAGAAAGTTCAGTAATCTTTACAAAATAGAATTCCCAGAGTCATAGGGAGTGGTGATTTGACGACTTTAGAAACATTTGAGATTGAAACTGCCGAAACGCTGCTCCGATTGGCAGTTTTGCTAATTTTTGTTCTGGCGGTTGCGTTTTTTGTTGCAGCAGAGTTAGCGATCGTGTCTGCCTCAAAAGGAGAAATCGATCATTTAGCTCAGCAAGGCAATCTAGCCGCGCAGCAAGTTCAGTACGCCCAAAACAATCTGGGACAGTATTTATCTGTAACCCAAACTGGAACCACTGCGGGAAGCTTGATCCTAGGTTGGCTCGGAGAAGGGGCAACGGTGCATTGGATCGAACCGTGGATTGCTCGAA
>JALOOO010000326.1 GCA_025454375.1 Leptolyngbya sp. Prado105 | reverse complement strand
AAACAGTATGAAGAGCAAGGACTCTTTATTGCAGATCAGCCACTCTATAACATCGATCTTCCATACCTGATGTTTGATGGAGAGCGGCGATTACGCTCAGGTGCATTGAGTGGATTGCCAAACCTAAAGTCGGTCATTATGCCTGCCAAGGGTGCGATCGATCTTTTAGAGATTCAGTCCAAGGCAGTTTCCACCACCATTCATCAGAAGAAACTGCATGACTTAGAAATGGCTCAAGTTCTCATCTGCCAATGCTCCCATCGCTATCCTTACCTCAAAGATGTTTTAGAAGAGCCATTGGATGTTGAACTGCCACGGGCACTGAATACTGCTTTGACGCAGTTAAAACGACGATTAAGACGAGGGGATCAATCTGCTGATCTAACCGAGATTTTGACTGCCGATCGCTCCGTTCAGAAAGAGTGGATCGAGAATTCAGGTTTGGAAGAGGAAGCAAGGGCGATTTTGGATGTCATTCTGAGCTATCAGCAGAATCCAGGGACAATTTCTCGATATGTTCTTCCCTTGCTCAAGTTACCGGATGATTTGAAGCAAGCAGTCTGGGATGAAGGACTGGAGCCTGCAAAACTCCGTATTCTAAACCAATTGAGTGCAGAAGCTTTGGATGTTGATGAACCAGAAGCGAAGAAAATTCGGCTCGGTGTAACGCAAAATGCGATCGCCAACAATTGGAGTACCCAAACCATCAATGAGCAAGTGAAGGCAATTCTAGCTCAATACAATCCGACTGCTGCACCGGAACAGCTCAAGTTGCCAAAAGAAATCATGGCACTGGAAAACGCTGATTTTTCTGAGCTATCACCTGACCAACTTCGAGAATGCCAGCAAATTCTTAACCGTAGACTGAAGGAGATCAAACAGCTGATCTCTCAGGAATCATAGGGACAGATTTTTAGAGAGGACAGACCTTCTTCAGAAGCCGATCTCGCCAAGGGGGAACGGTCTAATTTTGATTGAAGTTGCGATCGTACGGGTCGAAATCAACTTGGAGACATTGGAATGCAGCAAAATCAGGATCACTCAGTTCACGCAAACCATCTTTTAAGCCTATCCAAGCAACCTGTTAGTCGTCTGGGATTCGCAAGCCAGTACCTTAAAGATCTAACTTGTGTTCAGGCTGCTTTTACCGCAGGCATTAACTTTTACTTTTCCTATAATTTGTCCTCTGATCCATTGGTAGATGGATTAATGCCGCTACTCACAACGCAGCGAAACTCTATTTTCATTGCAACAGGGAGCGAATCTCGTCATCCTGAAACGCTACAGCAGTATCTGGATCAAACTCGTCGATCGCTGAACACCTCGGTCATTGATGCCTTCTTTATCGAATATTTCTCGCCAAGTGATAGCGCTGAAGAAATTCAAGCCGTTCTCGCTCAGTTACGAGGGTGGAAAACAACAGGAAGCATTCGGTGTGTGGGAGCCAGCACACACAATCTAGAAGTCGCGCTGCAACTCATTCAACAAGGACAAATTGATGTTCTAATGCTACGGTACAACATGGCGCATCGAAAAGTAGAAGACCAAGTTCTTCCAATGGCACAAGCTGTGGGATTGCCTGTTATTGCATTTACCTGTACTCGCTGGGGTACCTTGCTCAAGGGGCATCCGCAGTGGAACCAGTCGCCCCCAACTGCCACAGATTGTTACCGCTTCGTTTTGCATCATCCTGCAATTCATACTACACTCACGGCTCCAGCTACACTCGCTCAGTTGCAGGAAAATTTGACTGCGCTTACTGCTTCAGCATTGACGATCGAGGAAGTTTACCATTGGCAAACTTATGGGAATTTGATTTACGGCACTGGGCAGGATGCGTTTGAAACTCAATGGATATGAGGTTGATTCGCAAATTTTAACAGCTGCGCTGCAACAGCTTGTGGTTGATCAAAGTGAGGGACGTGTCCAGCTTGATCAATCCAAATCAGTTCACTGCCTGAAATCGAGCGGCATCTTGAGTGCCAAGAATATCATCTGATCTGCCCCAGAGAATGAGGGTCGGATGCTGGATTTGACCCATCCGATCGCTCAAATCAGCATAACCCCCGGTTTGGCTGAAAGAAATGATTGCTTCTTTCCACCCTGGCATTTCCTGATGCAACAGAGAGCAACGTAGTGCATCAATCAGCGTCGAATTGAGAAGTGGAAGCGTTGCCGCAGCTTTCAAAGCAGTCTGTTTCCGAAACCGCAGCCAATCCGCTCCCAACTCAAGTAGAGAAGAAGGCAAAAATTGACCGATCGGAAAACTGCCAGAGAAACCAACACTATCAATAAGGATCAAGGATTTCACCCAGTCAGGATAGTGCAACGTAAAATCTATGGCAACCGCACCCCCCAAAGATGCGCCAATTAAGATGACAGGCTGAGTGATCCAAGCTTGAAGAATGCCAAGCAGATGTTGTCGAATTGATTGAGGATTTACGGGAATGAGCGGTACGGGTTCGGTAAAGCCAAAGCCTAAGAGATCGATCGCCCAGATTTCGGAGTGCGAGGTAAGGTAAGGGAGCAATCGTCAAAACTCCAAGAGAGAACTATCAAATCCAGAAAGTAATACGATCGGCGCGACAGGAGATGTAGACGACGCAGGAGCAGTATGAACACATACGGTTGCAATAATCGCCCATCTAGAGTCGAACCAGATTTGAACATCTTGACGCTGAAGTTGTTGAAGAATCGAGATCGCGTCCCTGTCTCAGATTTCAGTCGCTGAGGGTGGCAGAAAATCATTCACCATAAATCGTTGATCTTCGGAAAGAAGACATTCACTCATACAAATTTTAGAGAATTGAGAGAGGAACAGAATTGAATTCTGCCGCCAATCATTCTTTTGAAAAAATTACTCAACAACTTTTCAGGTTGGGCATTTGTTGATCGCCAACCCTTTGAAATTTTTGTTCACGCTCTCAAGTTGCGACTTGGAGAGATTTCGTTTGGAGATTAAATCATGAGTAGCACTTCAGATCATTCTTACAATATTGCCGTTCTCAATCAACAAATCTCGCTACCGCAGTTTGCTTTTTTTCAAGTGGTAAAAGTCAAATCAACTGGAGAAGTCGCTACAATCATCGGGATGAAATACGATTCTAGCAACGACCCATCTGAAGACCAGCGTGAAGAATGGCTTTACTTGCTGAGTGGTTTAACAGAACTAACATCTGTTTGGTGGAAAGCTGAGCAGCTTCGGAGCCTCAATCGCCGCTAACATTTCGCAAACGATTGCTTTGAGTATCTGGCTCAGAGCAATCGTTTATACATATGAGCAATGACAGCAATGCTCTGGAACTTGATTTAAAGCATCAGGAGGAAACCATGAAACAGAACCGATCCCAACTGCTATCTCTTGATGGGCTAAGTGCAATAGAACAGTTGCAAAACCACATTCAACAATCTGCTATGGATTCAGAGAATACACCTATCCTGTCGGACGAGGTTTCAACTGTTGCCAATCTTGTCATTCAACGCTTGGTTTTGCATCATTCTCAACTTGATCAAATTATTCAAGAAATTCTGGATAATTTGCGATTCAACGTTTGACAAGTAATCGCTGATCTTCTTAGGAAGCTAAGAGGCAACAGATTATGCAAATGGAAAGCGATCGCACCGATCGTACCGATCGTACCGATTTCTACTGCATAGATGATTTGCAATTGGAGTTGAAAAATGTCCCATCAAAAAAGGCGTTCTCAATCCGCCAAAAAGCCGCTAACTGAAAAACAGCTTGTAATCGCTCAACGTAGTCGCTCGATTAAAACATCACTGCTTAGAATCTTGTCCAATGACGCAGTAGCACTTTACCGCATGAATCCAAACAACAATCATTGGAAAGTTCATAGAAAAAATCAGGCTAAATCCATTATTGAAGATCAAATTTCAGTTGCACAGAATGAAGAGTCAACTCAACAACGATCGCTAGAGAGTAATAGAGAGGAAATTCAAGCTGAGGTTAATCCTCCAAAAATTAACGAACAGCACATCTTGAATCAACAGGATGAGAAACAGAAAGAACTCCTAGTAACGGTTTTAATCTCTCGATTGATTGCTTTTTGCATTGGTATATTAGTTCACTACGTGATTCACTCGTATTTCTTCAATCAGTTGTTCGTACTGTCTTGTATTGCGATCGCAGTTAGTACAGTCAGTGTTCTCATCACAGTTGTCTTCATGCCTTGGAATCGAAAGTTGTTATGGAATTTATGCAGTTTACTTGGAGGTCTGCTGTTTGCAGTTATAGCATTATGAAACGCTCTTCGAGACATTTAGCTTTTCAAATTTGGATGGTGTTGCTCGTCATACTTTTAGTTGCGATCGCAGTAACTCGATTAATTTCGGAATACAATCCCGCACTCATCGCAGGATTAGTTCGCTCAAACAGTTCGACTGAGAGCCAATGTGTAGAAATCATTGACCCTAATGCACTGCTCAACCGGAATCAGATTTTAAAGCTGATTAGCCTAGCCGAACCGAGCCGCAGAGCAAAAGTAAGGGCAATTCTTAAAGCTCCCTACTGCAAATTGGAAGCGATCGCGATTCGTGCAGGAGCAAAATCGGAGCAAGAAGCTTACCTTCTAGAGTATGACCCGACGTTGTGGGCAATGATTCTGTATGAGGGAAACGAGTTTATAGGGGTTCGGATTGCGCCACGAAATAGCTCATGTCCTACTCCACAAACTTAACTATGAAAGAAGGATTCTTCATCCATGTCATTGAAGGGCAGAATTCTTCGTTTGATGAACTGCTAGAGCGGTTTCCAAACGTATTTCCGGCACTGATGTTAGCAGACAATGTTACATAAAGACTCTACCCTGCTCGATTTAAACGACCGAAAAGCGGCGATATTTTTTGGTTGATTGACCG
>JALOOO010000325.1 GCA_025454375.1 Leptolyngbya sp. Prado105 | reverse complement strand
GAGAGATTGATTTTGAGAAGAGTTTTGAGAACGAGACGAATAGATTTGCAGGATTAGTTTTAAATCAGCATTTTAATTCTCACAAACGACCGTTTTTGAAATACCTGATAAGTAGTGTTTTCAGAGCGCCTACTCTACTATTCACCGTATTACCCCGCCAGAAAACTCAGCAAATCTTGATTAACCCTCTCTGGTGACTCGTGGTGAGGAATATGACCAATACCCGAAAGCTCTACTAATGTACTGCGAGAAATTTCTTGAGCGGCAAAGCGACCCAGTTCTGGAAAGTTGCCCATTGTTGCTGCAACCTCTTGGCTAACGTAAGCTCGACCGAGAGCAATTCTATCTTCCAATCCAATGACCAGGAGAGTCGGTTGAGTGAGCGCAGACAACTCATAGCGAATCGGTTCTCTGTAAATCATTTGCCAAGTCCGTGCCATTGCCCGTGTCCATCGGACATATTCTGCACTTTGAGCCAAGCGAGTGCGAATTTGCACAAAACGTTGATCCCGTTCTGGTACCCAGGTTTTGACAAAGTTGCGTAAGAATCGCTCGATCGCAGTCGGATCGCTCAAAGACTCATCTTGCTGTAATCGTTCGATCGTTTGAGGCGGCACTTTTAAGCGGTAATCTTCCAATCCCACTGGAGCTTCTAACACAACTCGCCGAATACGGTTTGGGTATAGCCGTGCTAACCGAACTGCCAGCATTCCCCCCATCGAGTGCCCAACCACATCTACAGATCGGACGTTCAGGGAATCGAGAAGTTGGACTGTGTTCATTGCCAACAAATCAAAGCTGTAATCCATGTCTGGCTTGCTCGATTTACCAAATCCGACTTGATCGGGCACAAGTACGCGATACCCAGCCGTGGCAAGTGCCTGGATTGTGGGCTGCCAGTAGTTTCCCGAAAAGTTCCGTCCGTGTAAAAGCAACACCGTTTGTCCGTTTGGGCGATCGCGAGCTGGAACATCCATATAGCCCATACGAACAGAGTTCCCCTCATTGGTTAAGCTCATAAACTGAACTGGGTAGGGGTAGGGAAGCCCTTCTAAGCCAATCCCTAAAGCCTCGGACGAAATAGGTTGAAGGTTGGGATTATTAGGAGACTGCGCTACGGCTGGCGATGGCTGAACTCGCACAATTGCCATACCGATCCAAAGTAAACCAAGTAGCAACCCACCACAGAGAATCAATCCCCATCGGATCATCCACTGCATTTTGAGTGTCCTGTGTCTCATCAAAAGCTCTCCATTCATCCAAACTCATCGAATTCTACCTATCGCCCAGGTTGTCCTTTCGTGCCTGTCCAGACTCGCGCAATCAGGTAGGGAGGTTTTCCTGCATCTGCTTTGCCCGTAAAGATCGAACTCCGATGCAGTTGATTGACCGCAACATACAGCCAAGAATCTGGACCAAAGCGAACATTATCAGGAAACAAAAAGCGATCATCCTGCACCAATCGAATCAACTTGCCATTTTTGCTCAACTTGTCGATCGCATTATCTTGCAGGTTCGTGATAAAGTGATTGCCTTCCGCATCGGTGCTAATGCCATCAGAAACAGGCTTCTTACCAGCCACTTGAATTGCTTGTCCAATCTGAGCATTGGTTGCGCCTTCTCGGAACGGTCGCGCCGGGATAGAGTAAAGCGTTTCACCATTCATCGCGCCGTAGTAGATCGTTTCGCCATCGGCTGAGAGCGTGATCGGATTGATCGGCACTCGTGCATTTTGCATTTTGCCATTTGCATCAGGAAACTTGAGCGTCTGACCTTCGACGACTAAATCGACATTTTCAGCATTAAGGGAAGGATGATTGGTAAAGCGTCGGGCGGTTTTGTTATTAATGTCTACCGTCACGATCGCAGGAGTCGATCCGCAATCGGCAATGTAAACAAACTCGCGTTCTGCATCAACCGCTAGGTCTTGAATAATGCCACCTCGTGGCGCAATGTTTTCTGGAAAATCCATCCGAAAAACTTCCTGTTTGGTGTTGATGTCAAATGCAACTAATTTCGGTTGCTGAGGCTTGCCATTGTTTGGCATCCAGTTGCCGTGATCTGTGACCCAAAGGCGATTCTTAGAATCGATCGCAATTCCGTGCGCTGAGTTCAAGACATTCGCGCTGCTGCCCGGTGTTGCATTCCATTCTTTGTTTGGAAAAACCTCCCAGTTGTTTTTACCGGGTTTGATTTCAATCAGTTGAGCCGCACCGCGTCGCATTCCATGAACGCTGGCAAACATTCTTCCATCACGGGATGCGGTCACATTTCCAGGCGTAATGTCTAATTCTGCGACAATTTCAACCTGTCCAACACGCGGAGGAGCAGTCGAAGACAGTTGAGTGACAGTCGTTGAGGTCGGAGAAATGGAAGAGTGCTGCGCTGAATTAGTAGAACAAGCTGCAACAAATAAAGCTGCTGTAAGCAAAACTGTGAGGACAAATTTTGAGTTTCGGCGCATGGATAAATTCAAGATTAGATAAAGGTCATTGCGGGAAATTCACTCTATGTCGTGGCTTTCTTGTGTACGATCGTCTCTAACAACGCTTCCGCTAGGGCATTGTCAGAAAATGAATGCTGCACCGTAATTAATCCATGGTCTTGCACAACTCAAATCACTTCATTATCAAGCTTTGGCAAGCGGCGGTTTGGTGGTTATGCTTGATGCTAATCGCTGCATGAGCATCACCATTTGTTCCCCGACCCCTCTAGCGGAAGCAGGATTTTGTCCAGTGACGAGGCGATCGCTCACTTCTATATGAGTCTGAAAGTTGTCGGCTTGAGTATGGGTAGCACCTAGTTCTGTGAGTTTGTCTGCTAATAGAAAAGGCACTACATCCGCTAAACCAACAGCGACTTCTTCTGAGTTGGTGAAACCCGCAATCGTTTTACCTGCAACTAGCGGCTGATTTGTGCTAAGACGAACGGGAACTAGACCTGCGGGACCGTGGCAAACTGCACCGACAACGCCCCCGTTTTCATAGATTTGAGCCGCGATCAGCGCCAATGCTTGATTTCCTGGAAAATCCCACATAGTTCCATGTCCGCCAGCGTAGAAGACAGCATCGTAGTGCGTTGCATCAACATCTGCGGGAGTCAATGTATTCTCCACTTTTGCCACCTTCACTGCATCATTCAGAAATGCCTGATTAATAGGGTCTTGCAGATCAACACCGATCATCGGAGCTTTGCCACCTTTGGGACTGACAAACTCCACCGCAATTCCAGCCTGCTCAAAGGCTTTATAGGGATGGGTGACTTCAGGCAGATAGAATCCAGTTTCCTTACCTGTATCTCCGAGTGTGTCATGACTGGTTAGAACAAAAAGAACTCGTTGAATTGACATTTTGGTTTCCTTTGGGGTTGAAGAGTCAGGAGACATCGCGACCTGATTTGTTCTCCGATAGCTCCATCCTATGCAGTAAGCATCTAAAATACAAATTATAAAAATTGCGTCTTGCTATAAATCCATTTATGGTTAATTTAGAGTGGTATCGTAGCTTCATTCAGGTCTACCGAGTGGGCACAGTGTCGGGGGCTGCCCAAGTTCTCCACCTGACGCAACCTGCGGTAAGTCAGCATATCGCAGCCCTGGAAGCAGCGTTGGGGCAACCTTTGTTTCAACGGCTGCCTAGACGAATGTCGCCAACAGATGAGGGTAAGCGCTTGTATACTCAAACTGCGGCAGCGATCGAGCAGTTGGAATCAATTACAACTCAAATCTTGCCTACGGATGCTCCTCAAGTCATTCGCATTGGCACACCGCAAGAGTTTTTCACACAGCGCATTCTGTCTCGGCTACCACAAGCGGAAAACCTGCTGTATCGAGTTCGACTGGGATTAGCTCAAGATTTAATCGAGCAGCTATTAAAAGAACAATTAGATGTCGTGGTGGCAACTCAGAAGATTACGCGATCAGAGTTGGAGTACCAGTTAGTCCATAAAGAAAACTTTTGGCTAGTAGCACCCCCTGAAACTATTGTTCCAATTCCCCCAGAAGTCTTACAGGTTGATCTAACTTCACTAGAGCAGTGGCTCCGAAGACAACCATTGATTGCTTACAGCGAAGAGTTACCCATTGTGCGACGGTTTTGGAGAGTTGTGTTCGGCCGTAGACTGGATGTTGCCCCCCGATTAGTACTGCCTGATTTGCAAATGATTCGGCAAGCGATCACGGCTGGTTTCGGCTTCAGTGTACTACCGGATTACTTATGTGATGAGATGGTAGACTCAAAATTGTTAACGCTAATTCTCAAGCCCACAGATGCTGTGAGCAATCAAATTTTGTTAGCATATAGGAGATCTGAGCGGCAATCTCAGCGAATTCAGTTATTGCTAGATTTGCTAACCGCAACGTAGAATACGCACATGATTGTCATGGCGCAATAACTTAAATGCAGCGGATCTTTAAGAGTCTCTAGTGTTGAGTTCAAGGTTGTCTGCCGCTGCCAGTTCAAGCCGTTACCCTTATCTAAAACCTCCCTTTTTGATAGGAGTAGAAAGGCGATCGTACTCCAGCGAACTCATCAGTACTTCAGCCTTTCAAAACTCGTTCCAAAATCAATTTCTCAAATTCTACCTATGCTGCTAAGTTTTGAGTATGATAAGAACACATCTTCGTACAGGTGAACGATTATGCTTGTAGGCTATGCCAGAATCTCTACACCTGATCAAGCCTTAGATTTACAACTTGATGCACTAAAACAAGTCGGCTGTGAAAAATGGTTCACTGACATTGCCGATCGTTTAGGACGGAGCTTAAGTCATCTGATCGAGACAATTACACTGCTCAACGAGCGAGGTGTGGGTTTCAAATCGCTATCTGAGGCACTGGACACGACCACCAGTGGCGGGCGATTAATCTTTAACATCTTTGGCGCGATCGCGGAGTTTGAGCGGGGATTAATTCAAGAACGGACTCATGCAGGATTGAAAGCAGCGAGAGCTAGGGGCAGAAAAGGAGGGCGCAGACGCGCCCTCACCGCTCAAAAGATTGCAATGGGAAAACAGCTCGCGTCTGATCCAAACCACAGCATCACCGAAATTTGCAAGCTTCTTGGATGTTCTCAAGCCACGTATTACCGATTTATTCACTCGTCCACACTCCTTGCAGTCCCTCAAGAGGCTACCGCCTCTATTTCCGAAACTTCGCCTGATGGTTCTACCCAATCCTCTCTTCTCCAAACTCGTGTGATTGCAGAAGGCACTGCTTGAGTGAGAAACAACTTCCTACGAATTTGACTAAATCAAGATATCGCGACGGCTCCAGCGGTTGTCGCCCAATTTGTTAGTGTGTTCCTTTTCTTATGTAAGTTAAAATGGTTTTATCGAGCAATTAACTTACATAAGAAGCTAAGTGATGCACAGTCTCTCCACGCCTGATGCTGGCAACATCGACTATTGTCTGGAGTTGAGCGACATTCCTCTGAAGCAGAAGAGATCGCTATACACACTGCTCACAACCATTCTTACAACCAGCTCATCCGCTAAGCCAAACCTAACCGAATTACGTGATTGGCTTGGGACAACGCTAGAGGATGAAACGATCGCGCCGTTAGAAATCATCGCCAAACCCGGACGAGAGATCGTTAGCAGTCATAGAACCGGAAGGGTGACTTACCAATTGGAAAAGATTAAATGTGGCAAGAAAGGTTGTAAATGCGCCAGCGGTGCATTACACGGTCCTTACTGGTATGCCTATCGCTGGAATGGAAAGAAAGTCGTGAGTGAATACATCGGCAAGACGCTAAAAACCGCAAGAACTGAGCCTTGATAAATCAGCGGTTGATTCAATTCGTTGTACACTATCGTTTTCTACAAACCGCCCTTGAAAACAGATTCAATCTTTTACAAAATCTTTCAGGTCGCACCGAATACGCTGTTTGAGTTGATTGGTGACGACAATCCCAGAGGCACAACTTACGGATTTGGATCGCAGGAGGTGAAGCAAACCGCCTTTACGATCGACGGCATCCTGATTCCACCAATCTACGCAATCGACCTGCCAATCTTCTTTGTGGAGACTCAAGCCTACAGAGATAAGAAAGGCGAGAACATTTATTATCGCTTCTTTGGAGAAATCTATCTGTACCTGAAAGATTATCAACCCAGCAATAATTGGCGGGCAGTTCTTATTTTTACGAAGAAAAGCCTTGATCCCGGCATTCCCAAACAGTATTCAGAGTTTGAAAATAATCCTCGGCTCCAGCGCATTTATTTAGACAAGCTGCCGTTAGAATACGGCGATCGCTCTTTGGGGTTGGGGGTGATGCAACTGATTGGGATGAAACCCCAAGTTGCGCCAGAGCGAGGGCGAACCCTGCTTAACCGAATTCAGCAAGAGCTTACGGATGTACAGACCCAAAATGCTTATGTAGAATTAATTGAGACGGTGTTCGTCTACAAGTTTCCAAAATTTAGCCGCGAGGAAATTGAGACGATGTTAGGACTCGGCGAACTGAAACACACACGAGTGTATCAAGAAGCAATGCAGGAGCAGGGTACAGTAATGGTACTGCAACAGCTTTCGCATCGATTCGGAGCGATCCCGCCAGAAAAGCAGGCTCAGATCCAGCAGCTTTCGGCGGATCAGTTGACTGCGTTAGCGATCGCGCTGCTAGAATTCTCCTCGCTGCAAGATGTCGATTTCTGGTTGCAGACGCAAGCGTAGAAGTCACCAGAAATCTCCGGTGAAGTTCTAAAGAGGTTCACCACCCAGAAGCGGCTCGAACTGGCAATATGCCTGATAGTTGCGGAAGAATCGAGCATACAATTCAGCGCCATCCTCAACGACATCACTGAGTAGGGGTGCGACATCCACAACCTGCTTGAAAGTGACAGTTACCGTCTCTCCAAATTGGTTCTCATAGCTGTGTTGAGCTTGTTGAGCGTGAGTGTGCGCCTTCTGTCGAGCGTGTTCCTCAGAATCAGCTTCGATAATTGTCCAGCATTCTTCGTACAGCGGTTCATAGCCTGGTGCAGAACAGGACGACTCATAAAGGATGATCGCCATATACTGGCGGGTGGATGACATCTTATTCTCCGTTTGGAATGGGCAACGAAAACTGCGCGATCTTTGTGGTGGAATGCGTTTAGGACCGATTTTAGGTGGCGATGGCTATCGTTATCAATTGTGCGGGCGGTAGAACTAAAATTAGCGCTTCCAAAATACGAATCTGCGTCTCTGCCTTCAATTGATTCCAGAAAGATTCATATTGAGCAGGCTCTAGCCAATCGAAAAAGAATTCGTCAGTCGTTTCAAGAACTTCACCAGGCGTTTTGCATGACGTGAGGGCTGATTCTAATGTGGGCGCAAAAGTAGCAACAAGATCATCTGGAAGTGATTCGGCTAATTTACTACTTTTGCTATTAGAGAATCTCAATAGCGTTTGTAGTAGTTTCCAGTGGCGTGATAAATACTGCTGCGTGTAGCCTGAAATTTGATTTAACTGCTAAAACAAATCGCTCCCATTTCGTTGCGGCTTCTGGAGTAATATCTAATGCCTTTACTTGGGTTGTAGCGATGTCGATCGAGAAATTACTCAGAAGGACGATCTCAAGAAACTTATCAAGCCGACGATGTGCCCGTAGTCGCCCAATCGCTTGATGAATGTCAGCCAGAATTGCGCGATCGACAAATGCTTTAAAGTCCGAATTATTCTCGTCAGGAAAACTGCCATCAAGGACAGCATATTCCGCTTGTAGATCTGCTAGATTGCGGCAAGGAGTGCCAATGAGAATTAATCTGCTGACTTGCTCAAAGTCATTCGTTCCTCGACTATCGCGCCACCACACTCCCATACCTTCTTCTGCGAACTTCTTAAAATCGATGACTTTCGTTGCAGCATCTAGTTCGAGGTAGTGAGTGACAATCGCATTTGCTCGCTTCTGTTGGTCAGCTCCGCGTTGTACGCCCATGCGCCCCAAATCAATTACTTGAGTGATTTTGAGATTTTGCTGATTTGGAATGATTTGCTGGCAGACAAAAAATTCTTCAGGCTTGCAGCCGAGCTTCAGCGCGAGATCGATCGGCTGGAGAGTGCCATCTAAGAAAATGGCAGCTTTAGCGGATTGAGCGATCGTACGATGACGACCATCAGGCAGAGTTAGGGTTAGTCCTTGATAGTCAATGCGAATCGATGCTCCTGGAATTTGCCCCGCTAGGACTCGAATGAGATCGGGAAGCCATTGTTTGACGACTCGTTCTTCTGCTTGCTCTGCGGTTTGGGTGTCACGCTCTGAGAATTGCTTTCTTAACTGCCGTGGTAAATCAGCGAGATCAACGCCGTGCGCTGCGGTGGTGTTGAGAAAGCTGAGATCTGGGCTGAGGACTCGTGATAGAACTTCGAGGTTGACGATCGGAACGGGCAGTTTTTGTACCAGTTCGAGATGATTGATTCCGAACTTACCAATTTTCTCAGATTTGTCCAGGTAAGGAAGCAGTGCCACAATCAGTGGCTCAACGGTTTCAAACAGATGAGAATGACTCACGAGTTTAAGAACGGTTTGCTCCAGATCTTTGAGTGTTACTTGAATGTCTTGCTTGTTCTGAAAAATCTGTCCCGGCTCGTCCACTAATAGAATTGTGTCCGATAGTGAGTAATCGTTTGGATCAGGCAAGCTGTCAGGATGCGCTCGTAGTTTAGGCGACGAAAGCGCAGAATGGCGCTGATTAAGAAATCCATAGCCAGAGCCTTCTGCATGAGTACAAGGTTCGCGCAGGGGGCAGGTGCTGCAAATGGTAGAAGCTGTATCTGCCCCAGTGACGTGCTTGGCTCTGAGTGCTGAAATCACTTGATTCCGATTGCAGTTCGCGGCGATATTCGGAATTTCTCCTTTTCCCGATCGTCGCAGTCGAGTTTTACCGCCAGGGGTTGTTTCTCTAGTGAGTCCCGCGTGTCGAGCTTCTAAATCAATCCAACCATTTGCCAGATCGAGCGTCTCAACTGTTGGATTGCGATGCTGATCAGATAGGTAGATAAGCTGTGCAGCTTCAAAGCTTTTAGGATCTACGTTGCCAGAATCGTAAGATTTGCCGCAGCCGGGAAGCGAACGATCGAGAAGATAGCGGTATCCCTGAGCGATCGCAGTTTTCCAGATTTGAAGTCGATCGCCTGCTGCATACTCATGAATTTGACTTTCATCTAACGTGACTCGCAGTGCTGCTGCCGACTCTACAGGCTTGGGTTTCTGTTGTAGCTTTTTTCTGATTTGTTCTAGCCAATCGAAGCGGGGGTGAGCCATTGCTTCAATTTGCGCGGTTGAGAGCCAAGCGATCTCGCTGAAATCTTCCAGTTCATCGACATCCGGCGCTGCTTTAGTTTCTTGTTGCCACCAAGCGACTCGAACTTGA
>JALOOO010000104.1 GCA_025454375.1 Leptolyngbya sp. Prado105 | reverse complement strand
CAAACGCTACGGGGGAAAAGCGCTGAAAGAGAATCTGCAATTGCTCTGCCGAAGCTGTCATGCGAAAACTGAGTCTTTTGGAGATCATAGTCGATTGCAATGAGGGAAAGCGAAGTGACGGGAAACTGTCACGCTTCGTTTGGGGAGAGGGATGGATGAAACACGCAAGTCGAAAGACCTGAAGGTGCGCTCTGTCCCTACTCTATGTTCACCACTTTTGGCGAATATTGCCCTGACCGGACTAGAAGACCTCTTGTCTCAGTACCAAAAATCTAAGCCTGCCCCGTTCTTTGATAAAGGTCGGGGGAAAGTCAGAAACAGGACCAGAAAGTCCAACGCATATGGTTATATTCGGTATGCAGATGACATGCTAGTAACTGCGACGACAAGGGAAGATATTGAGAACATTGTCCCGGTGATCCAGCAATGGTTAGCGGAAAGAGGGTTAGAACTGAACTTAGAGAAGACCACTATCAGAAATATCAATGATGGCGTGAACTTTCTGGGAGTGACTTTTCGGCAATTCAAAGGTAAAACTTTGGGAATGCCTGAAAAGCAAAAGGTTCTCAACAAGTTGAAGGAGATCAGAACCTGGCTGAAAAACCATAAACAAGTCAGCCCGGAAACGGTCATCAACTACCTCAATCCGATCATTCGGGGGTTTGGAAACTACTACCGCATTGGCAGCAGCAAACGGGTCATGTCCTACTTTGACAAACAAGTATGGCAAGCGCTCTGGCGTTGGGCAAAACGAAGACACCCCAATAAAGGTCGAAATTGGGTGAAGGAAAGATACTTCCGCACTCATCAAAACCGGAAATGGACATTCTTCGCGCGAACCCGCAATCGACAGGGAGAACCAACCTTCATCTACTTATTTCGAGCTGAATCGATCCCCATCGAGCGGCACGTTAAGGTTGAAGGCACTGCTTCTCCAGACGATCCCAGCTTAAACTCCTACTGGAAGAAACGCTTGACGAAGTTCGGCAAGATCCGGTGGGAGAATGGCTCGAAACTGAGGAAAGTGGCAGAAAACCAGCAATGGAAATGCCCCCTCTGTGGAGAGCATCTGTTCAATGGGGAAGCACTGCACATCCATCACCGCAGAAGTGTGAAAGCAGGCGGCACGAATTCAATCGACAATCTGGTGCATTTGCATATCGCCTGCCACAAACATCTTCATGCAGATGGAGTTCTGTAAAGCATGAGGCTTGAGCGGCTTGATGCGAAAGTATCACGAGCCGTTCTGAGGGGAGGGAGACAGGGCGACCTGCTCTCCCTTACCCGACACCAACTAATCCTGCCAATTTAGAACGAGTCAACTTTCCCTAGTCATGCAGGAACGAACTTAGAACACCTAAGCATTTCTGATCGATAAGTATTTCTACAGTTTCTAATCTTCTGTACTGCAACGTTGCGGTACAGAAGATTCTTAGTAGTTCTATGCTCAAGTTTGAGAGTCACGCAGGACTTTCAGTGTGTTGCAGGTCTTGAAGTGTTTGGAATGACAGACCTAGCGATCGCGCAACGATCTCTAATGCGACCCCTTCTTTCAGGAGATTACTGGCAATTTTTAGCCTTTCTTCCTGTGCTTGATCCTCAGTTTTGGGTGTAGCAAAGGAAAGAGTATTATTCAATCCGGCAATTCCTAGTTCTTGTTGACGCTTCTGGCAGTTTCTAAAGAAAGCATTAATTGCAGCTTCTTGTTCAGCCCGAAGGGTATAACGACGGAATACAGACTCGCTCTCAATGCCGCCTAATCGACGGGCGTGAGCTGGATCAATGTCATCTAGCAGCAATTCTGTCAGGTAGGTGTGTCGAAATAAGTGAGGGTGCAGATTTTGAATTTCAGCTAATTCTCCAATCTTTTCGATTGCAAAGTAAATTCCATGATAGGTTAGTCGCTCCCCACGACGAGTCACATGATGCGAGAGTAGCAATGGGCGATCGCAGCTTAGTTTCTCACCCTGACTTCTACGCCAATCGAGATAAGAGTCGATTTCTACCCAGGAAGCGGGGTCAAGTGGAACAATGCGGGGACGATCAGTCTTAGTATCTGCAATGAAAAGAACTTTTCCGTTGAATCCGTCTGTCGTATGATTCCCGATCGCACCTAAATTTAAGTCAACCACTTCACCTGCCCGTAAGCCGTGACTGAGAATGTGAACGAGGGCGCGATCGCGCAATTGCGTCTCTCCCCGTTGGTCAACGGCACTCCAAACCAATGCTTGTTCTTCCTCGGTTAAACTCTGCGCCTCTGGCAGGGGGATCGCTTTTCCTTTGAGTCCGATTGCTGGATTCGTGGGTGCTAAATCAGGATAGGTCTTATGCAGCCAAGCAAAAAAGCTTCGCAGCGCCATCACCGCTAGGTTTCGGCTGCTTGTGGAAAGCAGTTTCCCTTGGCTGGTTCGCACCTCCTCCGTTAAGTAACGCAAATAGTGAATATTGAGGTGATGCGGCTTGATTTCGCTCCACAGCAATTCCGACCATATCAAGAAGCGGTAGAGTTCGCGTTCATAATTCCTGCGGGTATTTGACTCGAAACCGCCTGCATTGAGAAACTCCCGCACTTTCACGCTACGAATATCTGTTGGTGGCAACCGGAGCGTCGCCACCTTTCCTCTTTGTCTCGGAGGCGAGGAGCGATCGTTGAGAGGCAAAGGCATCAAATGCGCTTCAACTTGTGGGAGAGATCGAGCAACCATACTGTCAATCCATTATTAATTAAGAAATTAGCGCTGAGTGTATCCAACAATCCAGATTTCCCCGTCGTACCAATCCCCTCGTAATTCCAACAAAAATCCTCCTAGTAGTAATGCCAACCAAACTTCGATCCACGGTCGGTTTAACTGCTGACACAACTCGACAAAGGGAATCGCATGAACCTGAGCCGTCTCCCAGAAAGTGACGATCGATTGCGTCCATTGAGCCACATCTTCATCGTGGGCAGTCTCCATTGCGGCTTTAAATGCCTCGGCTGCTTCTGCATCCGTTAACTTTGCTTCTTGCCGTAACTGCTCACCCATGACCGTGATTAATTGGGCAGAATTAACAGGTCCAGCCGCAGATTCAGTTGGCTCTATTTTAATTGGAGATTTACGATATTCTGGATAGGGCGCAGGGAGATCGTATTCAACTAACTTAGATAAATTAAACTCTTGCGTCTGCATCACTAAATCAACCCGACCGGAAATATCGACAATCGGCTCGATCGGATCATGCTGCTGTTTCCAATCTTCAATCAGGACATCCGAGCGTAGACAAATTAATTCTGCTATTTGCTGCAAAATTTCACCTGCTAACTCAAGCTGCACAGAAGCCGACTGAGAGGCAATCATCCCAACCCACTGGTCGTAAGTTTGCCATACGATCGTCAGTCCCTCTTTCTCGTCAGGAAACACAGTCGCTACTTCTAGCGATCGGCGTAAATCGAGTTCGAGTTGCTGACTATCCATCGGCTCTCACCTCTAATCAGTTCATCGTATCGGGCGACCCGTACAAAGCGGACAGAGCGCAGGGTGACGTTCATCTCCCTCATCATGCAATCGACCGATGCGATACGTCTGATATTCCGGAAAATTTTCATTTAAGACTTGGTTGAGTGCCCTTACCATACTTGGAATGAGATGATCTGTCACGTCCTTCGGTGCAAGTCCCCGACAGTGATAAGGTCCAGAGAACGCGATCGTCTGATCCCCTAGAAGCAGCAAAGCTCCGATCGCGTGCAATCGATCCTTTGGCGTTTCACGATACCACAATAATTGGACGTAGACCCGCTCTGGAGGCAGAACTGGAGCAGCTTGAGGTATCCAAGCTCTCAGCAAATCTGAAGTTGAGAGATCATTGCCCTGCGCTTTCAAGTGTTCAATCCCAACCTGATTTTTTGCAAGTTTTTTGCGCTTGTAGGCTTCTCGACGTTGAGCATTAATCGTTTCTTGATTAGCGTAATAGTAACGAAGTTTATGACAAGGATCTCCTGCCCAACAACCATCCCCACCCTGAGCAGCATCATGAAGCTGTTTTGCCTCGACATCACTAAGGGCAGAACAAATTTTACATTTTGGGTCAGGATTTTTCGGCATGGTTTCTTCCTCGATTCATCCTCAATCATTCAAAGCCACTTTTCATCAAGATTTATAAGAATCTAATAGTACAAAATTACCTAAAATTAATTAGTAAATTTGTACTTAACGCGAATGTCGTTAGAGTTTCGCTAGAGTCAAGATAATTGAATATTATCTTATATCAAAAGTGTGAGTTGATCTGTACTGAGGGGTGAACATAGAATGAGGAGGCAATCACACTGACCGACCCTTTCTGAGGTCGTGAGGTTTATGGAGATCTCCACCGAGCAAGCCTCAATTCAGGCGGAAGTCCAACATCAGGACGTTCCGATGCCTCCAACTGACTTAATTTTCGATGATGGAGAACCTTTGGAAAGCCCGCGCCATCGCATCGCGATGAATTTACTTGTTCGTTCTGTGCAGTCTGCACTTCAGGGTGGCTCCGCCTCACGAAGTGCCCGGTCTGATTTCTTCGCAGGCGGCAATATGTTCGTTTATTACAGCCGAACGCAAGCAATGAATCAAGATTTTCGCGGACCCGATTTCTTTGTCACATTGGATGTCGATGGCAGCCGAGAACGAAAAGCTTGGGTGACGTGGGAAGAAGAAGGACGATATCCGGATGTGATTGTGGAACTGCTGTCGCCGAGTACCGAGAAGGTTGATCGCGAGGACAAAAAGCGACTGTACGAGCGGGTCTTCAAAACTCAGGATTATTACATCTTCGATCCGTTTGATCCTAACTCGTTGCAAGGCTGGCACTTACAGACCGGGCGGCAAGGTTATCAACCGTTGCCGCCGAATGCTCAGGGGTGGCTGTGGTGCGAAACGTTGGAACTGTGGTTGGGGGCTTGGCAAGGGGTGATCGATCGCGAACCTGCCACTGGAACTTGCGAGTGGCTGCGATTTTATGACGCTGAAGGGCATTTAATCTTGTTACCAGAAGAAGCAGAACGAGCCAGAGCAGAACAAGCGGAAAAAGAGAACGCACGTCTGCTAGAGCAGATTCGAGCAAGAGGTATTGATGTTGATGAATTGCTCGATCGCTAGCGTTTTCTAAATCAGCTCAGGAGAAAAAGCAATGGAAACCGCTATACCACGCAGAATGCTCACGATCGGGAAAGTGTCGCTGGGGGATCTAACCTCCCTCATCCAGTTGGAAGAAAAAGGGGTTGCCGCCCATCCTTGGCTGAATGGCCAGGGCATCACTTTGACGGAGATAGAGCAGCAACAATTAGCGATCGTTCAATCTCGCCTACTCAACGATCCAACTCATCTGCTGAACGAAGCAACCATTTGGTCACGCGCCATTTATCCATTGCTGCTCTTAGCAGAACGAGACAATATCCGGGCTTGGGCAGAAGTTACTTTATCGGCGCAATTTTCAACCTTTGACATTTCAGGCATTGCAGATGGTGCGATTGGGCAGAGCATTGCAGGACGGCTAATCTCGCCCTATCTCGTGGTGGTAGAAACGAAGAGAGGAATTGAGGGAGCAGATCCGATTCCTCAACTTTACGGGCAGCTTCTCGCCGCAGCGTATCTTAATTGGAAAGCAGATAACCAAGATCCACAAGAAATTTTTGGTTGTTACACCATTGCAGATAGCTGGACATTTCTTCGAGGCGAAATCAGTCAACTCGAGGAAGAACGTCCAATGTTGAGGGTAGAGTATTCTAGAGAGTACAGCGAAAAATACGATGCAGAGCCAATTCTAAGAATTCTCAAGCAGATTGTTAATCGGCGTAGTACTCCATGAAAACGTGAGATGACTTTGAATTAAAAAATGCAGTATCGATTTCGACATCATGGTTTGGTTGCGCTTTAATTTGGATAGTGTTGAGGCTGTTCTTTATGTCTGATCTACCGATTGAAGACGACTATTCTGTGGTTCAACGCGGCGAACTCGTGGCTGACCCCCGCATTGAAGAAATCGGTGCAGTAATTCTTCCAGCACTGAGATCGCTGGGGGATGTGTCTGACTGTTTGAGAAAATATAAGCTGTGCAAGTTTGCCAATGAAGTCGATCAACTGTCGATTCATCTCGCTGAGTGGCAGGACTATGGGGCTGAACATTTGGGCGAATCCTTGCCATTGGAGATTCCGAAGAATGGGGAGAAGAGTTAATTTTGAATGCCTTCCTGCTGCTTATTGTGGCTTAGTACACGTCCTTAGCATTGCAGCAAAGATATGAATTGAGTCTCTGGCATGTGGAGAACCTCACTTGGAATGCGAAGCAGCTTTGCATGCTATAGTTTCTGAACCATATAGCGCTTCAAGGGTTTGTGCATTCAAGTGTTCTATGAAGAACACACCTTTTTCCTAGATTGTTGAGTTGCCTTCGGCAAGAGCAAGGCTGTTCGTCTCTAAGCGCAATCTCATTTGCCAGACTCTCCGGGGCTTACGCTGTCATAATCTCCGGATTTCGCACAAGACAGAGAAGCTTCTTTTTTGAGATTGAATACCAAGTCCCAGACGCGAGACACAAAGATTTTGTGTTCGATCGTTAAAAGCTGATGCTTTAAGTCTTTGACCAGTGTGATTTCCGGACAATCGCTGTTTTGTACTGCAACGTTACAGTACAGAGTGAAATTGCTTTCAGTTGGTGGCATTTGCAGGCAATCGTCCCAAGTGGATACGCTGACAGGGGAAGCCATAAAACCAAAAACGAGAAAGCAAAAACAAAGCTTGAAATTTTGTTGGAAATTGGAATAAATCCAGTACCATATGAAATCAACGCTCGAAGGTCAGTGCAGTATTGACCTGTACCGCAACGTTGCAGTACAGCCCTGGAGGTTGTGTCTCAAGCGTCTTAAAGTAGCGAGAATACTCGATTCGAGGAACTTGAATTAGCACAACCTGAAATGAACAAAGCATTATCTCATTGATTGAACATGACTTAGTAATAGAATACGGGTACTGAAACTTATGCAGGTTAGACTTACGATCGAAAGCAACACAGGTGGTTCTGGAAAAACGACACTAGCCAGCCATCTTGCATACGCATTAGCGAAGAAGAAGCATCGAGTGGTAATCATCGAACTCGACCCCAATGGTTCGATGGCATTGTTTACTGGGTTACCAAAGTTGCGACCGGATGAAGTAGAAGATTCGATCGCTTGCATTTTTGAGCGTCAATTCAAAGGCGATTATCCTCTGGTTCCAGTTTGGGAAGATTACACGAATTTAGTTCAGGTGATTCGAGGAGGTTCTCCTTTACATACGGCTATTCGTGGGCTGCATCTACATGAGCGTCCCTACGAAGTTCTCAAGGATCGATTGGAGGATTACCCGCTCGATGCGGATGTCATCATTGTTGATACACCAGCCTCAGTTGAACCAATGGGGCTAATTGCTTTAGCAGCCGCGACCCACTTCATCGCTGCAATCAAGCCGGAGTTCAAAGACTCCTGGAGTTCAAGCGATATGCTGAACTGGTTTTATGAGAAAGTAGACTCGCTGCGCCTACGTCCCCGCCCCGAAATTCTGGGTTTCGTTCCGTCACGGGTCGATCTTCAAAAGGCTGTACATCGCAATTTATTGGGTCTTAAGCCTGACGGCACTAAGAATGACAAAATTGATCCGGTTGACACGATTCCTTATCAGCTAGAACAGCTTGAGATCCCTTGCTTTCCCCACATCAAAGAATCTGGCTTTTTTCTCAGTGCCAGTGGAACGGGGCTTCCAGTTCATCTCTACCGCCCCGACGATAAAATCACCAAGTCTTTCGATCCGATCGTCAAAGAAATTGTCAAACATCTGAAAAAGAAATAAATAGAGGAGTCTACTATGCCGAAACCCCCAGCGATTAAACCTTCTGCGATGTTTGCGGATGCTGGACAGAGCCAGCAAATTTCCCGGCTGAAAGGTCGGGTCGAAGAACTAGAAGCAGAAATTGCCGAACTCAAATCTAGTGGATTTAGCACGAAGGAAAAAGCTGAGCTTGAATCCAAAATCCAGTTTTTGGTGCAAGAACTGTCGGAAACGCAAGGGGTCAAACAAATTGACTTTAAGGACATCAGCCGTAATCCACTGCAACCCCGCATTATCTTTACTCAGGCACAACAGAAGGCTTTCGCTCATGTTTTGAAGGAAGAAGGGCAACTTTCTCCAGTCTTGCTAATCGAGATGACTGAGGAGGTGCGATCGCAACTCAGGGAGTACGAAGAACAAGGACTCTTCATCGCGGATCAACCACTCTATGACATCAATCTTACCTACCTGATGTTTGATGGAGAGCGACGACTGCGTTCAGCTCCACTAAGCGGATTGTCAGGTCTTAAGTCAGTCATCATGCCCGCTAAAGGTGCGATCGATCTTTTGGAAATTCAGTCGAAAGCAGTTTCGACAACGATTCATCAAAAGAAACTCCACGACTTAGAAATGGCTCAAGTTCTTGTTTGCCAGTGTGCCCATCGTTATCCTTATCTCAAAGATGCTTTGGACGAGCCATTGGACGTTGCACTTCCACGGGCACTCAATACAGCTTTGACACAGTTGAAGCGGCGACTCAGACGAGGAGATCAGTCTGCCGATTTAGCAGAGATTTTGACTGCCGAGCGTGCAGTTCAAAGAGAGTGGATTGACAATTCAGGGTTAGAAGAGGAAGCAAGGGCAATTTTAGATGTCATTCTAAGCTACCAGCAAAACCCAGCTACTATTTCTCGATATGTTCTTCCCTTGCTGAAGTTACCAGACGATTTGAAGCAGGCAGTCTGGGATGAGGGAATGGAACCTGCAAAACTTCGCCTCCTCAATCAATTGAACGCAGAGGCGCTTGAGCTTGATGAGGCAGAAGCGAAAAAGATTCGGATGGAAGTGACTCAAAATGCGATCGCGAACAATTGGAGTACACAGACCATTAATGAGCAGGTGAAGACTATTCTGGCTCAATACAATCCAGATGTCGCACCCCAACAGCTCAAATTACCAAAAGAAATTATGGCATTAGAAAGTGCTGATTTTTCTGAGCTATCCTCCGATCAACTCCGAGAGTGTCAGCAAATCCTCAACCGTAGGCTGAAAGAAATCAAACAATTATTAAATTAGGAACTGTAGGAATCAAGATTCTCCTGGGGGGTTAGCCATTCTCCAGAAGTTTGTTCCTCCAGGTACTGTAGATTTAATGTGAAGAGAGATCGCTCTATTGCTTACCCCGTATTTTGTTATGTTGCTAGCATAGTTGTACTGGAAAACATTCTCTTCAGAAACATATGCCTTCTTTAGTTCATGGACAGCCAATTAGTGCCGAAGAAATAGAGCGTATTATCAGCCGAGAATTTTCCCCAGAAACATTCGTGCTGCTTTGTAATTCTGTCGCTTGGGCATCGGCTGGTAAAAAATTCTCCTCACTCCCTTCTTTTACTGAACGTATTTATGTTCCAGACGGAGGCAAAGATGCAGAGTGGACAGTAGGAATAGAATCTTCAGAACAAGTCTCATCAGCTTTCCTAAGTTCTGGATGGAATGTTTATCAGTATAAGCATCGTGACGTATCCGCTCGAAACAGAGCAGAGATTATCTCGAAATTAAAGGCTGATCTAAAGGGTGCGCTCAACGAATTGATTAATAGGCACAAGCGCCAGCCTGTCCGATATGTTCTTTTTGTCAACTTGCACTTGACACTTGATGAACAAAATGAATTAAAAGCAAAAATCAAAGAGGGGTATAATGGATTTGAGTTAACTACGGTCGAATTAGTAGAAGCTGCTTTTCTAGCAAGTTCACTAAATAATCTTCCTCATCTACGCTCAAGTTTCTTTGCAACTTCTCAGTTCATGACATGGCAGAAGGCTTGGCTTGAGCACGAGAATCAAAAAATTTATGGCGCAAACATTGCTTTGACAGGAAGGGATGAGAGACTTAATGGACTTAGAGATCTAATTGATGCTTCCGAAATCCGAGCAGTTGTAATTTCAGGAGTAAAAGACGTTGGGAAAACCCGGCTTGTCTTAGAAGCAACAAAGCACCGCTCGCTTGAAGTTATTGTTTCAGTAAGTCGTCAGATCGAAGCTGGCGACCTGCGTCACCTCGAATCACCTAGCTTCAGAGGAATAATTGTTGTTGAAGATCCAGATTCTAGCAAGATCAAAGACTTAATCAATCAAGCACTTGCTCATAGCAGCTTAAAACTTATAATCACAGTTCCAACCTCGGAAAATTCACCTGCGATTAATTTTGGTTTAGACGATCGCGTGAAAAGCATCCAACTCTCGTCGCTTTCAGAAGAGGAATCGAGGGGGCTTTTGAGAGCTTCTAAATCTGAATTGGATTATGCAATGGAAAGCTGGATTATAAAGCAAGCGGGAGGCAATCCAGGCATCCTATTGCAGGCAGCGAAACGGGGATCTACTCTTCGACAAGACCACGGTAATTTCTCTGAGCAAATTGCCAAAGCTCTTGTTCAGGAGGTTCGGGAACAAAATGGTAATGAGGCTATTGATATTCTGAGATTGCTTAGCTTACTAGAGTTTGTTGGAATTGAAGGCAAGGCTTCTAGAGAGGTAAAAACTTTATGGAAATGGTTTAGACCGAATGCCTTTTTTAATAAGGCTAAGGTAGATCAAGCAATTCAAAGCCTTACGCAATCAGGATTTGTGCTTATCCGAGGAGTGTATGTAGAAGTTACTCCACCACTCCTTGCAAATTACCTTGCTGCTTCTATGCTGCAAGATGAGCGTTCTGCGTTCTTCGCATTATTTGCTGACCTAGCCCAGGAAGGACGCTCTCGACTAATTCAACGATTACAAGGATTAAACCCAGAAAAAATGTCGTGGTTCTGGGATGAACTATTTAGCCAAAACGGATTGCTTCGGGATTTGTCCACTGCTATCTTTAACAAAGAGATTTTCTACCTAGCAGCTTGTGCAAATCCAGATAGAACTATTGATCTACTTCACAAGGAGTTGAAGCATACAACGCTTAACCAACGCAAGTCGCTGCCACACATCAAGCAAAGCAATTTAGTATGGGTAATTGAAGAGCTAATATTTCGCAACAGGACAAGTGTGCGGGCACTTCATTGTCTAGGATTAATTGCTGAGACTGAAATTACTAATCATAATAGTGCTGCCGTTACCAATTTTTGCCAGTGCTTTCGTCCACTTCACTCACAAGTTCCCATATCTCTAGAATACAGACTTGAACTCTTAAAAAGTTTCTTATCTCCCACGCGATCGACAGATGAATCGCATCTGCTTGTTGTTGAAGTCATCAAAACGGTTCTCGATCGGGGAGGTTATCACTTCTTACGGGAAGGAAAAGGTAATAAACCTTTTGATTCAATGCCTCAGATGACTTGGGGCGATGTTTGGAAGTATCAAGAAGATTTATTCCTGCAATTAGTTGAGTTAGCTCAATCTAAACGACCTCAAGTAGGTAAAGCAGCTATACAGGCGTTTCCACGAGCAATTGCAGAATTTGCAATGCTCCAGTTTTGCCCAGGAACTGCAATCGCAGCATTTCAGAAAGCGATTGATTGGGTCACTAGCCGACAATCTTCCTTGTCGATCTCCAAACTGGCTGATGCTTTACATACGGTATATGATTTTTATAATCGGAGAGAAGATAAATTCCAACCAGAAACAAAGCTTGAAGTTGAAAAGTTTCTTCAAGATATCAATTCTTTGATCAATTCATTTAACACTGCTAAATTCTCAGTCAGGTTAAAGCGTTGGGCGGGTAATTGGACAAGAAGCCACAACGAATACGAGTCAGATGAACATGGAAACCATGTATATCGCAATGAGCAAGAAGCACAAGCACTCGCAGAAGAGGTCATCAGCAATCCGTTGCTCTTAACGGACGATCTTTTAGAGTGGCTTTGTTCAGCAGAAGCAAAAGAGAAATACAACTTCTGCTACTGGCTTGGGAGACTTGATGTTGAACACAGATGGTTAGTAAAAATTGAGCAGATTGGTGCTAGGCATGATGGTATCGATGTGTTCGCAGCATATATTGGTGGGCTAGGTCAAAATGATCGTCAATATATTAGCAATTACTTAGATAAGATGTCTCAAGCAGGTGAAGTTACACCTGAAGCAGTTGTTGCAGCTACTCAGAGGCTAGGAGGTGATCTACAAGGGGTCAAGCGAGTGGTGAAACTAATTCAAGATAAACGAGTTGATCCTAGATTTGTTGAATATGTCCTTGAGTGGGGTAAATGGATTGAGCCTTTGAGTTCGGACGAATATCTTTGCTTACTTGAAGCCATAGCAGGTTCAGATTTGAGGAATGCAGCCGTAGTAGTTAAATTCTTCTTTACATGGTTGCATCTCGATAAAAAAGTTGAAGAGAAACTTGCTGATTTTGCTTGGAGATGCTTGGAAACAAGTGATACTGAATATCATGATTATTATTTTGATCAACTAGCCTTTCATCTAGTTAAAACGGATATTGAAAAGGGCTTTGAACTTTTAGAGAAACTTGTTTTAAAACAAATTACAAGCTATCAATGCTGGAGTCCCATCAATAACCATGACAGCACAGCGTTTTGGAACTATTTGTATGATTGCGACCATCGCCGTGCTATTGACATTCCATTAAGAATTGCCGTACAGAACCCAGAACGCTCTTTTTCGATTACCTCACACCTACAAGGAATCATTGATCGAGAAAGAGATGTAGATGCCCTAGTAGATTTTGTTAAGGCTTCTGAAGTTCAAGCTAAAGTAGTTTGTGACCTTCTATGTATTAGAAGTAGTACTTTTTGGCAAGTTGCTTTTGAAATTATTACTCATTACCCTGACAGCCAAGAGATTAAAGATTACTTATCCCATCTTGTGGTAGAACCTAATCCACTTCAATCTAGACTGGAATATTTAACAAATGGACTAGGCAGCGTAGAGCAAGCTCTAAAAGAAAAGCATCCACCCTTTGCTGCTCGCCTTTGGCTTGATGAACTTCGTTCATACCTACAAATAAAGATTGAGCAGGAGAAAAGCTCCTCGGAAATCGATTCATCTGCTGCTCTGAATTCATTGCAATTATCGGAATCCTTGGATAGCGAGAAAGTTTGGGCAATTAGAAGATTACTAAATGATGGAGAAATAGAAAAAATTCGCCAGCTACTTTCGCAGGATGACCTATTACACCTTCTAGCGATGCCTGATTTATTAGAATCGGAGAGGAAGAATCTTCAAAATTTACTTGAGCTAGACATTACACAGTTATCTTTAAAGAAAAGTTCTTTTGATAGTGTAAACATAACATCTGTGGAGAAACTAATTCTTATGTCTAATCAATCCCCGATTTTCAACCAGCAGCACGCAACGATTGGTGTCAACTATGCCGCTGAGGGCAGCACACAAAAGTTCACTCAAAATATCGCTGCTACAGAGCAGAATTTTGAGATTTTGTTGGCTGACTTTGAACAGTTCATCAATGACCTGCAACAGAGGTATCCTAGCGTTACAGATAAAACTGCGATTCAAATTATTGATGCTGAAGTTGAAGAAATTCGACAGAAGCATCCTATTCGTTGGCAAAACTTCTTGAATCTAAAGCGCTTGTGGAATGGGGGTAAAAAAGCAGCCTTTAAAGTTGGTGAACACTACGCTGAACAGAACCCACTCGGCAAAGGCGCGATCGCCTTTCTGGAAGGCGTGATGGAGTAAAAATAGATACGACTAGAGAAACTATCATCAAACCTAATCCATAAATCTTAGCAGTTGCCTTGCCATAGATTGAGGCTGATCAAAGTGTGTTACATGACTTGCCCTATCAGTCCACACCAGTTCGCTCCCTGCAATTGCTGCCTTAAATCGAGAAGCATCTTGGGTTCCCAGAGTATCATCTGCTTTGCCTCATATAATCAGGGTTTGATGCTGAATTTGAGAAATTCGATTGCCCAAGTCAGCGTAACCTCCGCTTTGGCTAAAGGAGACGAGTGCCTCTTTCCATCCCGGCATTGCTTGCTGCAACAAAGAACAACGAAGAGCATCGACCAGCCCTGAATTCATCATAGGAAGTGTTAAGGCAGCACTTAGAGCCGCTGATTTACGAAACCGCAGCCAATCGGCTCCCAACTCAAGCAGAGAACGCGGAAGAAATTGTCCGATTGGAAAACTGCCCGAAAAACCGACGCTATCAATCAAGACGAGCAATCGTACCCAACCAAGATGATGCAAGGCGAAGTCGATCGCTACTGCACCCCCCAACGATGCACCGACTAAAATCACAGGCTGATCGATCCACGTTTGAACAATCTTCAGTAAATGATGACGGATGGAGATAGGATTCACGGGAGTGAGCGGAATGGCTTGAGTGAAGCCAAATCCCAAGAGATCGATCGCCCAGGTTTCGTGCTGAGTAGCGAGGCGTGAGAACAATCGGCGGAACTCCAAGAGTGAACTATCAAATCCTGCGAGTAATACGATCAGAGCAGCACGAGACACAGAGCATTCAGGAGCAGCGTGAACGTAGGTTGTTTGTATTTCTGCCCCTGACTCAAACGGAATTTGGACGACTCGCTGCTGGAGTTGTTGGAAAAGCGCAACTGCATCCTCATCTCGAATTTCAGCAGCTAAAGGTGGTGGAAAATCAGCAGTCACCTGTCCTACCCTACACTGGGTAAAGGGGCAGGCAGATTCGCTTGGATGTTGTACCAAGCAGTCGGCATTTGATCTTCGGTGAGGAGGCACTTGATAGTTTCCATTACAGCGCGTTGCGTCGGTAAAAGGTCGAGTTCTATTGTCACCGATCCGCTATCTGAGGAAAAACTTTGCTCAATGACTTTTCAGGTCTAGGCGCGTTTGAGTACGGATTATTCCAAAAAGAAAAATCAAAAAATTGATGAATAAGTTCATTTAGAATTGCTAGGTGTTTGCTTATTTCCCTTAGCTTTGAGTAATTTGAGGTTTGAGATGATTGGAAGGTGCGATCGTAATGCCTCGGCGCATCGCTCGAAGCAACCTACCGTCAGATAGCATTGCGCTGATCGGGGAACCAGAGCGATCGAGCAGTTGGACTAATCCTTGATTGCTGCGTACCGTGATCCGCGATAAAGCCGACGTTGCCAGATTGAGGTTTTCACGGGACCATTGAGCGATTTTCCGATCGGCGATGTTGAGACAGATGAGGAATCGTGTCAGACATAAGCAGGGAAATTGCGATCGACGGCTTGAGCCATTTCTTCAACGAACCCTTAGCGATGTGAGTTTTGCGATCGCTCAAATTCGCTTCCAACACATAAAACAATCACCTTGCCAAAGCACAACGCTCAAGATTTTTTTCGTATCTAGCAATTCTAAGCCGTTGATGACGTTTGTTCATTCTCCCAAGTGATTGCTTGGGAGAAATCTTTCTTGGAGATTGAACTATGAGTTACACTTCCGATGATTCTCACGCTGTTCCTGTTCTCAATCAACAGGTCACATTACCACAATTTGCTTTTTTCCAGGTTGTAAAAGTGAAGTCAACCGGAGAAGTTGCCACAATTATGGGCATGAAGTACGACTCTGGTAGTCAGCAATCTGAAAACCGCGATGGACAATGGCTTTATCTGCTAGATGGCTTAACACGATCGACAGCAATTTGGTGGAAATTTGACCAGCTTCGTAGCCTCGATCGTCGTTAGGGTCTTCTCGCAGTACTTCCTTGAGTTAAATACTCAGGGAAGTGCTTTTTCTAAACACTATTGAGCATCAACCGATGAATCAAGATCTTTTTCAAGGATTGACTGCTAGTTCATGCGGCGCAATGGAGGAACTGCTGGTCTACATTGAACAGACAGCAATCGATTCAGAAAGCACTCCGATCGCTCCTGATGAAGTTGCGATCGTTGCTGATCTCATCATTCAACGCCTAGTGTTGCGGCATCCGTGTCTTGATCAAACTGTTCAGGAGATTCTAGACGATTTACGATTTAGCAAATGTTAAGCACTTGAACAAGGTTCAGTGGTGATTTATTGAAATTGGAGCTAGAGAAATGTCTAATCAAAAACGGCGCTCTCATCCGCCTAAAAAACAGGTCACTGAGAAACAGCTTCTACTTAACCAGCGGAGTCGATCGATTAAAGCATCACTGCTAAGAGTTCTGTCGCTTGATGTAGCAGCACTCTATCAGATTAATTCTCAAAGACAAGGCAATTCTTCAGAGCTTCAGGAAGTAAATCGCGATGTTCGAGATGCTTCTGCTGTAGAACCAGCTAGTTCAATTGTTAAGAATGAGCATGAAAAATCACATCGTTCTTCCTCTTTAGAAAAGATTGAAGAACGATCGCCTGAATTTGACCAACAGCCAATTCTGAACCAACACACGGATAAACTTCAGGAAGAGGCAACAATAATGCTGCTAATTTCCCGATTGTTTGCATTTTTTATTGGTTTGCTAGTTCATCATGTCATTCAATCCTATTTCTCTTATCAATCACTCACTTTACTCGGAATCGCGATCGCACTCAGTGGTGTTAGCGTTCTTGCAACAGTTATCTTGGCACCTTGGAATCGCAGACTGTTATGGAATCTGTGTAGTCTATTTGCAGGACTGCTGTTCGCAGTCATCGTATTATGAAACGATCTACCAAGCAACGAGTCTTTCAAATTTGGATTGTGATCATCGTGCTAATTGCAATCGCGATCGCAGCGATTCGATTGCTGCGAGAATCTCATCCTCAATCTATCTTGTCACTCACTCGCCCACCGAATTTAATTGAAAATCAATGTGTAGAAATCATTGCTCCTGATGCACTGCTCAACCGCAATCAAATCTTGAAGCTGATGAGCCTAACTGAGCCGACAAGCAAAGCAAGAGTACGAGCAATTCTTAAAGCACCCTACTGTAAGCTAGAAGCGATCGCGATTCGAGCAGGCGCTAAATCTGAGCGGGAAACTTACCTTCTGAACTATGACTCAACGCTTTGGGTAATTGTTCTTTATGAAGGCAACACTTTTGTTGGCATTCGGATTGCTCCACGTAACGGCTCATGTCCTTCTGGGTAACTGCAAAATCGAGCCGAGTGATTGTCGATCGAACATTTAACCTGAATGAGCTATGAACGAAGGCTTCTTTATTCAAGTGATCGAAGCACCAGATTCTCCGTTTGCTGAACTATTAGAACGGTTTCCAGAAGGATTTCCAGCACTGATGTTAGCAGACCAAATTAGCAGCAAGCTCTATCCTGCTCGGTTCAAGCGTGCGAAAAGCGGTGATATCTTTTGGTTGCTTGATCGCCAGCAATTACGGCTTGATCGGTTGTGTCGCAAAAATGGTAGGGTAGGGAAGCTCAATTTTCTCTGACTTTGCTCTAAATGGCGACTGACTCCCTGTTTAAATGGCATCACTTTCTGCC
>JALOOO010000324.1 GCA_025454375.1 Leptolyngbya sp. Prado105 | reverse complement strand
TACACCGATGGGCAAGAATTTTTACTATCGGGTGGTGGCGATGGCGGGACACAGTACGATTTGGAAGTGTCCTACTACTATCCATTGAATAGGAATATTGCGATCGTGCCTTCGTTCTACGCAATTTTCAATGCCAACAACTTCGAGAGTAATCCGACTGTCTTTGTGGGCAATATTCGGACGCAATTTAGTTTCTAGTTTCTAACAAAAAGTGCCTGCTTCGAGATCACAAAGTTTTCAAGCAGGCACTTTTTCAACAAAATCTTTTACTTTCGCATCAATCTCGCGTAAGTAGATTAACCAAACTTTTTGAATTGGTTTCGTTAACGTCTGCACTAATGCGGAAAGTTCTCCAATTTCTTGCAGTCCAGCTATAGTTTGAATATTAATTCCGCGATCGTACAGGGTATATCCTCGGCTCACAGCAATTCTCAAGCCACAGTAAATCGATTGATCTAACCCGACTTGTGTGGTCCAATATCGAACCTTTTCTAGCAGTAAATCTCGATCACTTTCGCGAAGTTGCGAGATATCTAAAGCCTTGAGCAAATCTCGATCGAGAAACCGCCTGGATAAATCTGCCAAAATCGGATCAGAATGCGATTGCCACTGCTGCAAATGATAGAGAAATGTTCCATCATCTCCTGCTAGATATTGAGATAATTCAATCTGATTGCAATCCTGATTCAGCCAAGCTCGAACATTCTGATCCGCCTCTAAATTTCTAAGTTTTAACTGATATCTAGCTTGCTGAAAGATTTTGAGTAACACCCAGGTTGCTGCAATATTTTTATGATGGTTGTAAACCTGAGAGTACATAAAATACCGCACGATCAGATAATGCTCGATCGCGGCAAGTCCCTTTTTCGCCACCACTAATTGCTGCGTCACTGGGTCATATCGCATCGCCATCAAAATGCGATCGAGATCAATGCGTCCGTAAGATGCACCTGTAAAATAACTATCCCGCATCAAATAATCGAGTCGATCGCAATCCAACTGACTCGAAACCAACTGCCAGATCAACGGCAACGGATATTTTTTTAGAAAAACAGCGTCCAATTGATCAATCAAACTGGGCGAAAATTGGGTAAGAAGATGCCGAATCGGTTCCGACTCGCGCAAAATTCGCCTTGTCCAAAGCTCATGATCACTCCCAAAAACCTCTTCCGCTGTATGACTAAATGCTGCATGTCCAATGTCATGCAGCAATGCCGCACAGAGCAAAACCGTTCGATGCGATAACAATTGCGGATAGTCGCGTGCAATGCGATCGAATGCCCGCCTCGCGACTGCCAACACCCCTAAAGAATGCGTAAACCGCGATCCTTCTGCCCCATGAAACGTCAAACTCGCAGGACCCAATTGCCGAATCCGCCGCAACCTTTGAAAGGCAGGCGTATCGATCAACTGAATCAATAAGGCTTCCGTCGGATCGCTCTGATCTAGCGCGATCGCACCATGTAACGGATCGTGATAAACGCGCTCAGGCATAGAATTTTCGATTGCAGCAGGCAAAACTTAGGGATGGATTTGCATATGATATCGGCAAATCCAAAATTGACATCACTTCACTCCCGCAACCAGCGAATCTGAAAACGATGCGATCGCGGCTTGATATTGCAAGTCTGATTCGCTTCCGAGTTGATCCATTGTAAAAGATGGGTCGATTGGCACCACTCGATCAGGTTGAATTCCTAAGCGGTTGATATCGGTATGATTCGGCGTTTCATATTTCGCAACCGTTACCGCTAATCCCGATCCATCGGATAGATCAAACAGCGATTGAATCAACCCCTTGCCAAAGGTTTTCTCCCCAATAATTGTTGCGCGTGAATTATCTTGAAGCGCTCCTGCCAAGATTTCACTCGCACTCGCCGTTCCTTGATTCACCAAAACGACTAATGGATCGTTCGTTAGCGCTTTTCCAGTCGCCTCAAAACTTCCCAACGTCCCTTGCCGATTGACGGTGTAGACAATCGCGCCTTCATCAATCCACAACCTGGCAATCTCAATTCCTGCATTTAACAATCCGCCTGGATTATTTCGCAAGTCGAGAATATAGCGATCGGCTCCCTGGTGTTCTAATTTTGCGATCGCATGGGTCAACTCCAGTGCTGCATTTGCATTAAATTGGCTCAATCGCAAATATCCAACCTTCGCCCCATTCGGCTGCGGACGCAATTCTGCCACGACCGGATTTAATTCCACTCGATCGCGCACCAAATCAAACTCTCGTTCTTCTTTTTCTCGCAAAACAGTGAGTGTGACATGACTCCCAATTGCGCCGCGCATTTTTTCTGCCGCTTCATCCAGGCTCAGACCTTCGGTTGTCACACCGTTAATTTCGAGAATGCTATCTCCTGCCAAAATTCCCGCTGTTGCCGCAGGCGACCCAACAATGGGCGAAATCACTTTCAACCGCTTAGTATCCATATCCAGCGCAATTTGCAAGCCAACTCCCGTTAATTCTCCTGAGGTGCTAGTTTGCAGACTACGATACTGATCGGGCTTAAGCAATCTTGTAAACGGATCATCCAAAACCGCCAACATTTGACTAATCACGCCATAAGTCGCTTCTCGATTGGCGGAAGGCTGCCTCAGGTATTTTTCTCTGAGTGCCCACCAGTTTTTATGGTTGAAAGTCGGATCGACATAGCCGCGATCGATAATCCGCCATACTTCATTAATTAACTTCTGCTCCTCCGTCAGCGCCCTTGCTGGAGCCGCCAAAAACAGCAGCGCCGCCGCGATCGACAAACCAACAATCGTAAGTGAGCGAACCCAAATGAATCGTTTTTCCATAGCGATTGTTATAGTAGCGCCAAATTTAGCCGATGATATTGCCCATTTCAAGCATGATTCACAACGAGTGAGATCAGGGGAACTCACAGAAACTTCTCAGAATGAAATAATTCTTCATGAAGCTGTTTTGGAAGCTCAACATAATATCGAGGTCTTAGAAACCCTGATAAATTGCCTTTTCCACGATGAAATGGAGCGTTCCCATATGTTACATTTTTTATGAACAGCAATCATTTTTTTAGGAACGCTTGCTTTATGGCAAATGTGTATGACTGGTTCGATGAGCGCCTCGAAGTGGGTGCGCTTGCCGAAGACGTAACCAGCAAGTACGTGCCTCCCCATGTCAATATCTTCTACTGCTTGGGCGGGATTACGCTAGTTTGCTTTTTGATCCAGTTTGCGACTGGATTCGCAATGACCTTTTACTACAAGCCGACTGTTGCCGAAGCGTTTAGCTCCGTTCAGTACATCATGAACGAAGTCAACTTCGGCTGGCTGATTCGCTCCATCCACCGCTGGTCTGCCAGCATGATGGTGCTGATGATGATTCTGCATGTGTTCCGCGTTTATTTGACGGGTGGCTTCAAAAAGCCCCGCGAATTGACCTGGGTAACTGGCGTTATCTTAGCGGTGATCACCGTTTCTTTTGGGGTGACTGGCTACTCCTTGCCTTGGGATCAAGTCGGCTACTGGGCGGTGAAAATCGTATCCGGTGTGCCTGAAGCGATTCCGGTTGTGGGTACTCTGATTGCGGACTTGCTGCGGGGTGGCGCAAGCGTTGGGCAATCGACTCTGACTCGCTATTACAGCGCTCATACCTTCGTTTTACCTTGGCTAATCGCCGTCTTTATGTTGGCGCACTTCCTGATGATTCGGAAGCAAGGGATTTCGGGTCCGTTGTAATGAATTTTAGATTTTGGATTTTGGATTCAACCGTAAGATGGAATCAAAGTCCAAATTTTGTCTCTGCTGATCTCTAGAACTAGGAGAGCCTCCGTTAAATGGCAACGATTAAGAAGCCGGATCTGAGCGATCCTCAATTGCGTGCTAAGTTGGCGAAAGGTATGGGTCACAACTATTACGGTGAACCTGCTTGGCCCAACGATTTGCTGTATATTTTCCCGGTCGTGATTTTAGGCACGATCGCGCTTTGTGTGGGTTTGGCGGTGCTTGACCCTTCCATGAATGGTGAGCCTGCGAATCCGTTTGCGACTCCGTTGGAAATTTTGCCTGAGTGGTATTTGTATCCTGTGTTTAACATTCTGCGCTTGGTGCCGAACAAGCTCTTGGGTGTGGTCTTGATGGGTTCTGTGCCCTTGGGATTGATTGCGGTTCCGTTTATCGAAAACGTAAACAAGTTCCAAAACCCCTTCCGTCGCCCGGTTGCGATGGCAGTGTTCTTATTTGGAACCTTCGTCACGATGTGGCTTGGAATTGGCGCAATCATGCCTGTTAGCCAGGGTTTGACCCTCGGCTTGTTCTAAATCGAGTTTGAACAAAACAATTTGATGCCTGCTAGGAAGTTTGAACGCGATCTAGCAGGCATTCTCTTTAGGAGTCTTCCCGATGGCTGCAAGGCTTTTCACACCAGAAGAATACCTGGATTTAGAAGCAGATGCAGAATTCAGGAGTCATTATGATGCGGGACTGATTACGCCTAAATCTAGTGGAACAGTTCATCATAATCTCATCTGCGGGAATTGCTGTTGTCTGCTAAATCAGGCGCTGAGACAACAAAGTTACGAGCTTTTCGTCATAGATATTAAAGTTTGGATTCCACAATTTAAAAAAGTCCGTTATCCGAATTTGATGGTGATTTTTGGAAAGCCAGAGTTTTATAAGAATTATAAAACCGCGATCGCCAATCCACAGGTCATTATCGAAGTTCTTCCGGATTCAGCCGCAAAGCTTGATCGAAAAGACAAATTCAAACTTTACCAATCGATTCCAACCTTTCAAGAATATCTTCTAATTGATCAAAATCAGATCGCGATCGATCATTTTTACAAAACAAAACCGAAACAATGGCAGATTGATCAGTTTGATGCTCAAGATACTCAAATTCACCTCAAATCTGTTGATGTCACCTTATCGATCGCTGAAATTTACGAAAAGGTGACATTTTGGAACT
>JALOOO010000103.1 GCA_025454375.1 Leptolyngbya sp. Prado105 | reverse complement strand
ATGGAAGATTGCTTTGTCGCAGCTCAGAATCGTAGCTTAATCCTGACTGCTGAACTAGTTGATTCATTGTTGAGTGGTGTTGATCTCTTGCAGTATCTTAGCCAAGTCAGTGATCAGGACTTACCGAACTGGATCGAGCACCACCAAGCCGCGATCGCGGCTGTACAATCGAGCATTCAAACCCTACGACAATCCCCCGCACAAGTCTCTGATGTTGCCTTACTCCCGATAGCATCGCCGCAGCAGAGTCTCAACCTGAATCAGCTTTCTCCGATTCAAAATGGCAAAGAACTGAACTCGTCTGACTCATCAACTCAGGATAGTGCTCCCTCTTCTCAGCGAGTTGTGCGGGTGAGTGCAGATAATCTGACTCGTATGATGGGACTGGCAGGAGAATCGCTGATTGAGGCAAATGCTTTACCTGGTTTTGCGGATAGCTTGAGGCAGGTACGATCGCGACAAATTGAACTCTCAACGACTCTAGAAACCTTAGAGCCGCATGTAAATGCGATGTCGGATAAAGTGACTCAAGCGTTATTTGAAACAGTTCGCCAGCAGGAGCAGCAATGCCGAAATCTCCTCAGCGATCGCTTATCAGAACTCGAAGATTTTATTCGTCGTACCACCAATTTATCCGAGCGTCTTTACCAGGAAGTCATTACTTCTCATATGCGACCCTTTGAGGAAGGCGTGCAGAACTTTCCTCGCATGGTGCGCGATCTCGCGCGTAGTCTCAACAAACAAGCGCGACTAGAAATCATCGGTAAATCAACCTCTGTCGATCGAGACATTCTCTCGCGATTAGAAGCCCCCATTACTCATATTCTCCGCAATGCAATTGATCATGGAATTGAAGCCCCTGAAGAACGCATCGCAGCAGGTAAATCTGTAGAAGGAACGATTCAACTCGAAGCCATCCATCGAGGCGGAATGCTAGCGATATCGATTCGGGATGATGGAGCAGGCATCGACATTGCCCAAGTCAAGCAGGCGATCGCCACTCGGCAACTCGTTCCACTATTGCAGCAGGTCACAGAACTCTCTGGTCGAGGAGTTGGCTTAGATATCGTCAAAAGCATGACTCAAGAAGTTGGCGGCACAGTACGAGTGAGTTCTCAACCTGGAAAAGGAACGAGCTTTTATTTTCAGCTTCCGCTGACTCTATCGGTCGTGCGTACCCTACTTGTCGAAGTTGCAGGAGAGAGCTACGCCTTTGCGCTATCGCGTATTGATCAGATTATCACGCTAAAGCAGTCAGAGATTTCTACCGTCGAAAATCGGCAATACTTCACCCTGAATCAAAGCAACATTGGGCTAGTTCCCTTGTATCAAGTGCTAGACCTGCCTCCGCCAACTGCGATTTCTGAGTGCTACTGGGTGGTGATACTCAGCGATCAGTCAGGAACCTATGGCTTAATCGTCGATCGTTGTTTGGGAGAAAAAGAACTCGTCGTGCGTCCGCTCGATCCGCGCCTCGGCAAAGTACAGGATGTGAGTGCAGCAGCATTGATGAATGATGGTTCCTTAGTTTTGATTCTCGATGTCTCAGACTTAATGCGCTCGCTCAATCGGCTTCTACAGACGACACGACCTGCAAAAGTTGGAGAAGTACGATTACAGCAGCAACATCGAGATACGAAACGAGTCCTCGTCGTTGATGATTCGATCACCGTGCGCGAGCTAGAACGCAAGCTTTTACAAAATCATGGCTATATCGTCGATGTTGCAGTCGATGGAGTCGAAGGCTGGAATGCGTTGAGAGCTTCTCCATATGATTTGGTCATCAGCGATATTGATATGCCGCGAATGAATGGGATTGACTTGATCAAACAGATCAAACGACATTCGAGATTTCAGTCTATTCCAGTGATTGTTGTTTCGTACCGCGATCGCGAAGAAGATCGTATTCAAGGCTTAGAAGCAGGAGCAGATTACTACCTAACGAAAAGTAGCTTTCATGATGATACATTAATCCGAGCCGTCACAGATTTAGTGGGTGAGTAGAGCGCTATGAGAATTGCGATTGTAAACGATATGGTGATTGCGATTGAGGCGATACGGCGAGTGCTGCTATCTGTCGCTGACTATCAGGTTGTTTGGGTCGCAAAGGATGGGGCAGAAGCGATCTCAAAGTGTGTTCAGAATACGCCAGATCTGATTTTGATGGATCTGTTTATGCCTGTGATGGATGGAATTGAGGCGACTCGACAGATTATGCAGAAGTCTCCCTGTGCCGTTTTGATTGTGACTGCCGACATCAAACAAAGTGCAGCGAAAGTGTTTGAAGCGATGAGCTATGGCGCTTTGGATGCAGTAAATACGCCGATTCTTGGCAGCTATGGTGATCCTGCAATGACACAGGCACTGCTTCGAAAAATTTCTACGATCGAGAAGCTGATCCGCAAATCGGCTCATCTCACTTCAATCGTTCCGACCGTTCCGACTGTTTTTCCCACTTTCTCAAATGCACCTCATTTGGTCGCGATTGGGGCTTCGACAGGCGGACCTAAAGCGCTTGCGACGATTCTTGCTCCTCTGCCGACCCACTTTGATGCGGCAATTCTGATTGTTCAACATATTGATGCTCAATTTGCTGAAGGGTTAATCGACTGGCTCAATGATCAAACCGCAATTGTTGTAAAGAAAGCAGAGATTGGAGAATCTCCGACACAGGGGACGGCACTCGTTGCCTGTACCGATGACCATCTCGCGATGCAAGTCAATCGCACGCTAACCTATATCAAAGAACCGCTTTACTATCCCTATCGTCCATCGGTTAATGTCCTGTTTAAAAGCTTAGGACAATACTGGCGCACTCCTGGAACAGCGATTTTACTAACTGGAATGGGACGTGACGGAGCCGAGGGCTTAAGTGTGCTACACCAACAGGGCTGGTACACGATCGCTCAAGATCAAATCAGTAGCGTAGTCTATGGAATGCCAAAAGCCGCGATCGAGCTACAAGCCGCAGTAGAAGTTTGGAACCCCACAGAAATCGCCCGTCATTTAATTAAAAAGCACTCATGAGCGAACCCATTACCGTTTTATTAATTGATGATCAGACGATTATTGCGGAAGCCGTAGAGCAAATGCTTGCGTCCGAGTCTGATATTCGCTTCTACTCCTGCAATAATCCGCTTCAGACGCTCAAAATGGTAGAAGCTCATCAGCCAACCGTCATTCTACAAGACTTAGTAATGCCACAAATCGAGGGATTGCTGCTGGTCAAACTTCTACGATCGTCCGATGCTCCGACTCATCAAATTCCGCTGATTGTACTATCGAGTAAAGAAGATCCAATCATCAAAGCTCAAGCATTTGAATCGGGTGCAAACGATTATCTCGTAAAACTTCCTGATCGCGTTGAACTGCTTGCGAGAATCCGCTATCACTCTAGAGCCTACACAAACTTACTCAAACGCCAAGAAGCAGAAGCACAACTCCGCCAGGAAAACGAGGAACAGGCACTCTACATTCAGCAGGTCAACAAAATTACGGATGCTGCTTTTGCGGTAGAGCAGAATCAATTTGAGGGCAATCATTTAGATGAAGTTGTCGATCGCTCAGACGAGCTTGGACAACTCGCCCGCGTCTTTACGCAAATGGTGAAGACTGTCAAAGTTCGAGAGGCTGAACTAGAACGCTTGAAAGATTCTCTTGCTCGATTTTTCCCAGAGGAGTATTTACAATTTTTGCGAAAGGATAGTGTAATTGATGTGCAGCTTGGGGATTTTGTCAGTAAAACAATGGCAGTGATGTTTAGTGATATTCGCTCTTTTACGACGATTTCTGAGAACATGACTCCACGAGAGAACTTTGACTTTATCAATGCGTACCTCAGGCGCGTGAGTCCTGAAATTCGGAATCACTATGGCATTATTGTGAAATTTCTAGGAGACGGCATGATGGCAGTCTTTCCCGATGGTGCAGACGATGCGATCGCTGCCGGGATTGCTAAGCATCAGCGCGTTTGGGAGTACAATCAGCAACGGCTTGCGAGAGGCGATCGTCCGATTCAGATTGGGATTGGGATTCATGTGGGGCACATGATGCTCGGCATGGTTGGAGAAAACAATCGAATTCAGGGCGATGCTTTTTCGGATAATGTCAATCTGACTTCGCGTTTAGAAGGGTTAACAAAAATCTACGGCAGCGCTCTACTCGTCACAGGTCAAACCCTGGAGCAATTGAGCAATCCTGAATCTTATCAAGTCCGTTTTCTTGTCAATACTTTAGTCAAGGGTCGCACTGAATCGATCGCAGTCTATGAAGTGCTAAATGCCGAAATTGAAGCGGTGCGCGCGCTAAAACTCCGTACTTTGTCTGACTTTGAGCGAGGAATTGCTTACTACCAGGATCGTGCTTTTTCGGAGGCGAAAGCTTGCTTTAAACAAGTCCTCGACATCCATCCCGAAGACCGAACGGCTCAACTTTACTGCGATCGCATTGATGTGCTTCTGACTCAGGACATTCCTGATACCTGGCAGGATGTGTGGTCTGCTGAGACGTTCTGAGAAGAAACGATCAAACGATAGCCGCCATTCATATGACAGCGACTCGTTGAAGCCCCCAGGCAGAACTGAAGAGACAGAAGTAGACTGCTATCCTGCGAGTCTAGACCGTTGCCTTCGAGAGATTTTCCGGCTCAAGAACTGTCGCTTCACGATTTCATACGCTTGTTTATAAATCTGAAATTCTGTTGGTTTCTCGATTTCCGGCACGGTTCTCGTGACCATATGAAAGGCTTGGTACACTGTATTTAAGCCTGCGATCGCATCTTCTTTAGGAATCGGAATTTGAACTGAATCGGTGCTAAACTTTGTTTCATAGTTCAATTGAGTCCGATTCGCCAACCTTTCAAGTTTATTCTCATGCACTAGTCGCGCGACTACTACCAAATCAATCCCAATAATCTGAGCAATTTTTCTAGCTGTTTCCTCATCGGGATTACTTTCTTTACGACAAATCCAACCCAGTCCTGCCCGCGAGATCTTGACTTGTTTGGCAAGTTGACTCATATTGGTGTGCGGATTTTGTTCAAGGTACCATAGTACGAGTGAGCCGAAAGCAGAACAGTCTTCGGAGCGTAACTTTAACGAATTCATGACCTGTCTCTCAAAGGGATTTTCTCAGAACCAAAGTAATCAATTTTCAATCAGCAAAAGCTTTTTCAGGATTAATCTCAAGTAAACTGACTGTTCTTACGTTCAAGATAGTTACCCGCTCCGCTCTGGCTCATCTATCTTTTGCTAGAGTCGAATTATCGAATTTCTCAGAACATAAAAGGTTGATGCCTTTGTGCTGCTTTACAGTTAGTCCTTGCTCAAAAAGTATTGAATGTAACTAAAGGCAGGTGAATTCTCCCAGTTGACCTTCTTTAATCTTAAGTAAAAGCAGATCAATTACTATACATAATTATGTAATGAAAAATGGCGCTGCATAGAATCAAAGACTTCGATTCCGATTATCGGACATATTTTGATCAAGACGACATGATTGGACTCGATCTCTATTCTAGAGAGGATAAAGTTGGCTAAGTCGATGATGTACTCGTTGATGATGAAGGACAGTTTCGCTATCTGGTAATCAATACGGGAGTTTGGGTGTTCGGAAAGAAGGTGTTGCTGCCCATTGGCAGTACTAATGCAGGCGGATCAATTTCTGCCTACATTGTTTCAGTGTTATTTGATGTTTTGACTCAAGGAGATACTTACTATGAACATTGTTCAACACAGTCGAAAGGTTCTGACTGCAATTGCACTAGTTCTCGTAGTTTTATTTACGACAGCGTGCGGTGCAGCAACGGCAAAGGAACCTCCGGCAATTAATTCAGCCCCAATGACTCAGAGCTACAGTCAGCTTGAGCACGGAAATTCCGCAGTGGGTCAAGATTTTGGGGATTGGGCGGTAACGACAAGTCGCGGCTTGATCAAGGATGCTTATGTGCGAGATAACAATAAGCTCGGCGTTGTGATTTCTTCGCAAGTGCGTCCGACTGAAGTGAGAGAGTTGGCGCGATCGCTGACCCAAGGTTTCCACAAAAACTTCCCCAATCAAGATTTGACGGTCTTGGTCTATGCGCCCGATAAACAGTTGATCTTGACAGCCCGCTATGATGAGCAATCTCGTCAGATTCAGTACCAATCTGCTAGTTAGTTTTTTTTGCAATTTGACTCAGGAGATAACCGATGTCTAGTAGTGACGCATACAAACGCCAAGTCATGCAAGATCTTGCAGGTGGCAATACAGAAAGCATAGATGAGAACAGCAGCGCCCAAGATTATCAAAGCTTTGATGATTTTGCTCAACGTTCAACCCGCGATGAGCGGCATCAATTGTTCAGCCGTTCGTTCAATCCGAATCAAGTTCCGCCTAACCAGATGGAACCCGAACTGCAAAAAGCGATCGCGCAAATCAAGCCCAATGAGCGGGATGATGTGGCACGGGAATTTTTCAGTCATTTGAAGAAGCGAGGAATTCACGATCGCGACCTCGAACGCCAGCTTGGACTCTCGACGCACCACCCGAATCGGATGAGTGCGGATGATGTAAGTAAACTGGCAAGCTTTGTCTATCACAATCATCCCGACATCTTCCATGAAGTGTTAGCGGATCAGCCTGCGTTGGTGAAGTTTTTGAGTAACCCTGTCGTGGGCGCGGCATTTGGTGCGATCGCATCGAAGTGGTTTGGTCATCGATAGCGTGCGAATTGAGTAAACTGAGAAGTTAGAAGGTTGGATGCCCTCTGACTTCTCTTGGCATGAATGTAGTCAATGAGATATTTCAGAGTTTAATCATGATATTAGAACTAGGCAATCCGCTTTTACAAGTTGCTCAGGTGTCAGTTGAGCCAGGAATTGCTATTATCGAAGAAGAGTTTTTATTCTCGATTCCTCAGTTTTTACTGGCATTGTTTTCGGGTTTGGTGATGGCGTTCGCGTTCCAATTTCTGCTCACCAATCTAGCGGTCGCATTTGTCGCCACGCCCGGAACCCCGAAAGATACAGGTGAATCAGAAAGTTTGGGTCATGCAGTTCGGGGGATTGAAACCAAGTTAGGTCTATTTGTCTTAGTCAGCGTCTCGATCGCGCTGTTTGCTGCAAATTTTCTTGCAGTTAAGCTTAGCTTAGTGAATAGTACAACACTAGGCGCGATCGTGGGTGTTGTTGTGTGGTCTACCTACTTCACACTATTGGTCTGGCTTGGCTCAAATGCTTTAGGCTCACTGCTTGGATCATTTATCAGTGCAGCAACGTCTGGGGTGCAGGGCATCATGGGGGCTGCGAGTACCGCAATTGGGGCAAATGTAGCAAAGAATCAGGCTGTTTCGACCGCAGAAGAAATTGCAGCAGTTGTCCGTCAAGAATTAACATCGGGAATCAATCCAGCCGCAATTCAGCAGACGCTGACTCGTTCATTAGCGAGTCTGCCAATTTCTCAGCTTAACTTTGATGAAATCGGCGAACAGTTTGAAAAGATTCTCAAGAATGCTGATCTTAGCGATTTATCAGACAGTGATCTGCTAAAGAATCTGAATCGAGATACTATCGTTAACTTGATTCGTGAGCGGACTGATCTTTCTAAAGAGGATGTCGATCGCATTGCCGATCGGCTTCAGTCTGCCTTCAAGTCGGTGCAAAAATCTTCCTCTAAAGTCTCTGATCGATTGCTAGATTTAGTGAGTACAGCAACGCCAGAAGAATTGCAATCGAGCGAACTGTATCCTCAAATAGAGCAATTGATTCGAGAGAACTCAGGCAAGAAACAGCCGTCGCTTGGAGAACGAGCGGTAGAGCTTGGAATGGGATCTCTGTTGGCAGTTGTGCAGAATCGAGTTGACTTGTCAGATCTCGACGTTGAAAACATTTCAGGTCAATTGCAGCGAATCTTAGGCAAGGTAGCAGATTCGACTGCATCAGAATCGACGAATGTTCTTCCTGCTCGGCGCAATACAATTAAAGCAGATGTGGAAGGGTTCGTCTTGGGTGCGTTGCCCTGGTACTTCAATCGATTTTCTTTGCCCCAAGAGTTTCACGAATTCATCTATGATCCCCAAGCAAATCCTGCTGAGATCCGTTGGCAGCTTGAAGAATTGAACTTAAGCAACTTTACGAATCTGCTCACTCAACGGGGCGATCTCAGTCCTGCTCTCGTTCAGGAATCGGCTGAGATAATGGAAACAGTGCGGCAAGAGGTGCTGGAAACTGCCCGCAAAGCCGAAGCCGCAGAACGACTGGAAACCCTTCAAGAGCAACTCGGAAGCTATCTGCGATCGACAGAGAAATCAAAGCTGAACGAGAACAACATTCAACAGGAAATTCAGCAACTTCTCAACAATCCAGATGTCGATCTCGATACGCTACAGAATTACTTTAGCAATTTGGATCAAGATCGCTTCAGAAGCTTGCTACAAGGGCGTGAGGACTTGAGTGAAGAAGAAGTGACTCAACTGGCAAATCAAATTGCGAGTTTACGGGAACAAGCGCTTCAGTCGATTCAAAGTCTGCGCGATCAAGCCCAACAACGAGTAAACGAACTTCGGCAGCGTGTTGAAGACTATCTCCGCAACACAAATCGGGATGAATTGAACCCGGACGAGATCGAGCGTGAGATTCGCTTGTTGTTTGACGATCCACAAGTAGGACTCTCTGCTTTGAGATTACGGCTGTCTCAGTTCGATCGCAATACTTTAGTTGGGCTATTGAGTCAACGAGAGGACTTGAGCGAAGAACAAGTGAATCAGATTCTCGATCAGATTGAATCGATCCGAGATAGCATTTTGCGGACACCGCGCCAACTTGCTGATCGAGCGAAGCAACAATACGAGGAAACGACTCAGGCGCTCGCTCAGTATCTCCGCAACACGAACTTAGAAGAACTCGATCCAGAAGGCATTCAGCGCGACTTAACCACATTGCTTTCTGATCCTCAACAAGGGACTGCGGCATTGCGAGAACGACTATCCCACATCGATCGCGAAACATTGGTGAAGTTGCTCAGTCAGCGCGGCGATTTAACCGAGGAGCAAGTGAACCAAGCGATCGACCAGGTGCAATCGGCGATTCGTAATCTGATCAATGCGCCACGTCGTTATGTGAGCCGAGTTCAGCAAAGAGCCGTGAACTTTGAGCAAACGCTCGAAAACTATCTCAGAAACACCAACAAAGAAGAACTCAATCCTGAAGGCATCAAGCGTGATTTACAGCAATTGCTGAATGATCCACGGGCTGGATTGGGAGATTTGAGCGATCGTCTTTCTAAGGTCGATCGTGCGACATTGGTCGCTTTGTTGGCACAGCGCAAGGACATCACTGAAGACGAGGCGAATCAAATTATTGATCAAGTTCTATCTGTGCGCGATCGCATGGTTGAACAAGTTCAGCAGCTTCAACAACGCTTCCAGTCTTTGATTGATGGCGTGTTCGATCAGGTTCGCACTTACTTGAACTCCTTGAATCGTCCAGAGTTGAACTATGAAGGAATTCAGCGAGATTTCATTACACTGTTTGATGATCCAGCATCTGGCATCGAAGCGTTGCAAACTCGCTTAAGTCAGTTCGATCGCGGCACACTTATTGCCGTGTTGAGTTCCAACTCTAATATCTCCCAAGCAGATGCGAATCGCATTGTCGATCAAATTGAAGCAGCGAGAGATAATGTCCTCGGTCGCGCCGAGTCCATCCAGCAGGAAACGCAACGGCGACTGAAGCAGATCCAGCATCAGGCACACCAGCAAGCGATCGAAACTCAGAAGATGGCAGCGGGTGCAGCTTGGTGGTTGTTTGGGGCAGCGCTCTCTTCTCTTGCATCGTCTGCGATCGCAGGCTTCCTTGCTGTTCGATAAAGCCCTAGAGTAGGGATGCTGTTGGCATCCCTACTTGCTTCGGGTTTATTCCTTTGTGCCGTCAAGATATCTGTTAGACTGATCATAGATTTTGCAAATCGTCGATCGCTCCCGTGAATGGCTCGGCTAACGGTCTAAAACATGACTAAAACGAGGGACTATAACGAATCGAGAAATAAATCCCCTTCTCTTGCAAGCTTCGGCGATCAGACTCGATTGACATCAGAGGAATTCCCCAGTCGAGCCTTGCCGAAAAATTGTCCCCTTGTCGCCAGAGTAACCCGAGTCCAGTTCCAACTAAAGGATTAGTTTCAGGATTATTTCCTTTGCGATTCCAACCTGTGCCCACATCAATAAAAGGAGTCAGTTGTAGTAGTCCATTACGAGTTCTAAGAATTGGTAAGCGTAGCTCTGTTGAGAAAAGTAGCCCGTTATCTGTGAGCAGCGCATCTTGACGATATCCGCGAACCGTCTCCGACCCACCAATGCCAATCTGTTCGAGTGGGACTAAAGCACGATCGCTCAGTTGCAGATCTCCGCGCACAAGGAGTAATGTGTCGCGAGCTAAAAGCCTTGTCCATTGGGCTTGACCTCGCCATGCGAAAAAGTTACTATCCGGCGCATCACTATTTTGAGTCGCATTAAATAAGCCAACTCCAACGCTAAACTGTGATCGCGCAGCAAAGACCTGTCGATCGCTGCGGCGAACATAGTCTTGGAAAAATCGCAAAGCTGAAATTCGCGTGCGTCCTTGCTCATCGGCTCCCGGTGAGAGGCGGAAAGGACCAATATTGTCGATGCCAAGCTCTGTCTCGCTTTCTTGACGCGAGAAGGTGAGTCCCATAGCAAATTCAGTCGTAGGACGCTGAATGATCGGTTGGCGATAGGTGAGTTCGTAATAGCGCGATCGAGAAGTGATGTCTAAAACATCAAACGGTTCTTCAATGATAGTACTTCGGCTTCTGCCATAAGCAAATCGAAGAGTCCCATTGCGAGGATTGAGTGGGACTGTATAGTTCAGATCAACGCTATTACTCCCATTGGTGTTGGAGTAGCCGACTTTGAGACTATCGCCGAAGCCTAGAAGATTGGCTTGCGACGCTTCAAGCTGACGACGGAGCGTTCCGACACTAGGCGATCGAGCATTATCTAGGGAGGGGCTAATCGTGAGTGTTTTCGCCTCACCAACGGTGACTTGTAAAACGCTACTTCCCGGTTTTGTGCCTGCTTGTAAGTCGGCTGAAATACCCGCTAGCAGTGGGTCAAGCTGCAACACTTGCAATTGCTCGAGTAAGCGATCGACATTTAATGGCTTTTGAGTCGCTAGCCCGACTCGACTACGAATATAGCTAGGTTTGAGCCGACGAGTTCCGACTACATTAATTTCGTCAACTGTGCCTTCAATAATTTGGATTTTGACAACGTTATCTGCAAGCGCTTGAGGTGGAAGCACTGCGGCAGAAGTCACATATTTACGATCGACATAGAGTTTGGTAATTCGCGATCGCACTTCTTGCAGTTCAGCAAAACTTAGATTCCGGTTCGTGTATTCTGTAGTAATTTTTGCGAAGTCATCGGCGCTGAAGATAGTACTGCCTAAGATTTCAAAGCGCTTTACGAAGATAGTATCGGGAATGTTTGTCGGAGTTTCAGTTGGGATTTCGGCAGGCGGTGGGAGAAGTTGCTCGATCGCAGGAAGTTGAGTCGGTTCTTCTGGAGAGATTTTCCGGTCTGGCACCCCGTCTCGAAGAATTGGAGTATTCTGAGGAATCGATTGTGATCGAACTGAAGCCGTCAAGAGAGGAGCAAGCACTAGAATTGGGGCAATGAGCCAAGAGAGTTTATTGTGCATCGTCTTGAGGAAATTACTTGAGGGCGGAGTTTACAAAGATTGCTAATTGCGATCGATTTTTGAGATTGAGACGGTTAAAGATATTGTTGACATGAGTTTTAACCGTACTTTGAGAGATAAAGAGTTGGTCAGCGATTTCTTGATTTGTCGCGCCGATTGCAACCAGACGAGCGACCTCTAGCTCCCTCGTCGTTAAGTGTAAGAATTCTGTTGGAATGGCTTCTGGTTTAGGTGAATAAGCAATTCGTTCTAGAATTCCAGGGGCGAGTTGGGTATAGCCTTGATGAATACTCCGAATCGCGGTTGCTAGCTCTTCGGAGGGCGTATCTTTGAGTAAATATCCTTTTGCTCCGGCTCGAATGGCTGCGGCTACGTCTTGATCTTCGTCATAGGTACTCAGAACAAGCACTTTCGTTCCAGGAAATTTTTCGCAAAGAATCTGAGTTGCAGTTGAACCGTTCATTACAGGCATTCGCACATCCATGAGAACAATATCAGGCTGTAATTGCTCAAACTGTGAGATCGCGGCTTCTCCATGCTCTGCCATGCCGACAATCTCGAAGTCAGGTTCTAAGCTCAACATTGCTTTCAAACCTTGACGAACTAGCATTTGATCATCGACGAGAAGTAAGCGAATCTTCATACGATTTTGGGTCTTGGATCTTGGATTTTGGATAGGGAGAGTTTAGAGTTTTGACTGTTTGGCGGATGTCCTGCATGAGGCTAGAACTTAAGCTATAAGCTTCATGGAGTAACCGCATTGCTTGAACTGGGTCAAGGTTCCAAAGCTTGTAAGCGGCTTGGAGTTGAATATTCAAGGCTGCGATCGATTGCCCTAAATCTGGATAGCTCTGATGAATGAGTTGCTGGTATTGACGATTGAGTTGTGCAAGTTTTATCAGCCGCCAGGATGTGATCAGTAATGTGACGAGTAAAAACGAAGTGATCATGGCGGAGAAATTTAAATGCGACTACACTGATTGTGAACCAAAATTTGGTTAAGCGATCGCAGCGGGGTGATAGTTCAATCTTCTGTTGGAGAAGCGTCCAACGAAAGTTCTAGAGCGACCAGCTATCTAAATTAAGCGGTTGCCAGTCGCCAATCTCGACTTTAGGAAGGATCTGCATTGGAACTGTTGTCATGATGCAGCATCCTTCGCTCGGTCGAGTCCTAATCTGAAGTGTGCCTTGTAGGAGTGCGACTCGCTCCTGCATTCCTTTTAAGCCGTAGCCCGTTGCGATCGTATTTGGATCAAAGCCTCGACCATTATCCTGGACGGTGAGCAAAACTTGAGTAGAAGTGGTTTCGATTTGAATCTGGACGGCTGTTGCTTGTGCATATTTCCGAATGTTGTTGAGTGATTCTTGAATGATGCGGTAGATAGGAATTTTGAGAGATTCAGGAAGTAAAGCTTTACTTTCAAAACTGGGAAGGATTTGAGTCGTTTGGTAGAAATCTTGGATGAGAGCGTCGATTAAAGTTTCAAACGGTTGCGTTTCGATCGCATCATCTCGAAGCACCCGAACAGAGTCGCGCATTTCTTGAGTTGCGATCGCAACGAGACGATGCGCTTCAGTTAGAAACCCTTGAGCTTCTGTAGGATTAGGTTGGCAGAGTTTCATGGCGGTCTGTAGCTGAAAGTTTAGAGCAGTCAGGGCATGACCGAGAGAATCATGGAGATCTCTTGCGATCCGAGTGCGCTCTTGGGTCGCAGAGATATTTGCAAATTGCAAAACACAGTGCCACAACTGTTGATGTAATCGATCGAGTTGTTCAGGTGTGTAAAGTTCTTCAACCACAACGGTTCCTCCGGCTCACTCATTCGATTTAGTTCTAAAGCAGGAGGGGTTATGCAGATGCGCTTGAAGCTAACTCACGTCCAATTGCCGATCAAGATATACGGTGCCCAGAAAAAGGGTTGCTGCTCATACGTCGGATCTTTGAGAATTGCAAGCTGGGCACGACGGAGGGCTTCAGCTTTTGAGATGCCTGTTTGATTAATTTTTGCTAGCTCAGCATAGAAGACTTCCATCAGTTTTGCTGAAGCTTCATCATTGACGCGCCATAGGGTGGCAACGGTACTGCGCGCTCCTGATTGCACCGCGATTCCAGCTAGCCCAAGTACTGATTGGGGATCGCCTTGTGCGGTTTCACAGGCACTCAGAACGAGCAATTCTAGCGATCGCTGTTTTGACAAATCAATGGTTTGTAGCACACTGCTGAGATCGGTAATATTGATCTGCCCGTCGGAAGTCAAAATATAGGTGTCTTCCTTGCGCGAACCAAATCGACCATGTGTTGCGAGATGCACAATCGGGAATGAAGCTTGTGACAATCGATTTTCAAACTTCTCAGTCGTGAAAGTACTATCTAGTAAAACTTCGCTCGGTAATTCTTTCTGAATCGCTCGGACTTCAGTTTTGACCGCAGGGAGGGCTTGAAAGTTCGATCGAGCTTCGGTGAGTCCTGCGACCAGTGCATTTAATCGCTCTGTATTCAAAGGTTTTGGCGAAAGTAACTGTAATCCGGGTGTAATGGCGACACTGTACTGCTCGATCAAGAACTGTGTGCCGTCATGCAGTGCCGACATAGGAATCGCCCGTAATGCTCCATCTGGGACAAAGACGAGCGTTTTGACATTCCGCTTTGCCAGATCTGCTTTGATGGGAGCAATCAGCCAATTGTAGACGGTTTGTAGTCTAGGCAGGGTTGTTTCCAGTGTGTTTCTGCCATCCAATCCATCTCTAAGCTTCAGAATCAGGGTTTCAACTTCTTTTTGCGAAACTTTTGTCTCGTGATAGATCTGAATTGGTTCATCGGTTTCTTTTTCGCCCGGTAAGCTCAGAATCAGTGAAATGCGATCGTCGAGCAGAATCGGATAGATAATTGCGGCATCTTGAGCTACTTTATCGATTTGCTTTTCATTCACAGTCAGACAAGCTTCTCGAAAGAAGTTATCAAGTTCTACTAACTGCAAATCTTCAATGACTTTACGAGCCGTCTGAAGCCGATTTTTTTGTTTGGATTTTAGCAATAAGCTAACGAGTTGACGGTGAATGGGTTCGATCGCAACTCGGAATGAGAACTGCACATCTGGACTGGATGCGGCTAGGTCTTCACGCAGTGATTTAATCGTAGAAACAGCTTGCTGGTATGCCAGAATTGCATCTTCGGATCGGTTCTCTTGAGCAGTTAGCACCCGTCCCAGTTGCCATTGCCAGCGATAAGCGATATCTCCAGCATTAATTTGTTGAGCAAGTTCTAGCGCGCGATTTGTCAGTTTTTCTGCTTCTGGCAATTGTTTAGTCTGCTCATAAATACTGCCTAAGCTTCCCAGCGCATAAGATTGAGTTCTGGGATCACCTAATGCTTCAGAGTGTTGCACTGCGATCGCGAGTGAGGTTGCAATCGATCTTGGATTTTGCTTCATCTGCATCATCGTTTGGGCGAGATTGATCCGAGCTTCGATCGCGGATTTACTCGGAGGTAATGCTTCAATTTCGGTTTGAATCTGTGGAAGGAGTTGTTCTGCCGCAGCCGTTATTTTTCTAGCTGCTGCTTGCTTTTGGGATTCTGCGCGTTGAGTATCACTCAGAATTGATTGTTGTCTGTCGATGAGCAGACTGAGTTGATTTAATTGTGATTGGACTCGAAGGTTTCCAGGTCTAGAGGCGGCTTGTTGATAGTAAGTGAGAGCGGTTTGAAAGTCAGTTTCAGCAGGTTTCGGAGTGCCAAATCCTTGAGCGCGAAATGTGTTCCCTAGGCTGAGTTGAGTGAGTGCGATCGTGTCAGTCAGTTTCAATTCAGTGGCGATCGCGAGTCCTCGCTCTAGGACTAATTTTGCTTGCAGAAAGTCTCCGACGACTCGCAATGATTCTCCTAATGTTCTCAAGGCGGTTGCGGTTTCTGGGGTAGAAGTCGCTTTCTGAAGTGCTATTTTTAAAGTAGTGGGATTCTCGCGAGCTTTAAGTGAAAGTGCCTGATCGAGTGTTTCGATCGCTCTTCGATAGAGTCCGAGATTTTGGAGTGCTTGAGCTTGATTGGTCTGGCTGACTAATGCGCGATCGCGTTTGCCTTCTTTTTGATAGATCTCGGTTGCTTGCTTCCAGGTTTCGAGTGCTGCATTAGTCTTTCCACGGGCAAGTTGTAAGCTGCCTTGAATATCGAGAGATTGCGCGATCGCAATGGAACGACCGGGCGTTTTTTCGGGGGTTGCTTTTAGGACAGAGAGACTTTGTACGATCGCTTGCTCGGCTTTGTCCCATTGTCCTAGTTGCTGATATGAGAGGGATAGATTACTCAAGCTTAAGCTTTGCCGAATCGGGTCGCTGGCGGTTTTGTAGTTTTGTGCGGCTTGTTGAAATAGCTGTGCTGCTTCTGAGTATTTTTGATTGCTGTATTGGGTTCTAGCTTGCTCTTCTAAGTTAGGGAGTGAAGCAGTTGCGATTTGAGAAAGGGTGGGTGATGTGATGCAAATCAGTGCAGTCATCGTCACAGAGAATAGAAAGCGAACAAGTTTCCGGCGTTTCATTGAGTAGCTCCTTAGGATTGAGGGGTTGGGCAGGATGCGATCGTGGGCGGGGTTGCTTCGGGAGTGTGAGCGACTAAGATGACTTTGCCATCGGGGGTTTTGACCCAGCTTTGGGCTTCGATGATGGGAGGAGAGGTTGCTTTAGGGGTGGCATTGACTATCGATCGGTTGGGTGGAGTGCTTTCTAAGCTTGCAAGTGGGCTGAGTGTAGAAGTGCCTGGTAAAGGATCAATTGGATTGGGTGGAGCGCTTCCTTTTCCACTGACGACAAACCGCCCTAAGTTACCTCCGCGCGGACAGATCTGAGCGATTTGATTACTTGCATCTAAGATATCGACAGGAAGTTCTGTTATACCTTGAGTCGGTTGGACTTCGGGTTGAGCGATCGACACTGTTCCTTGCACACCTTGTTGAGATGATGCAGTAATATCGCTTTCAGGGGTAGTTTGCGATCGCGCTTGAATTCCAAAAACACCTTGGACATTAATCTGCACTGTTCCTCCTCTTCCGGTATAAGCATTCGCGCTAATGTTACTGTTCTCTCTAGCAGGAGCAACGATAAATCCTTTAGTTGCATTAACCAAAATGTTACCGCCATCTCCTCCAGTACCTTCTAGCCCTGCGGTAGTAGAAATTCGGCTTCGTTCTCTTAAAATTAGCGCTTGATTTGCAATAATGTTGATATCTCCTCCTCGACCTGACTCAGTTTCAGAGATAATCCTGCTTCGATCTGCAAGTCGCAAGATATCTGCTTCAACTCGAATATCGCCTGCTTCGCCTGCTGGAGTGGTGCTATTTGCGAGAATACTTCCTCGATTTAGTAAAACGGATTGGGCTTTAATATCGATTGTTCCAGCATCGCCTCTTCCTAACGTCTCAACAGTAAGTAACCCATTATTTGAGATGGAGAGCGAACCAGTATCAATACTAATATTGCCTGCTTTACCGACAGCGGTATCTTCAATGCTGCTGTAAATCCCACTTGAATAGATGAACGCAATGTCGGGACGAGTGGGAGCATCGGTATTCAATCTAAAGCCATTGATTGCAATTTGATCGGCTTTGATCGAGACATTACCTGCATTTCCCTGTCCAAGTGTATTCGTAAGAATTTGCGCTCCATTCGTGATTGAAAGACGACCCGTCTCGATCTGAACATCTCCCCCTTTTCCAACAACTTCTCTTGTATTCAAGCTATTGATGATGCGACTACTGAGGGTTCCATCGGAGCGTGCCCCATCTAGGATAATGCGATCGCGAGCAATGATTTTGATTTCTCCTGAGTTGCCGCTTCCGCGAACTTTTGCATCAATTTGTCCTCCATTAGTAATCACCAACGACCCAGTGTTGATATCAATTCTTCCACTATTTCCTTTAGCCCCTTCATATACCTCTGTAAAGACTGTGCTAGACCGTGCGCCTTCAGGCGTATTTGGATCAGGAATAAATCCATCGATTGAGATGAGATCGGTGACTTTCAACTCAATATCTCCAGAATTACCTGCACTAAAAGTACTAGAGTCAATCTGTGCCCCATTGAAAAGAAAGAGTGAATTCGCTGAGAGTTTAATCTTGCCGCTATTTCCAGTGCTTCCTCGCTCAGCACGATTAATCACGGAAGCATTGTTAAAACTAGCTTGATCCCGGACTTCGATCGTAATATCGCCAGCATTTCCTTTTCCACTAGTACCGCTCCGGATCTGGGCACGATCAATCATCTCTAAAGCTCCAGTCTTCAAGGTAATATTTCCAGAGCGTGCATCTGTCATTGAGGCTGTTCCAGTCTGAATTGCACTGTTTTGAGAGAATTTATCTCTGCCTCCTTGAATAAAAGTACGATCGCGAACGTCAACGAAGATATCTCCAGCATTACCTGAACTGAAAGCTTCAACAAGATTTCAGTCATCGTTTATGGGCCTGCTTGGTAAGCTTTCCTAATCCTCATTCAATGGCTGCGTATATTTTTCCCTAGTCTACCACTGTCAGCAATGAGTGCAATGATAGAAATAAGTTGAAATTTGTGCTTTGGTCTTCTTGTGATTGGTTTGTGTAGCCTCGTATTTTGATGCTGTTGCAGAAACGAATCAATCCGCCTGAGAATGTCAAGCAATTACGACATTTCTTGGGTATGGTAAACTACTACCGTGACATGTGGCGACAACGTAGTCACCTGTTGGCACCACTGTCTGCGCTAGTAAGCAAAAAGAAA
>JALOOO010000006.1 GCA_025454375.1 Leptolyngbya sp. Prado105 | reverse complement strand
TATCGAATTGAGCGAATGCCGCGATCGGAGAAAGCATCCTTGGTGATTCAAGCAAATTCGATCGGGATTGGCAACACGGGTGATCTTAAGCACTGCTGACCTGAATCGTTGATGGGCAGAACATGAGATTTGATATGAGATTTATAGATTGTAAAATCTTTAGCAACGAGGCATGATTAGAGTTAAACAAGCAGATGTCGATTATGACTGTAGAAGTGAACCAGCCAAACCCGTCAGGCGATTTAGAGTCACAATCCGTAGTAGGGCAGCAGTTCAACTGGCTGAAACAATGGTATCCCGTTAGCCCATTGACCTATTTGGATAGTTCTTGTCCTACTACGATCGCTGTATTAGGTAAGAAGCTAGTGGTCTGGCAATATGATGGGCAGTGGGCAGTCATGGATGATGTTTGTCCTCATAAATTAACCCAGCTTTCTCTGGGTAAGATTCAGCCAAATGGAACCCTTGCTTGTCGTCAACATGGTTGGTGCTTCGACCTCAGTGGACAGTGTGTAAAAATTCCGATGATAGCTGATTCAGACGCTCAATCCTCCGCTTGTCGCAATGTTCGCGCTCAAGTCAACACTTATCCGACTCAAGTTGAGCATGGATTGCTTTGGGTTTGGCTCGATCATAGTTCAGCCGCCTGGGAAGAATGTCAGCAAAAGCAGCCCGCAATGTTGAGCGATCCGAGTCCGCAATGGGCTAAGTCCGATTGGTATATGGTCGAGGTTCCGGTCGGCTATACGGTTTCGATCGAAAGTAACTTTGATCCGTCTCATGCTCAGTTTTTGCATGAAGGAGTTGGAGCTTTTTCACCTGCGTCCGCGATTCCAATGGACGGCTTTGAACTGGTTGGCGAGATTAGTGCCGAAGGTGGTTTTGTTCTCAAACATGGCGGATACAATCTCTCCAATCAAGGAATGGAAGCGACGCGATCGTTCCGCCCGCCCTGTGCAACCGTCGCTCAGTATCGCTTACCCACAGGTGCTACCCAGACTTTTCAAATCTATTTTGTTCCAACAGCCCCAGGACATTGCCGATATATTGGAAAGTTCTTGATAGATGCGCCTGCTACTTCCTCATTCAATCTGGCTCAACAAGCGATTAAGCTATTTTTGGCATTGTTACCTCGTGATTTGCGAATTGGGCTACCACATCTTATGGTATATAGAATCGGTGATCAGGATCTAGCAGCCATGTACGCCCAAACACAGAACGAAGCAACGACAGAGCGAAAATTCTTTCTTCCCAGTCCTGCTGATCAAGGAATTTTGGCTTTGAAAACTTGGCTGAATCGATTTGGCGGCGGAACCCCTGCGTTCAATACGCTCTATTCTGAAAGGCAGGAAACGCTTAGCGATGACCAACTCTACGATCGCTGGCATCGACACACTAAACTATGCCCTGATTGTCGCCGCGCAGTCGAATGGATGGTGAAGGCTCAGAAAGTTTGTCAATGGGTTGCGATCGCGGCTGTTGTTTTGGGGATCATTGCACTCTTACTCTTGCCGCTGCAAGTCGGTTTAGGCTGCCTTGCGATTGCACTCCTCAGCATTCTAGGGCAGCAGCAACTGGTTCAGTTACAGCGTCCCTTTATCAGTAGTCTCCCACTATATGGAATTCCAACCGTCAAACTCTACTGATTGCAATGCTAACCAAGGAGAAAGGTTCGATGAAAATAATCGTGATTGGTGGTGGAATTGGGGGATTAACCTTAGCGCGAATCTGTCTTGATGCAGGATTCCAGGTCGAGGTCTATGAGAAGCGCTCATTGCCGGAAATGCTATCCGGTGCGGGTGGTATCTTCATTCAGCACAATGCGATGCAGGTGTATCAGTGGGTCTGGGATCGGAAGATTTACGATCGCCTCTATGAACAAGGCGGCACCATCTTAGAAGGCGGCTTCTTGAGCAAGCATGGAGAATTACTCTACCGCAGCACGCCAAATCTTGCTCAGGCTAAAGATATGGGAGTTTGTTTACTGAGATCGGACTTGCAGCAAATTCTCTACGAAGCACTCCCACCGGAAACTGTCAAAACTGGATATGCGTTCAAGAACTACGAGGAAACGGACAAGATTCGAGTGTTCTTTCAGAACGGTCACTGTGCTGAAGGAGATGTCTTAGTCGGTGCGGATGGGCTTTATTCTGCTGTACGGTCACAATCCCAAGGGAAACCCCGGTTAGAGCATCCCATCTACAGCGGAACTTGCTGCTGGCGCGGTTATTTTGAAGGCGATGACCTTCCGATCGACAAGCAGTATAGTTGGGCAGAATATTGGGGGCAAGGAGATCGCTTGGGCTACTTTGATGTGGGTGCGGGGCGTTTTGCATTCTATGCTTTCGCAAATGCTGCTGCGGGTGGGACAGATGAAGCGGAAGGAGGCGCATGGAATGTACTGCGATCGCGCTTTTCTAACTATGCTAACCCCATTCCGGCCATTCTTGATGCCTTGAGTGCCCAACCGATCTATCGAGATGATATCTACGATCGTGAGCCGTTGGGAACAGTCTGGGGGCAAGGGCGAGTCACACTGATTGGTGATGCTGCCCATCCTGTGCAACCTAACCTTGGTCAAGGCGGTTGTATGGCGATCGAGGATTCCTTTGAATTGATTCGGCAACTGGTGTTAGTTCGGGAATCAGAGACGATTCCATCAATGTTACGTCAGTTTGAAGCGAGTCGATGCGATCGGATTGCTCGTGTTTTCGCAACCTCTCGTCAGGTCGGTCAAACTGGACAAGCCACACACCCGATCGCCTGCTTCGTCCGCAACTGGAGTTATAAATTAATTCCTACTTGGCTTGCAGATTTGCAATTTAAGTGGCTGTATGACTATCATCCTGAACCTATCGATCGATAATCGCACGATTCTTCCCCTCTAGTTGTCCATTTCTATTACGATGCAAAGCAATTTCTTCACTAGTGTTTTACTCCCGTTATCTCTCGCGATTGTCATGCTAGGAATGGGACTGAGCCTGGTTCCAAAAGACTTTCAGCGGATTACTCGCGACTCTAAAGCAGTTCTAGTAGGGGCTGTCTGCCAAGTGCTGATCCTGCCGCTGATTGGAGTGCTGATCACACTCTTTGTTCCGATGCAGAGCGCGATCGCGGTTGGCTTAATTGTCTTAGCCGTCTGTCCCGGTGGTCCTTCCTCGAATCTCATTACCTACCTGGCAAAAGGCGATGTTGCGCTCTCGGTGACGCTCACAGCACTGAGCAGCGTGATCACAGTCTTCACGATTCCGATCTTTACCAATCTGGCGCTTCAGCATTTCCTAGGAGAAAGTGCGGCAATTGCACTGCCAATCGGACAAACAATGCTGCAAATTTTCTTGATTACGCTGCTACCTACCGCGATCGGGATGAGCATTCGTCACCAGTTTCCCAACACAGCAAGGCGGCTTGAAAAACAAACGAGTCGGCTTGCAGCAGGGTTACTTGCATTGATTATTGCGCTGTTACTAATCCGTGAAGGCAGTAAACTTCCAGGATTCATTGTACAGGTTGGAATTGGAGTTTTGTTACTCAATCTACTGGCAACATTGACAGGATTTTTTGCTGGAAAGCTGTTTCGGTTGCCACTGAATCAACAGATTTGCATTGCGATCGAGGTGGGAATTCAGAATGGAACATTAGCGATCGCGATCACCGCTGGTTTACTCAACAATCTTGACATGGCTGTGCCTGCTGCGGTCTATAGCCTACTCATGTACGTCACCAGTTTCGGGATGATTGCTTATGGTAGAAAAGTGAATCGTTGAAATGGAGGAAAATTTTAATGTCGCCTGAGTTAATTCAAAATCTAGTCACAGCCTACTTTTCCAGTCTTCAAGCCATGAATGCAGCAAAATGGGCTGAAAATTTCACAGAAGATGCGGTGATTTATGACCCGGTTGGCAAGCCGCCGAGCAAAGCGCGTGAGAATGCTCAAGCCTTCTTTGGACTACTTTCAATGGCATTTGAGAAGTTGGAACTCTCTCAAGACAATGTTTTTATTGCAGACAATGGAGCGGCGGTAAAATGGACGATGCGAGTGTTGGGAAAGAGCGGAAAGCAGGGAGTTGCTGAAGGAATTAGTGTGTTTGAAATGCACGAGTCTGGCAAGTTTCAGCAGGTGTCTTCTTACTGGAATGATGCTGCCCTGATGGCTCAAATTAAGGACTAGATGGCACTGAACAGAAAATAGGGCGAACAGCTTGTGTCATGCTGCTTGGATAGGTAGCAACTAGACTAATGCTGCCATCTTGATGCTTAATCCAGCCTTGTGCTTCGACGATCTGAGGAATTGCGTCGGGTGTTATCGATCGAGCTTGTCCTGGTGCTCGATCGTCTAACCAAACCCCGTTGCCCATTAGTGGCTGTCGCGGGTCTTCTGGTAATCCGCCGTTCCCAGTAATCGAAAACGAATTGCCTTCATCCGCTGGACAACCGCTGGCAATCAATCCGCTCGTGTCTTGCAACTCTGTAGCTAACTGCACTAAGCCTCGACTCGGATCAACATCTGGGGTATTCAGCACGATCGTGCCACTGATGCCAAATTGAGAACTTGCGGTAATGTCACTCAAAGATGTTTCTCTGAAACGAGGCTCAATCCCGAAGATGCCTTGCGTCGTAATGCGAATGTTGCCGCCGCGACCGGAGAAGGCATTGGCTGAGATATTACTGTTTTCTCGCGGCACAGCCACAATGAAGTTGCCATTAAACGTGATGTTGCCCCCATTGCCGCCTGCTTGAGCATCTCCAGCAGTAGTGGAAATTTGACTATTGTTACGCAGTAAGAGCGTATTACTGGCTTGGAGATCAATGTTACCCCCATTTCCAAAGTTGCTGGTCGCTGCAATTTGTCCTCGATCATTGAGTTCAATAGAGCGAACTGAGACGAATAAGTTACCCGCAGAACCCGTGCCCTGGCTATTTACGTTGATAGCTGCCCCATTTCCGACTAGCAGTTGATTTGTATTGATTATTACATCCCCAGCAGGCTTAGGGCTTGTACTGGCAGCGGAGATTGTACTGTTGGAACCGCTGACTACTACAGATGCGGCATTAATCGTCAAAGAACCAGCTTGACCAGTACTACCCCGTTCAGCAGCAACTGATATTGCCCCCCCGTTTTGAAGTGATAGACGACCTGTATCAACTTGTATGCCTCCTCCATTACCAGTAGTAGATGAACCCCTCGTTCTCGCAACTAAACTCGATGGAAAAGGCGTATCTTCTGACACACCTTGACCGCTAACTTCCACAGAGTCAGAAGCGATGATGTTGATCCTTCCCGCATTGCCTGATACCGCCACTTCAGGGAACGCGACAGCCGAAGCAGTAATTTGCCCACCCTCACGCACAACCATTCTCTTAGTCGTTACATTTATGTCTCCAGCATTTCCACTGCCGAAGGTTTGAGTGGTGAGTTGAGTCAAATCTCCTTGTCCATCTATTTCTAGTGATTCAGGCGCATTCGCGTAGATATTTCCACCTTGTCCGAGTCCTTGAGTCGTCGCGCTGATAAAAGATTTACTGTTAACGAATAATCGTGGCGTTTCAACAACGATATCACCGCCAGGCTGGGTGGAGCTAATTGAGATTGCACCAGTTGTAGTAGATAATGTACTGTCATTGCTAATTGTTACTGAATCGGAAGCCTTTACTACAAGATTTCCACCTGGGCTTGCCCCTGAGGTCAGGGTACTGATTATTGAATTATTGATTGCAATCCGCCTACCCCGCAACTGAATATCGTCAATGTCTACTCCACCAATAGCAGCTTCGGATAGTTGAATATCTTGAAAAGCACGCACAGCATCGTAATTTAGTCTCCAGCCTTTAGAAATTGCAGTTAGCCCAACAAAGCTATTACTGGCAACACTCCCAATTTCAAGTCTTCCCCCTTCGCCCAATAGATAAGCACCATCTAGCACTATATCGCCGCCCACAAGCGCTAATGTTTTGTCAGGACGGACTTGAGGGGCTTCAGATTGAGCAGTGCTGATGATTTTTCCTGGATTATTTCCAAATTGCAATCCAATCGGAGTACTGATTGTTAGCAGAGGCTGGGCTTCAGTGTTCGTTGCGCTGAAAGAACTGCCATCAGCGAAGTTCAGACGATCGGCTGTACTGAATAGGACTGAGCCACCAATATCCAAGCGGGCGTTAGCGCCAAGAATAATTCCATTTGGATTAATTAGAAAGAAATTGGCATTGCCTCTGGCTGAGATCAAACCATCAATGCTGGAGATGGAATTACCTGTAACCCGGCTAATGATATTCTGAACATCTAATGAATTATTAAAGGTTGCTGAACCACCCGTGATTATTGAAAAATTACCAAAGCTATGGAAAAGATTCCCGCCAATTTGTCTACCACCATTAATCTCAAAGTCGCGACCATTTGAGCTGGTAACTTCAGTAGGCACTGTTTCATCGCTAGAAATTTGTGCCTGAGAACAGGTTGCTTCAGTTAGCAAGAAAAGTGAAACTAAGGCAGCAAACCAAAAACGATAGGTAGGCTTGTTCATAAGTATGGAGTTATTACAGCTTCCCGTATTGCTCTTTCATAGCTCTTGTACAAAAGATTTAGGTCAGAAGCACTGGGCTGCAAGCGGATACTCATTATCGCAGCTTTCTACCCATCGTTCGCGTAACACTATTCGTAGCGTTTTAGAGCCGATCTCAAACTGCAAGCAGCGGTATAATCTGCCTTTATACGCTATCTGTAGTTTAGATCTAAGGATCAATTACTATAAATAGTCGATAACGCGAACGGTGGGTTCTAGACAGGTGCTTTAACCCTTTAAAGGAGAAAGTGAAGAAGTTGTCTCAGAATAATCAGTTATTACCCTTTGTCATCCTTCCTTGCAGAGAATAGTGCAACCACCAGCCCCCAATCTTTTATTAGGAGCGCAATTGCCGCATTGGATGTCCACTGGGTTTTCCGTACACATTAATAATATTAGCTGTTTTTTTTTCCCATTGTCCGCTCCAGGAAGTAGCTGACTAAGCAGATCGACTATATCGCCTTTCTGCTCTCCACCTGGTACTGGGACAAAATCATCATTAGTTATTTTCTGCAAAGCCTCAAAAGCAGCTTTTGCGCTTAGGAGCCGTGTTTGTTTCTGATCATGCTCTGTTTCTACTCTGGCTAACCCAGCTTTTGCAGCGCACAGCACTCCTGAGGCGAGCCGAGCAGCGATCTTGTAATTCTTTTGAGCCTCATCGAACTGGTTAGCGTTCTCAAAAACTTCCCCAAGATAGTAGTAAGCGCTTACTAAATCCTGTTCAGAGTCGATAGGATGTTGCAGAACCGCAAACGCTGAAAGATTCTGATTGTTTTCTAAAAGAAGCGCGGCTATCCCCAGTTCTCTTGCTTTTTCCGATCCTGTTCGCTGCTTCATCGCGTCAACAGAAGTTTGTAATTTTGCGGCTTCTTCTTCTTGAAGATGTTCGTTCCTCAAACCATTAGATAGCGACATTGGAGATCCCCCTGATGGATAATGCAAAAGACTATTCAGCGATCGCTCAATCTAAGCAAGAAATCATGGTAAAACCCTACCATTAGTTTCCAGCGATCGCAACACTACGTACTTGACTGAATCAACTCCTACATCAATTCCATTGAATCGCAATTGACAACACGAGTAATTTTTACAACATGAGAATTGATATGAGATTTATGGATTTGAGAATCATCAATTCGCTTCTAGGCTACAAGAACAACTCAAAGCAGCAACAACCCCAGAAAATCTGTGTGAGCTAGCAGTTGAGTTAGGCAGAGAACAACTTTAGCATCGAAAAGAGTGCTGGGGGGTGAAGGTGCAAAATATGCAGAAATGCTGAGAACTACAGCAACGCTACTCAGGAATAGGTGCGAAGCAATTTGTAGCTAGATAATCAGAATTTAAGGAGAAAAAACATGACTGATTTTACCTCAGTTAGCCAACTAAAAGATGTCAAACCTACCGACTGCTACTTCAAGGATTTGCAATCTTTAATCGAAAGGTATGGTATCAGTGTGGGCTATCCAGATGGAACATTTAGAGCAAATGAACCTCTGTCGAGAGCCGAAGCCGTTTCGCTTCTGAATCAAGCATTAGATCGACTCAATGAAGTGATCGCAGCTTCAAGCATAGATTTAGAAGATCGACTCAAAGAACTGATCTCAGCTTCAATCGCAAATTCAGAGGCAGTTTCAGAGGCAGCATAGCCTTCAAATATCACGACTTTTTGCAGTCTCCCAGTTCGTTACTAGACCACTAGGCTCCTAGGGCAGCACTCACTGTTCCTAGGCAGCCTTCCTCGATCGTTGTTTCAATTCCAGCAAGGTTGACTCAGCCACCTTCGTATCACCCCAAGGTAGATCAATCTGCCAAGGTGAATGTTATGAAGATTTGTTCTCGCTATGTAGTCATCCTTGATCAATATTTGCCAAACTATGCTCACTAAGAAATGCGAGGGAATAAATTATGTTTTGGAACAATTCTTCTCAACCATCCTCTCACGCCTACCAAGTAGGATATCAAGATGGATATTGTGGAAAACAGCCGTCTCCGGATAAATTTCCAGGGCAGGAAGAAGAATATTCTAAAGGACACCGTAAAGGTTGGTCTGAAGGATATTCAGGACAGTACAGAACTACAAACTAGAATGATTTGTAGGGTAGCTAGGTCTACCGATTCCAAATCTAATCGTGAATAGCTGGCTCCTCGGGCAGTCCTCACTGTTCTAGGCAGCCGCTCTCGATCGCTGTCTCAATTCCTGTGAAGCTAACTCAGGAAAAGCACTCCTTGATCGCATAGAGCAAACTCAGGTTGTATTGAAGTCGAGCTACATTACACCGTCAACCTGATGACTCCTGTGCTAGACCAAATTCTAGAACAACTTAACTGGTTTCCAGGTTCTCCCTTTGGCTGAATGTGTGTTGGTGTCATCCAGAGGGATCTCGTTCAGAATGCTCCTTAAGGCTTAAGTAATGATACTCGCTGGATCAACGAAGGTTAAGCGGTTTGACTTTACTTCGTTGAATGGGAGTCGAGACGTTCTTCAGATGTTTCTCTTGGGCTGCATCTCTACGATCGAGAGAGTTCAGCAAAGCGCCTTCCCGCAAAAACTAATGAGAAAGAGGCTACATCATCAAGATCCTTTGTTCTCCGTCGTCCAACCCAAAAGGTGATGAATTATGGCAATCATCCATGAAGAAATCAAGGCAAAGATTGAACAGCACAGATTATGGATTCAGTCGGACGGGGAGGAAGGCGCGATCGCGAACTTGCGAGATGCCAGCCTGCATAATGCCGACTTGAGTTCTGCTAACTTGAGTTCTGCTAACTTGAGTTTTGCTAACTTGCATCATGCTGACTTGCGGAGTGCCGACTTGCAGAGTGCCAACTTGAGTTTTGCCAATTTGAGTTTTGCTGACTTGAGTTCTGCTGACTTGAGTTCTACCAACTTGAATTATGCCAACTTAAGTTCTGCTGACTTGAGTTTTGCTGACTTGAGTTCTACCAACTTGAATTATGCCGACTTAAGTTCTACCAACTTAAATTGTGCCGACCTAAGCTCTGCCAACTTACACTATGCGATCGGAAACATGCGCGAGGTAAAATCGATGCACTTCGAGTTAGTTTCCGTCGTGTGGTACTGCGATGCGGAAGGCGAAATTATGGTGTGTGTGGGCGGTCAGCGCAACCGTTTGCAAGAGTGGAAGATGCTCAATCGAGATAGCAATGTAGTTCCAGACGGAGATCCAGGTCGATGGAAATATCTCACCCCGATTCTTTGGCACCTGATTGAAGCTTACCCCCCTGTTCCTTGGAAGAAGAAGTCGGAGGTACGGGTCTAGATCTGTGGATACCTCTTTTCAGGTGTGCAACGCTACTAGCTTCTTGCATATCACCGTCTTTTCCCAACTTCAAACTAAATTGCCCCCATCCTGTATCGGTATCTCTTCATGCTCAAACAAAGAACTGCCCTCTTCAAACCCACGTTGTCCTCCTTACCAGAACTGATCAGCGATTATTTTCGATTTGAACAATTGGGCACGAACTATCGTACTGAATGGCTAGCCAGTCTCACAACCTTTATGGCACTTGCTCCCGTTCTGGTTGTGAATGCTCATATCTTGGGAAATGCTGTTTTTCTCGAACAACCCGGCGATCTATTTGAGCAGATTCTAGTCGCACTCGCACTCTGTTCGGCAGCCGCGAGCATTCTAGTCGGTGTGCTTGCAAACTATCCCTTCGCGCTGAGTCCGGGCACTGGAACGGCAGCGCTCTTTGCCTTTTCGATCGTGCTAGGAATGGGCATGAATTGGCGTTTGGCGCTTACTGCCGCACTGGTTCAAGGTATTTTATTCGCTGGATTGTCGGTGAGTCCCTTTCGCAGCACATTGAACGACGCAGTTCCCCAGTCTCTCAAGCAAGCAATGGTCGTAGGCTTGGGTTTATTTCTGTCCTACATTGCGCTCTCTGGAAAAGTTGCGCCGCCCTATTTTGGTGCAGGCATTATTGTATCGGGTACGGCAACGACGACGATCTTAGGGAGCTTAAAACAGCCCGCGACGCTCATTGCGATCGTTGGAATTCTACTGACTTCACTCCTGACCATTCGACGAGTGAAAGGTGCGCTGTCCTTGGGAATTGTGGGCACTGCTCTACTGGGTTGGGGCTGTGGTGTAGCACCCTTGCCTCAGAGCATTTTTGCACTGCCGCACTTTCCCTACGATTTGATGGGACAAGCGATCTCAGGCATACACTATCTTACTGGGTCACAATTGGGAAATTTTATCGCGGTTGTATTTATTTTGTTATTTGTGTCGCTATCAGATACGATTAGTGCTTTCAATATGTTGGGACATCAAATAGACCAACTAACTGCCGAGGGTGAACTCCGTCGTTCTCAGTCCGCTCTGCTTGCAAACGGGCTAGGGAGCGTATTTGGAGCATTGATAGGTAGTACACCTGCGATTCCCTATCTCATCTCTGCGTCTGGAATTATTGAAGGGGGACGGAGTGGATTTGTGGCGATCGCAGTTGCCATTCTCTTTCTGATTTCGACAATCTTTACTCCTTTATTTGCTGCCATTCCCGCATTTGCGACGACACCCCTCCTGATCATGGTCGGCGTGATGATGATGCGGGGTGTGCGTTTGATTGATTGGAATAATCTCGCAGAAGCGATTCCTGCGTTTCTCGTCATTTTGATCATGCCCCTGACGTTTTCGATCGCAGACGGAGTTGCGGCAGGGTTGATTGCTCATGCGGTTGCAACAGTAGCTCAGAAAGACACGCAAAGACTGAAATCAAGCTTGATTTTAGCAGGCATTTCTACTGCTTACTTTATGTTAATCACATTGCAAACTTAAGGCACGAGTGAGCCGTTTAACTCAATGCTAAAGCAGAGAGTATCTCGACGCTAGGAATGCAGGAAACAAAACAGGAAACCAGGAGTTTAGGATGAAACGCCAACGATTTCTACAAACCGCGATCGCAAGTACGATTACCGGATCAACGCTAGCCGCTTGTCGCACTGGCGCAACAGCGCGATCCAATGCAACCCTACCTACTCTGAACTGGCAGATGGCAACCAGTTGGCCCATGACCTTAGATGCCATCTTCGGGGGCGCTCAAGAATTTGTCGATCGCGTCGCAGCCTTAACGGGTGGCAGATTTAAGATTACCCCACGTCCCGCCGGAGAAATCGCACCTCCCTTAGAAGTCCTCAATGTTGTTTCTCAAGGGGCTGTACCCTGTGGTCATACTGCCGCCTACTTCTATGTGGGAAGAAGCCCAGCTACCGCCTTTGGAACTGCCTTACCCTTTGGATTGACGGCTCAACAACAGAATGCTTGGCTGTATGAAGGTGGCGGACTCAACAAGCTACAGGAGTTGTATGCCCGCAAATTTGGAGTCATTCAGTTTCCTGCGGGCAACACGGGTGCCCAGATGGGCGGATGGTTTCGCAAAGAAATCTCGAACTTGCGCGACTTACAAGGCTTGAAGATGCGGATTCCGGGACTCGGCGGTCAAGTTATGGGCAAACTGGGCGTAACTGTGCAAACCCTAGCAGGGGGCGAACTTTTCCAAGCGTTGCAAACTGGTGCGATCGACGCAGCTGAATGGGTGGGACCTTATGACGACGAAAAGCTAGGCTTACACAAAGTTGCCAAGTACTATTACTATCCCGGTTGGTGGGAACCAGGAGCATCCCTAGAAGTTCAGATCAATCTAAACGAATGGAAAAAGTTGCCGATCGAATATCAGGAAGCGATTCAAACCGCTTCCTTTGAAGCCAATGTCAAAATGCTAGCTCGCTACGATGCTCGTAACAATGAAGCTCTGCAACGTCTGCTCAAAAGTGGAGTCCAACTCCGACCCTATAGCAACGAAATCTTAGTAGCCGCAGAAAAAGCCTCATCTGCATTGTTCAATGAACTCAGTGCTAAAGATGGCGACTTCAAGACGATTTTTGCTGAGTGGAATCAGTTTCGTCAGAACATTTCTGCCTGGAACAACATCAACGAGCAGAGTTTTACTCGCTATAGCTATCGCAATCTTAAGGGCTAAGTGGCTGCGCTGAAAGCTCAATTAACCATCGCACCGTCTGAGGAAACACCATCACCACGATCAAAACCGCAACCTGTAACACCATAAACGGGATAGCACTCTTGTGGATATCGATCGTTCGGACTGTCTTCGGAGCCACACTCTGCAAATAGAACAACGAAAAGCCAATCGGCGGTGAGATGAAAGCAGTTTGCAAATTAATCGCCATCACCACCCCAAACCACACCATATCAAGCCCTAGTTGCTGCGCCGCAGGGACTAACAACGGCATCGCAATAAAACAAATTTCGATAAATTCTAGAAACACACCTAGCAGAAAGATTACCAGATTACTGACAATGAGAAACGCTAGTTTCCCTCCTGGTAAGTTGACGAGCAATTCTGTAATCAGTGTTTTGCCGCCCAAGGCATCAAAGACAAGACTAAAAAACGACGAGCAAAACAAAATCATTAGCACAATAGTGGTCACAATAGCAGTGGCATGACTTGCCGATCGCAGCAATTCCCAATTCAGCTTTCGATTCACTGCGGCTAAAACACAAGCACTGACAGCCCCAACTGCACCCGCTTCAGTCGGTGTCGCAATCCCAAAGAAAATACTGCCGAGAACCGCGAAAATTAAGATTAAAGGCGGAATCACAACCTTCAGCACCCGTTTGATCAGCGCGAATCCACTCAATTGCCGAGCCTCCCAAGGTAAAGCAGGCGCAACGTCGGGCTTGAAAAAAGCCAGAACTAAAACATACAAAGCATACACACCAGAGAGCATTAACCCTGGAATCAACGCACCTAGAAACAAATCTCCCACCGACACACCCAGTTGATCGCTCAACACCAACAGAACCAAACTGGGTGGAATCAACTGTGCCAAAGTTCCCGATGCCACGATCACCCCTGCTGCAAGCTGTTTGTCATACCCATAGCGCAACATCACAGGCAACGATAGCATTCCCATCATAATCACCGTCGCTGCCACAACGCCTGTCGCTGCTGCTAACACTGTGCCCACAAGAATGACCGCTAGTGCCATGCCACCGCGCAAAGGACCCAGCACAATCGCGATCGTTTCCAAGAGTTCTTCTGCCAATCCCGACTTTTCCAACACAGCCCCTAGAAAAACAAAAAAGGGAATCGCTAACAACGTGAAATTGGACATCGTGCCAAACCAGATATTTGGCAATAGCAATAATCGACTCGGATCAAACGCATCTACTAGCCAACCAATCAGCCCAAACACGATCGCTGTTCCTGCAAAGGAAAACGCAACTGGATAGCCACTCATCAGCATCAAACAGAAGCCAAAAAACATTGCAATCGCTAACCATTGATAGTCCATAGGAAAAGTCCAGAGAAAAAGTGGAAGCGGTCAGAGTTACTCTAGTGGAAGCGGATGATCCGGAGACTGATCATCCGCTTGACTGATCTGAGAAAGTGGCAGATAGCCTTTCAAAACAGCTAAACACTTCACTGCTTGAGCGATCGCTTGAGCCAGCAACCAGACAAAAGCAACAACCAGCATCGTTTTAATCGGCGCTCGCGGTAAGCCATGGGCATCAGAGGACATTTCCCAACTTCCCCAAGTCCCATCGGGCAGTAGTCCCCAAGACTGCAAAACCGGGTTAAGACTGACCCAAATTGCCAACACACAAAAGGGAATCAACAGAAAAACAGTACCCAGAAAATCAACCAGGGCACGGCGTTTTTCACTCCAATTGGCATAGAGAAAATCGACCCGCACATTGGCAGCTTGTTTCAAAATGTAGGGAAACCCGAAAAAGAACGTGAGCGAAAAGAGATACCACTGGAGTTCGATCAGGGCATTTGAGGAAAGTTTTAGTCCAATAAACCGCCCAAAATAGCGCCCAGTCACATTGTAGAATCCCACTGCGATCGTCAGTAGAACCATCCATTGGCTCAATTGACCCAGCTTGTCACTCACTGTATTGATCGCTTGAGCTAGCTTGAGCAGCACTCGAATGTGGGAAGATTTAATCAGAGTAGGCAAGATTGGAACCTTCCTTTGACAAACTAGGATTTACTAGAGCAATCAAATGCAGAAATACTAACCTGATCAGACTTGATTCGTCGATCGCCCATCGCTTCCCGTGATTACTGCTTAAAAACTTCTCCTTCAGTACATCAAACAGTACATCACACCAACTTCCCTATACGGTGTATCTATTGATTAGGGGAAAATAGAAGAGGAGTACAACAAGCAAACCCTTACAGGTCTACTACTAACAATAAAACCTACTTTCTATGATAATGTCAATCTGATTGTAGGCCTGCAATCTATGCCGTTTCGATGAGTGCAAGTGCAAAGGGCATTGCTCATTGACAAAAGATTTAAGTAATCATGCTCAGTCAATCAACGAATGTTAACTCGATTAGCTCTACTTCGTTGAGTGGGAGTCGAGACGTTCTTCAGATGTAGCTCTTGAGATGAATCTCTACGATTAAGACAGTTCAGCAAAGCGCTTAACTAAAACCAAAGTTCAAACAACTCAGGAGAAACAATATGTCAGTTCAAACCAATCAACGAACTCTACGGTTTGGTGACAACGGTGAAGATGTTAAAGACGTGCAAAGAATCCTCAATGCTCTGGGACAATTTGGTTCTCTAGCTCTAGATAGTGATTTTTAGATTGATTCCTGCACTGTTTGTTGCAAGAAGACCTCTCGATTCAATCCACTCGCAATCTTGGGTTATGTCGCAAAAATGGTAGGGTGGGGAGGCTTAATATTCTGTAGTAGTTTATCAAAGAACTCTTCGGAATGAGTGATTAACGGAATGCGAACAAGATACTTTGTTTGTCACTAAAAAGTATTTGCGACATAACCAAAATCTTTGCAACACAACCGATTCAGCTTGGTTAAGGTCAGCACAGCAATTTCTACCTCGCGGTAGATGAACTTTCTCTCAAACAAACTTTAGCTTATCTATAAACAAAGGACTCTATAAAATGTGAAAAGGTGTGGCTTTTTATCAGGAACATTCAGCGATCGAACAGCCCGCCATTGGTCAACTGATTCGTAAACTGCGGCAGAGATTGAAGCTGACTCAGGAAAAGTTTGCGGTTCAGATTGGCGTTACCTTTCCGACGATCAATCAGTGGGAAAACGGACAAGCCACACCTTCGCCCTTGGCACCTATGCAAAGGAAGTATTTTCCTACAAAAGAATTAAAAGCATGAGGGCAGAAGAACGGAAGAAAATGGCTGAAAACCTGGTTGCGGGCAACGGTGACAATGTGCTGCTGCGATCGCACGACTGGGCGCAAACGCCGTTAGGCGCGATCGAAACCTGGTCAGCGGATTTGAAAACGGCGGTACAGAATCGATTAATCGAACTCAATTCGGCTCAGATTCAAGAATCAATCCTGCCGCAGAATGGCAACTCGATCGTGCGTCAAACTGCCGGAGCGGATAACTTTCTGAGCGCCCTCTCCGAGGTGCTGCGCCTGCTCACCGATGTCAACGAGATTCAGGCGACTGCGGCTCGGATTTTGGGTGAGTCTCTGGGAGCGAGCCGCGTCATTTATCTCGAAGTGCTTCCGGGCGGCGAACTCGCACCAGGAGTAGAACAGTTCTGGAACGACCTTTACGCGCAAGTCGTCCACACGGGCGAGTCGATTCGCACCGAAATCCGTTCAGATACGCTCGATCGCTGGTTTGACGTTTTGGTGTGGCGGGTCGGAGATGCTGCCATGCACCAAGTCGCGATCGTGTTTACCGACATCAGCGATCGCAAACGGGCAGAAGCGATCTTGCAACAGACCTCAGATGAACTCGAACGCCAGGTGCGAAAGTTCGATGCGATCGCTGCTTCCGTTCCCGATTTTATTTACACCTTCGATTTATTAGGACGATTCACCTACATTAGTCAATCGTTGCTCGACCTCTGGCAAAAAACATCGATCGAGGCAGTGGGCAAAAACTTTTTTGAGTTAGATTATCCCGAAGATTTAGCGGCTCGACTGCAAAATCAAATTCAGCAAGTGATTGAGACGCGCCAACCCATTAAAGATGAAACGCCTTACACGAGTGCCGTTGGAACCAGAGCCTATGAGTATATTTTAGTGCCGCTGTTTGATGCGACGGGCGCAGTCGAGGCAGTCGCAGGAGTGACACGAGATATCACCGATCGCAAACAGGCAGAAGCAGCTTTACGCGAAAGCGAAGAGCGATTCCGCAACATGGCAGACAATGCCCCTGTGATGGTCTGGGTGACTGATTCTACGGGCTATTGCACCTACCTGAGCCAAAGTTGGTATGACTTTACAGGTCAAACTGAAGCAACAGGTTTGGGGCTTGGGTGGCTAGATGTAGTTCATCCAGAGGACTCTGAAGGCTCTAAAACAATTTTCCTGAGCGCAAGTGAGTGCCATGAAGCCTTTCGGTTAGAGTATCGGCTGCGGCGTAAAGACGGAGAGTATCGTTGGGCGATCGATGCGGCAAGTCCTTGGTTTGGCGTTGATGGGCAATTTAAAGGATTTATTGGTTCTGTGATTGACATCAGCGATCGCAAAAAAATCGAAGCCGCGCTGCAAGCGAAAAACGAACGGCTGAATTTGCTTTCTGAAGTCGCTGCCGATCTCTTGCTCAACGAAGACCCCAAAATCTTCTTAGCCCGCATCTTTACCAAACTTTCCAAGCACTTAAACCTCGAAGTCTACTTCAACTACTTGGTTGAAGCCGATCAACCCTATCTGCACCTTCATGCCTACGGCGGCATCTCCGAGGAGATTGCTCAATTGGCTGGAGTGTTGGAACTAGGGCAAGGCGTGTGTGGCTATGTGGCGCAATGTCGCCAACCTGCTGTCGTTGAAAATGCTTTGTCATCCGATCATCCTTTGGCGCTTCCGGTTCAGTCGATCGGTATTCGAGCCTATGCCAGTCATCCGCTTCTCGTTGGCGATCGCGTTCTGGGCACGTTGGGGATGGGCACTCGTCAGCGCGATCGCTTTACTCCCGATGAACTCGAATTAATGCAGGTTGTAGTCAATCAGGTCGCGGCATCGTTGGAGCGATCGCACCTTGTCAGTAAGCTACAAACCCGCGCTGAGGCACTCGCGCAAACGAATCGCATCAAAGATGAATTCCTCGCGGTGTTGTCCCACGAACTCCGCACCCCGCTCAATCCGATTTTGGGCTGGATTCGACTTCTACAAACGGGCAGACTCGATGCAGCCCGTCAAAAAGATGCGTTAGCCACGATCGAGCGCAACGCCAAACTGCAATCGCAACTGATCGAAGACTTGCTCGACATCTCGCGGATTATGCAAGGCAAACTCACGCTCAACGCGGTTCCGGTCAATCTAGCATTTGTGATTTCGGCTGCTGTTGAAACCGTCAGCTTAGCAGCCAGCGCGAAGAATATTCAAATCACGCTCGACCTCGATTCAGGCGTGGCTTCGATCTTTGGAGATGCTGCTCGACTTCAGCAAGTTGCTTGGAATCTGCTTACCAATGCTGTCAAATTTACCGATAACGGCGGACGGGTGAGTGTTCAACTACGGCAAGTTGAAGCTGAAGGGAATACGATCGCCCAAATTCGAGTCATCGATACTGGAAAGGGCATCAGTCCGCAATTTCTGCCGGATGTGTTCGAGTATTTTCGCCAAGAAGATGGTTCCACGACGCGCAAATTTGGCGGATTAGGGTTGGGGCTGGCGATCGTGCGGCAAATTGTCGAACTGCACGGCGGCACAGTCAAAGCCGAAAGTGACGGTGAAGGAAAAGGTGCAACTTTTGTGGTGCAGTTGCCGACGCTGCAACAGGCAAGTCCGATCGCCGTCGAACCGATTCAAACTGGAGCCGATTTAAAAACGCGCCTGCAAAACGTACAAATTCTGCTAGTAGACGACGACACAGATACTCGTGAGTTTGAAGCGTTTCTACTAGAACAATATGGAGCAACCGTGACCGCTGCTGCCTCTGGCTCAGAAGCATTACAGTTGATTGATCAATTTACTCCAGATTTGATCGTGAGCGATATTGGCATGGCAGAGATCGACGGCTATATGTTGATTGAGCAAATTCGACTCTTCGAGGCTTCGCAACGCGAATCGCATCTCTCAAATCAAGGCGGACAGATTCCCGCGATCGCGCTGACTGCCTATGCTGCTGAACTCGATCAAAAAAGAGCGATGCAGGCTGGATTCCAGCGACACTTAACCAAACCACTGGAGCCAGAACAGTTGATTCGCACGATCGTTAATCTGCTCAAGCCAGAACTGTAGGTGTAAATGCCCTCTCTTCAATCCGGTTGTGTCACAAGAATGTAAGAGGGGAAGCTCAATTCTCCCTAGCCTCGCTCTAACAAATAGAGGTTAAAAAAAGGTTAACAAAACCTCAACCAACCAGAATTGGTATGAATATGGGTTCATATCAATGCTCGTTCCATTTATGGTTGCAGTGTAGCCAGTAGAGTAACCCGCATGAGTTCTACTCAACTTACCTCCCAGTCCGATTGTGCCCACAAATTGAAAATTTTGGCGGACTCCACTCGGCTCACTGTATTGCAACTGTTGATGGAGGGATCGCTGCACGTTCAGGACATGAATGCGGTTTTAGGACTGGAGCAAAGCTTGTTGTCTCATCATCTGAAGGTGCTGCGGCAAGAAGGCTTTGTTACCTCAACTCGCGATGGTAAAGCTGTGCTATATCATCTTGCTACTCATGTACGACCTGCCCAGACTCATCGAGCCATTAATTTAGGCTGCTGTCTGCTCTCGTTTGAATAAACGACCTTGTTGATACCTCTTTTTGCATGATGACTTATCTACGAACTCTAGCCCCCTTATCTCTAGCGATCGCTAGCTTATCGCTCCATTCCTGTGCAAACCCTTCTAGCTCGACTCAAGCAACCGACTCAACACAAGGCAAAATTGTCTTAACCGGATCGAGTACCGTTGCACCGCTGACCGCTGAAATTGCAAAACGCTATGAGGCAGAACATCCGGGTGCCCGAATTGATGTGCAGACGGGTGGTTCTTCGCGGGGAATTGCAGATGCCCGTCAAGGGACAGCAGACATCGGCATGGTGTCTCGATCGTTAAAAAATACCGAAAAAGATTTGCAGGCGTTCACCGTTGCCAACGATGGCGTTTCTGTGATTCTGCATAAAGACAATCCGGTGAAGCAATTAAGCGATCAGCAAGTTTCAGATATCTATGCAAAAAAAATTACGAACTGGAAAGAAGTAGGCGGACAGGATGCGCCGATTACAGTTATAAACAAGGCTGAGGGACGCTCTACCCTGGAGTTGTTCGCACAATACTTTAAGCTAGAGCCAACAGCAATTAAAGCGGATGTAGTGATTGGAGACAATGAGCAAGGGATTAAAACCGTTGCCGGAAATCCCAATGCGATCAGCTATGTGTCGATCGGGTCAGCCGAATATGGTGTAACAAATGGCACTCCGATTAAGCTATTGCCTGTGAAAGGCGTTGAAGCTTCGATCGCCAATGTTGCATCTGGCAAATTTCCGATCTCACGCCCGCTTAATCTTGTGACTAAAACGGCTCCGACCGGATTGCAGAAAGAATTTATTGAGTTTGCGCGTTCACCGAAGGTAAAAGACATTGTTCAACAGCAATACTTCGTTCCACCGTCGCAGTGAAGCCGCGTTCGTTTGGGGACTCCGAGCCATTGCGCTCGTCTCTGGCACGATCGTGCTGCTGATTCTGTTTTTTCTAGCGTGGGAGGCGATTCCTGTACTACAGCAAGTTGGAGTGTTTCGCTTCTTCACAGATTCTTCTTGGCATCCGGCAAGCCATGAGTTTAATCTTGCTCCGATGCTTGTGGGGACGCTGCTCGTGATGGCAGCCTCTGTGGTGATCGCAACGCCTCTCGGCATTTTGTCGGCAGTGTTTTGTCAATACTATGCACCCCCTAGAATCGCGCAATTCTATCGCCGACTGATCGAACTGCTAGCAGGAATTCCCTCGGTTGTTTACGGTTTTTGGGGCTTAGTAGTACTCGTGCCCTTGATTGGACGACTGCATCCACCAGGGCCGAGTTTGCTAGCAGGAACGCTGATTCTTAGCTTAATGATCTTGCCCACGATCGCACTGGTTGCTGATGCTAGCTTTGCTAATGTCTCACCGGACTATCTCAAAGGTTGTGCAGCACTAGGACTGGGACGGTGGGCAATGATCCGAAATGTAGTGTTTCCTGCTGCCCGCGCTGGATTAATTACAGGGGTAATTTTGGAAACAGGACGAGCGATCGGAGAAACAATGGCAGTCTTAATGGTTTGCGGCAATGTTGTTCAGGTTCCCGACAGTGTGTTTGATCCCGTTCGTACTCTCACGGCAAATATTGCATTGGAGATGGCATACGCTGTAGATCAGCATCGCTCTGCTTTGTTTGTCAGTGGTGTTATTCTGATGCTGCTAATTGGAATGCTAGTCGCGATCGCAGAGGTTCTGAATCGAGGGCATCTATATGACTAGACAAATAACCGCAACTCAAACCTTTCGCACTTCGTCTTCTCGGAGTTCAGAAGGATTTGTGACTTTAGGAATCTGGGTAGTCGTTGTCTTAGTCAGTGGCGCTCTATTCTGGCTACTCGCTGATATTTTCTGGCATGGAATCGGGCAAGTGTCTTGGGAATTCCTCATCACGGAACCATTAAACGCAGGGCGAGAAGGCGGGATTGCTCCGATCTTGGTTTCTACAGGCTTGATCGTGGGAGTTTGCATGGCTGTTTCAATTCCGTTGGGCGTTGGTACGGCAATCCTGCTAGCAGAATTTACCGCGAATGAAAGCTGGTTAGGTCGTTCTGTCCGCTTGAGTCTAGATACATTAGCGGGTGTGCCTTCGATCGTATTCGGATTGTTTGGCAATGCTTTTTTCTGTAAAACACTAGGTCTCGGATTTTCGATTCTCTCCGGCGGATTAACGTTAGCTTGTATGGTGCTACCAATTCTGATTCGCTCGACTCAAGAAGGACTTCGAGCAGTCCCAGAAGATTATCGTCGCTCTGCGGCAGCATTAGGACTGACGCGGACTGCTACCCTCTGGGAACTCCTGCTTCCTGCCGCCATGCCGGGATTGATGGTGGGATTGTTGCTAGGAATCGGACGAGCGATCGCAGAAACGGCAGCGCTCATCTTTACGAGTGGTTATGTCGATCGAATGCCGGAGTCGCTCTGGGATTCGGGAAGAGCGCTATCCGTGCATATTTTCGATCTCGCGATGAATGTTTCCGGTGGCGAGTCAAACGCCTACGGTTCAGCGCTCATCTTAGTCACGATTCTAGTCGTGATTAATAGCACCATTTCTTGGCTCGCAGAACGATTTCGCAAGTCTCGTATTCTCGTGGTCTAATCATGATTTACCCTCCTTCGCTGCACATTGAGCAATTGAGTTTGCACTATGGCAACAAGCCTGCTTTTAGAGAGGTTAGTTTGTCGATCGCGCCGGGTAGCATCACCGCAATTATCGGGCCTTCGGGATGCGGTAAAACTAGCTTTCTCTGTTGCTTGAATCGATTAGTAGAATTAACGCCTAAAGCTCAGATGACTGGCAAAATTCTGCTAGACAACCAGAATCTTCAAACCTTAGATGTTCTCGACGTGCGACGGCAAGTTGGCATGTTGTTTCAGAAGCCAAATCCCTTTCCCCTATCGATCATGAAAAATATAGCATTTCCGCTACGGGAGCATGGCATTCGGCAGCGAGACGAGATTGATCACATTGTCGAGATGAGCTTAAAAAATGTTGGGCTATGGGATGAAGTAAAAGATCGGCTGAAAGCACCCGCCCTTTCTCTATCAGGAGGTCAGCAACAGCGTCTGTGTCTGGCTAGAGCTTTATCCCTCAATCCCCAAATTCTGTTGATGGATGAACCGTGTTCCGCGCTTGATCCACTGTCTAGTGAAGTGGTGGAACAGTTGATTATCAATCTACGTGGGAAATTCACGCTGATTGTCGTCACGCATAATTTAGCGCAGGCAAAGCGAATCGCTGATCAAGTTGCTTTATTTTGGGTACAGGAGGGAGCCGGACACCTGATTGAAGTCGGTTCTGCGGCGCAACTGTTCAATGCGCCGCAACATCCCTTGACAAACGCTTATGTGACTGGAGCAAGGGGCTAGAGCTTTCAGCATTATCATGCTCCAAACACGATCGTAAAATACAATCCGCTTAACCTCAATTACACATCCAGCAGGGTTGCACAGGTTCTGCTGGCATTTCATTTAAGTGCAGTGTAGTCATTTCTTCGGCAGTCGTCGGATGCAGAGGCATCGTAGCATTAAACTGTTGATGGGTTAAGCCTGCGGTTAGCGCGATCGCTGCCATTTGAATAATTTCTGCGGCGGGTTCTCCGACCATATGTACGCCTAAAAGGCGATCGCTCTGTCGATCGACCACGAGTTTCATCGCAACGTTCTCTTCTCTTCCAGTCAGATTGTGAAACAGTGGCGTGAATTTGGTGCAGTAAATTGCAATTTGATCGGCTCCGAATTGCTCTCTTGCGGTAGCTTCAGTCAGTCCTACAAACGCTGCTTGGGGTTTGCCAAACACAGAAGAAGGAATATGGTCGTAGGTTACTCTATGCGGCGAATTACCAAAAACAGTGTCAGCAAAAGCGCGACCTTGAGCGATCGCAACGGGCGTGAGTTGAACGCGATGAATACAATCTCCTACAGCATAGATATGCGCTTGATTTGTCTGATTATCATCATTGACAGCAATCGCTTTACCCGCGAGTTCAACCCCTGCATTCTCAAGGTGTAAATCATCCAGGTTGGGAGAACGTCCGGTTGCTAACAATAGCGTATCAACCGTCATTGGGTCGCCGTTGGAAAGAAAAAGCTGTAAGCCTGCTGAATTTTTTTCGATGCGCTCGACTTCCGTATTCATGAGAAACTGAACCCCGTGTTGCGTCATGCCTTTTTGAACACCTGCTCGAATCAGGTCATCAAAGCGATCGAGGATCTGCTCCTCACGAACAATCTGTGTGACTTGAGAACCCAACCCTTGAAGAATGCCCGCAAACTCAACTCCAATGTATCCACCCCCAACGATCGCAAAATGCTGGGGTTGTTCGGGTAGATGAAACATCTGGTCGGATACGATCGCAAATTCACGACCCGGAATGTCCGGCTTGATTGCTTTGCCGCCTACTGCAATCAAGATACAGTTTGCGGTAATTTTCTGGTTACCTACTTGAACGGTTTGCGGATCGACAAAAACTGCTTTATGTCGAAACAGTGTGATGTTTGCCTTATTAAGGGACTCTAGGTGAAGCTGATCGAGTCGCTGAATTTCCTGATTGACTGCGGTGATCAAGCGTTGCCAGTTGAATTGAGATTGTGGTTGACTCCAGCCATAAGCAACTGCATCCTCAAAGTATTGAGAAAAGTTGGAGGCATAGACCATTAGTTTTTTGGGAATGCAACCGCGTGCAGCGCAAGTTCCGCCTAAACAAGAGGGTTCCGCGATCGCAACTTTCGCACCATGATGAGCGGCGCGTTTCGCGGCAGATAATCCCGCAGAGCCGCCGCCAATGACCAACAAATCAAACTCTGCCACACGCTTTTCCAAATCAACACAAGGTCATATTATGAGGTAACTAGAAAATTTGTCTCAAGCCTTCAGAGAGGCATTGAACTCTATCGAAGGGTAGAAATTCTGGGATTTATCGGGTTTGGAGGGTTCGGGAACCACGAAACACCCTAACCTCGCTTGCAGGTTGGGGATACAGAGTGGTTCCTGCGTGGCTGGTAAGCCACAGAGTTTTACTGATATAATCACCTCACCAGTAAAACTAAGGAGGTGATAGCACTGCATCAAACTCGTGTCAACCAGCTTCGACACTTATCGGCAGAGGGGTTCGAGTTTCTCAGAACGCAATGCCGACTTGCCAAGAATATGTACAACGTGGGGCTATACAGTGTGCGGCAATTCTTCTTTGCAGAGGAGCGATACTTGCCTTATGAGGCGAACTATCATCATTGCAAATCGAATGAGAATTACGCTTTGCTGCATAGTCAGGTTGCACAGTCTTGCCTCAAATCCGTGGACGAAGCAATGGAAGGGTTCTTCAAGCTATTAGCAATGAAGAAACAAGGCTCCATTGGCGTGAAGGTGAGCCTGCCACGCTATCTCGACAAGGAGGGATATTTCCCCTTGGTCTATCCCCAAATCAAAGTCGAAAACGGCGTGATTAAACTTCCAGTTAGCAATGAATGGAAGAGACAATACAAAGCGCAACACAAGCGCACGTTCAAAACAATCACGATTTCAGTTCCGCCCGATCTTCTCGACAAAAAGATTACGGAACTGCGGATCGTACCTCGATTCAGTGCTCGTTATTTTGCGGTGCAGTTTGTTTACGACGCGGAGGAACGCAAGCCTGATTTAGACCCGAATGCCGTGTTGAGCATTGATTTAGGGGTAAATAACCTTGCAGCCTGTATTGACACCAATGGGACTGCCTTCTTAATTGATGGCAGAAAACTAAAATCAATCAACCAATGGTTCAATAAGGAAAATGCTCGATTGCAGTCGATTAAAGACAAGCAAGGCATTCAAGGTTTTACGAATCGGCAAGCCGCACTCACTCGGAAACGCAATTTTCGCGTGGATGACACGATCAAGAAGGCAGCGCGTTTGATCGTAAATCACTGCCTGGAACACCGAATTTCTAAAATCGTAATCGGTTACAATCCCGGCATTAAGAAGTCGGTGAATCTAGGACGAATTAACAATCAGAAGTTCGTGCAGATCCCCCATGCTCGAATGATTAGCTATGTCAAACACTTTGCCGCTAAAGACGGCATTGAAGTGTTCGAGCAAGAAGAGTCTTACACTTCGCAAGCAAGCTTCATCGATAACGATGATTTGCCTGTTTGGAATGCCGATAACCCAGTGGAGAAAGCCTTCTCTGGGAAGCGTGCCAAACGAGGACTCTACATCACAAAATCAGGACATCGAATCAACGCTGATCTGAATGGCAGTGCCAACATTCTCAGGAAGTGGGCGCTTAAAAGTAAGCAGAATCTCGACATCGAGAAACTGTGTAGCGGTCTTTTGGACAGACCTTTAAGACTTCTAGTGTCTTAAGAATCTCCCACCTCGGCTTTGCCAGGTGGGAGAGGTTCAAGCAAAAGAAATCAATTGATCAATACAATTTTTAGATTGAGTAATCTGGCAGAGGCACTAACACTTGCTAGACAAGTATCAAAGCAGTTCATTGTGCCCACATTTTCTGAAATGAAAAAAATAGCATTCTTGCAGAATCTAGAAAATGATTAACTGCCGAAACATTCCATCCTGACTGGCAAGCTGATCAAAATTTCCACATTGAACGAGTCGCCCATTCGCTAGGACATAAATTTTATCAGCATTGCGAATGGTGCTAAGACGATGGGCAACCACGATTCGTGTTACATTCAAGCGCTCTAAGCTCTCACTCACGATCGCTTGAGTGCGATTGTCCAAGGCACTCGTCGCTTCATCAAAGAGCAGAATTCTTGGGCGCAGAGCTAAAGCACGGGCAATGAGCAATCGTTGTCTCTGTCCACCAGATAGATTTGTGCCGCCTTCGCTGATTACAGTGTGCATTCCCATGGGCATTGCAGCAATGTCTTCTGAAAATCCTGACATCCGTGCTGCTTCCCAAGCTTCGTCCATACTAATGAGCGCATTACTCGCAATGTTCTCAAAGATTGAGGCTGCCATGACTCGACTATTTTGCAAAACGACTCCAAGCTGTCGCCGAACCGCATGAATATCTAACCCAGCTAAATCCTGTCCATCAAATCGAATGACCCCTGATTCGGGCATGTCAAATCCTAGTAACAATCGAAGTAGTGTAGACTTCCCACTCCCAGAGGCTCCGACTAGTGCTATAAACTGTCCTGGCTCTGCTTGTAAGCTGACATCATTTAGAATCATGGCTCCGTCGTCACGATAGCGAAACATGATGCGATCGAGTTCGATTCTGCCTGAAAGCCGACCTGGATCTGCGGATTTGATAGAATCGACTTCTGGGCTAGCTTGTAAAATGGGCTGCGCTCGCTCCCATAGAGGCAGAATTTCTAGAATATCGACGACGGTTGTACTTAAGGTTGTTGCACCTCCAATAAAGGTTCCAAAGGCTGTGTTAAAGGCAAGAAATGTCCCGGTCGTGAAGGATTGGGAATGCTGGATCAAGTAGGTAGAGCAAGCAAACAGAATGGCAGGAGTCAAAGCGGAAAGCACATGATTGATCACGGTAAGATTGTCTTCGATCGCTTCTGTGCTGAGTGTTAGTTTTAATTGCTGTCGGTAGGATTGCCCCCAATGGGCAAAGGCTCTCGGCTCGGCTCCTGCGACTCGAAATTTTGCAATGCCGTTGATCAGTTGTACCATTGTGCCGAAGAGTTGCCCTTGTCGATCGAGTAAGGGTCGAACTTGCTTGAGTGTGAGGACTCCAGCGATAATCGTGACTGTAATGTTGAGGAATGCGACACAGAGAGCAATCCATGCAAGGGGGACGCTGTAGTAGAAGAGCAACCCTAAATTTAACAGTGAGAATAGACTCGAAAATAAGCTCTTTAAAATGGTTCCACTGAGCTTCTGGCGAATTTGCCCAATGATAGAGACTCTCGCACTGAGATCTCCAACAGAATAGTCTCGAAAGAATGACACTTTCAGATTGAGGAGTCGATCCCAGACTGCGGCTTGAGTGGTTGAATCGGCAAATGTTTCTAATCGCATCGTTGCAATGCTTTGTGTAAGCTGAAATAATGTGGTTCCTAAAGCAGTTGCAAGTAATCCAAGTGTGACTTGAAGTAGAATTGAGCGGTTTGCATCAGGGATTGCTTGGTCAATCAGAATTGCGGTTGCTTGGGGGGTGATCATTCCCAGTAAAGTTGCTGCGATTCCAGTGACGACGATCGTAATGAGTTCTTTTAAGTGTCCCTGAGTTGCGAATTGGAGTAAATTCAGGGCTTTCAACGGTTCGGGTAGAGGACGATAGAAAGTGTAAGCGGTTGGAGAAAGGGATAAAACAGTTTTACGATCGCAGATGCGCCGAGTCTGCTCTAAGGGGTCGATCATCTCGTATCGATTTTCTGAAATGGGAATTAATGCGATCGGGCGTTCACCTTCGATCGTGTAGCCTAGTAGTGCGCCATTGTCTTGAGTCCACCATTGATCGCGTAAGGTAATTCTTCGCATTCGGATTCGAGAGGCTCGTGTAATTGCGTCTAATGGATCTCGGACTCGTTGTAAATCCTCTGATTTTGCAGGAGGTAAGATTGTAATGTTGAGCGATCGTCCTACTGCGCCTGCTGCGATGAGTAAGGCTTCTTCTGGGCTGGGTGCGGGTTTGAGGGCTTCGCTTGCGGGGGAGTCTGGTTCAAAAACGGTCGAAAAATCGCAAAGCGTCGTTAAAATTGCTTGACTGTTTAAGTTTTCTCTCGCTTCAAAACGTTTTAACTCTTGTTGTAATTCGTCTTGCTCAAGAGATTGAATGATTTGTAAGACCAGGAGTTGTAGTTGATGGATTCCGTTGAGTAGAATTTTCTCGTCTGTAATGCTCTGAGTCGTGTGGTAATCTATTTCGACGACATCTATGGCACTGAGCCATAGGTTCATTTGAAGTGGAATTCGTTCGGTGTCGAATGTGAGGTCGAGTCGCCCTAGCAGCTTTGCTCGTCCTTGAAGGATTCGCGCCCAGATGACCTGTGTTGGCTGGAAGATTTCACCCTCTGCTAGAATGCCGCATCCTGTTGGCTCGAATGGAGTGGGTAGCTTCGGTGAAGCAATTTCTGCAAGGGCAGAGCCTAAGTGATCAATCCAGCGATCGAGGAATTCTGTGCGGCTCCAATGGGTGAGAGGATTACTTTCAAGCATTTTTTTTCTGCTTCGCTGCTCGTCTGTCTCAGGTTGAAAATTGAACGTTGAGATTTCTGGTGATTTGAGCGCGATAAGTTCAACGTTTTCTAAGGCGACTGCCATTAATTGATGCTGAATGCCTGCGGTTTGAAGCTTTGCACAGAACATTGCTTCGCCTGCTTTGATACTAAATAGGTAGCGGCGTTTTCCTTTGGGTGTGCCATGTTCGACTGCGATCGCGAAGATTGCAAATGAACCGGACTGGACAAGCCAGATGGTGTCTCGATCATTGAGGAGTAATGGCTCATTACTTTTGAGAAAGTAAGAATTTTGTGAGGTCTGTTCTGCTAGCATCGTTATCCCTTTCCTTCACTTCTGATGAGATCCAAATATGCGCCTTCGACTTGTTGTAGCTGCTCAGGGGTGCCGCGCTGTACGACTCTGCCACGCTCAAATACAATGATCTCGTCACAGTCGCGAATTGTACTCAGCCGATGCGCTACAACTAAGCAAGTACAGCCGCGAAGTCGTAAGTTGTAGTCAATTATTTTTTCAGTTTCGGTATCCAATGCACTCGTGGCTTCATCCATGATCACGATCGAGGGATTATTGACTAACGCTCGCGCAATTTCTAACCGTTGCCGTTGCCCACCGCTGAGATTGGTTGCACCTTCAAGTAAGTTGGCACTGTAACCTCCCGGTAGCGATAAAATGACCTCGTGAATCGCAGCATCCCGGCAAGCTTGAACTAAATTGCGATCAGGAATTGTCGAATCCCACAGGGTCAAATTATCGCGAACTGATCCCGCAAAAAGTACAATGTCTTGCTCTACCATTGCAACTGAGTTAGAAAAGATAGCTCTGGGTAAATTTGCTTCTCCGTCAAAGTAGATTTCTCCTGCCCAAGGTTGATAGAGTCCTGCGACCAGTTTCGCGATCGTGGATTTCCCAGAGCCGCTTCCCCCGACTAATGCAACTCTCTGACCGGGGCTGAGGGATAAATTAAAATTTTCAATTAAAGGCGCGGTCGTGCGGTTGTAGCCAAATGTGAGATTCCGTAGTTCTAGATAGCCTTGTAACTTCGGCTGTGCAGGTAAACTGCTAGAACGTTCTGTAATCGTTTCAGTTGGATTGCTCAACACATCGTCCAATCGGTTTAAGTTTCCTTCTAGCTCTTGTAAGTCTGATCCTAAGCTAATTAATTGATTCACAGGCTGCATAAACTGCTGCATCAGGGATTGAAACGCGACCAGCATCCCAATACTCAGCGCACCATCCATGACTCTCAGCCCTCCAACGGCAAGCAGCAGCATCGAAGATAAGCCAGAGAGAAATCCGGGTAGTGTTCCTAGTTTTAGATTCAAGCTGCCCATTTCTTGACGGACATTCATCGCTTTGGCATAGTACCCTGCCCAACGGGCGAAAAAGTCCGATTCTAATCCAGAAGCTTTCAGCGTCTCCATACTTTGTAGCCCTGCGATCGCAACGCCACCGACTTTTCCTTGTTCTTGCATGAGTCGCACATTGGCATCGGCTCGCTGTCGTCCAACCCAGCGCAGTGAGAGCAGATTAACCAGGACGAAAACAATGCCAATCAGGGTGAGAATCCGATCGTATTGCAGCATGACAATTGCGTAAAATATGACCATCCCCCCGGAAATCACGGTGGTTGCAAGCTGACCCGATAGGAGACTTGCTAATCGATCGTTGAGTTGAATCCGACTACTAATTTCTCCTGAAAATCTCTGATCATAAAAGCTTACAGGTAAATGCAAAATATGCCACAGAAACTGACTCGACATCGACATGGCAAGCTTGATCTGCATTCGGCGCAAAAGTTGAAGCTGCAAGCGCGTCAGTAACCCTGTCAGAATCGCGGTAAACATCATGCCAATGACTAAAGGACGCAACCAATCTTCCCGCCCTTGAATCAAAATCTGATCAATGAAGACCTGCGAAAATGCTGGCATTGCTAACCCAGGCAGAACTAGGAGAAACCCAACAATCACCGCGAAAAGTAATGAACCGATCGAGTTTCGCAATCTCTCCCATAGAGCCATTGCGAGATTTGATCTTTGTCCTCCTTTCTCAAAAGCTTCACCCGGCTCAAAAACTAAAACGACTCCTGTAAAAGCTTCGCTAAATTCGTCTAAAGAGACGGTTCTAGAACCTGTCGCGGGATCATTGAGATAGACGCGCTGCTGCTTGAAGCCTTCAACGACTAAAAAATGATTGAAGTTCCAAAAGACGATGTAAGGGCAAGCGAGTTCTTGCAGTCCGGTGAGATCGACCTTAAAGCCTTTTGCTTGTAGTCCATAGCTTCGCGCAGCATTGAGAATATTTGAGGCTTTACTGCCATCGCGCGAAACGCCGCAAGCCTCGCGCAATTCAGGTAACGGAACAATCCGCCCGTAATAGCTCAAAATCATTCCTAAAGCGGCAGATCCACATTCCACTGCCTCCATTTGTAGTAGAGTGGGGGTGCGGCGCAATCGCTGAGTCATATCAATTCATTCCTGTCCAAGATTTGAGGATGGGGAGAACAAAGCTGATCGGAGCGCGTTCTTCGATCGTGATTCTTACACTCGTGGTTGTGCCTGGAGTGAGCTTTTGTGTGGTTCCTTTTGAAGATGACCACCGATAGCCGCTAGGAGTCGATTCGTCAGTCTGAGGTTCAGCAAGGACAGCGAGATGTGCGCCTTCAGAGATCAAATTCGGTAGGATGTCAGGATTGCCAATTAGGCTTGCAATTCCTTGCTGGGTGACGGGATAAGCAGAGATGGTTTTGACCTTGCCTTTGATTCCACCTAGCTCTTCACGTTTCACAGTAGTTGGCGTAATCTGGACGGACATTCCGGGTTTCAGTTTCTTGCCTTCACTCACGGGGAGAAAGGCAATATTCATCAGTTGAGCAGTGTCTGCTTGTGCTGCGATCGTGCCAATTCCTGCACCCGGTTCAAGTCGTTGTCCTGGCTTTGCGGTGAGTTCTAAAACTCGCCCAGAATAGTCACTAATAATCTGACTATTCTGCTTGAGTTGTTGCTCTAGCTGAGTGATTAGTCGCTGTGTTTCTTGAATTTCTTTTTGACGATTGGTATCGGTTGCTAAATCTTGCTCGACTTGTCCGGCAACTCGACTATCTAATGCTTTCATTTGAGCTTGTAGCTCATCTGCTTGATTCACATTGCGCAGATATTCTCGTTGAGCATCGGTTTCTTTGACATCAAGTTGTTTGAGTTGAGATTCGACTTCACTAATTTGTGCTTGAGAGTTGAGATAGTCTTGTTGAGCTTGCAGGGCAACATCTCTCGTAATTGCACCTTGCGTGAGAATCGCCTGTCGCTGTTCCCATCGCTGCTTGTAGACGGGAACCATTTCTCGAAGTGTTTGTAAGCGTTCTTGGAGCTTTTGCCGTTCGCGCTGAATCGCATCTAACCCCTTTTCTCTCAAAATAGGCGAGAGAGATTGAACGGTGCTTAAGCTCTGTTGAAGGGTTTGACGCTGCTGTGCGATCGCGATTTTTTCAACCGAATTTCGCTGGGTCTGAACTGAGGTAGCGGTTTGATCCTGAACTTTTAGCTGTGCTAATTTTTCTTGTGCTAGCTTAAGTTGACTTTCTAATTCTGACTGATCGATCGTGGCTAGAATTTGTCCTTTTTTCACAGAGTCACCAACTTGCACCATCAGTGCTAGAATTCGCCCAGAACTTTGTGCCTGAACAGTGGTCACCTTACTTGGATAAGCAAGTACTCCCCGCCCTGTCACTGTAATGGGAACTCTCCCCAAAACGCTCCAAGTTGCACCTGCTACAACGAGAGAACCCAGTGCAATCAAAGAAAGCCATCGTTGCGGACTAACAACCTGAACGAATTGATCCAGTCTTTCAGGAGAAGCAACTCGTGCTAATGCTTCTTTGCGAAAGAGGGTTGTTTTCTGTGCCTTTTGCTCTGTGACCATGACCTTAACCCCTTTAGTTAATCCGAATTCTTTGCAGCATCCATTCAAACCGCGCTCCAGCCAGTGCCATTTGCGTCAGAAAATGACTACTCAACTCGTTCGCATAGCTAGAATTGAGAGATTGCCCCTGGCTGTAGCTCAACCTGCCATACCCTAAACGCGAGACGATCGCTTGCTGCTTATCTGCAAGTAACATTGCCAGTACTCGATAGAACCTTGCAGCAAAGCCGATGTCATGAAGTAACTTCGCAGACAGCCGCCACTGAGGGATTGAGAGAACTTGAGATGCTTTAACCGCTCGCACATTCACACTCAGAGATTGCGCCTCAACAAAAGGCGTTTCTCCAATGATGTCGCCCCGCGAAAGCCTTGCAAACTCCTTCTCGATCGCTGGATTTTCTTCTAAATTCGAGAACACTGTCGCTAATGGATTGTTCTCCTCTTCAGAAGTCGTCAGTGCAATTGCACCATCAAGCAAAATATGCAGTGCTTCAATCGGTCGATTTCGTCGAATTAAAATCGTTCCTGCGGCAATTTGATGCACTCGTCCTGCGGCAATCAGCCAGTCAATGTCACTATCATGCAATTCCGCAAACACAATCAGCGCTTCTCTCAGTTGCGGTTGGCTTAGCACAACAGTACTGCGCCCAAGCTGGTGCATCATCTGTTCGAGGCGACTTGCTAGTAAGACAGCACTTGCACGATAAAGATGGGCAGCAAACCCAGAATCTTGTTCGAGCTTTTGTAGAAGCTGCGATCGCGCAATCGATAAGATCTTCGATCGAGTGACAGCCCGAATAGTTGTTGAGGGCGTATAGGCTTCGAGAAAAGGGATTTCTCCAACAATTTCACCGCTTGAGAGTTGTGCAATTTCGCGCCCTATGAGATGCCCTCCTTCTAAGGCAGCAAAGGCTCGTCCTAGCGGGTTTTGCTCGGCTTGAGCTAGCGAAACGGCTAATCTTCCTTCTAGTAAAATATGAAACTCTTCTAGGGGTTGCCCTGGTTGAATGAGAACGGTATTCGCTTCGATTTCAGATTGGTAGCCTGCGGCAATCAGCCAGTCAATGTCTTGATTACTTAGCTCCTTAAGGAGGATTTCTGTCATGGGGTAACTCCCGATTCGAGTGAACGATGAAGAAGAGTGCTTAGCTTCTTCTACCGAATAGATTGGCGAGTCCTCTAAGAACGGCTAAGACATCTTCGACAGAATTAAAGCCAGAACCTGCGAACTGAAAAGCAGAAGAAAATGAGCTAGAGGAGCCTTGTGAATTTCTGCGTCTGCGCCGACCTCGCCGAGAGAAATTTAGCTGTTGATCAAAGAAGGAACCGGATAGAAAAATGTCGATTCCGCCTGAAATTTGGTCGAGTTCTGCTTCCGAAAGTTCAGACAGATCGCGTTGCCTTCGGCACAGGTGAGCGTGGTCGTCATTCATTGTGCTTTCTCCATGATTGCTGCGATAACATTAGTTCTGTAGGCTAAGAAGTGATGCAACTTGTGAGAAAAATCTCCGATTCCTTGAAGAAATCGGAGATTTGAGGATTACAGAGCGGAATCAGATTTAGCTTGCAGCAAGGCTCTGTGCTGCAAAGGTGTCAATGAATTTGAAGTCGAAAGCCGAAGCGGTTCCGCTGCCGTTTGGTCCGGCAAAGGTTTGTTGAGCGATCGTCATTCCTTTCTGGGTAAATCCATTGCCAGAAGTCTGAGAAAATCCGCCCACATCGCCGATAGTGACCGACAATCCGCCTGCAACATTGTCCAATTCGGTTTCAGACAATTCAACAATGAGGTTCGATTTGAGTTCCATGATGATTTCTCCTGTAAATATAGAGGGTGATGTTTCAAACTAGCCGACAACGATGGTTTGACCTGCTGAGGTCTTGGTTTCGCTCAGGTTCGTCACAGATGAAGTGAAGCTACCTCCAGGACCTGCGAAGGTTTGCTGTGCTACGGTCATGTTCTTTTGGAAGAAGTCGTTGAATGCAGTTTGCCCATAGCCTTGAACATCGCTAATCGTAATTGCGCCGCCTGCAACTGCATCTAATTCGGTTTCGGAAAGCTCGATCGCGTTAAATTCAGACATGATTGTTTCTCCTTAGTTTAGATAGATTGAAAATTGACCTTGGGAGATGAAGTGAATGTTCACCTCCCAAAATGAACTAACCGACGACAATGTTTTGCCCAGAAAACCCACCCGTGATTCCAAGATTCACCACCGAACCTGTGCCGCTGCCATTAGGACCTGCGAAGGTCTGCTGTGCTACGGTCATGTTCTTTTGGAAGAAGTCATTGACTGCGGTTTGAGCATAGCCTTGAACATCACCGATCGTGATCGCGCCACCGCTAACCACATCCAATTCGTTGTCAGACAGTTCGATTGCTTTGATTTCGTTCAACATGGTTGTTTCTCCTTTGTTTTGAGTGGGTTGCTGTTCTCTTGAACATGTACACACTATAGGAGCTAGTAACCGAGTTCCACATCGTAAAAACGTTTGAACATCGCTGTTTTACTCTCCATCAAAGGATCTCCAACTTTTGGATGAGATCCTGCATAACTCTGACTCGCTCAGAGCTAGAAGCTATTCAGAGTAGGAGAATACTGCGATGAAAATTAGAGAAAATCTGCGTCGATTAAAGCTCGCTTCGCAATTCACAATATTGTTGTCTTTGATCTTTATTGCTGGAATTGGATTAGGAGGCTTTGCGCTTTCTAAAGCATTAGAGCATCGAGCAGAAACCGAAATTAGCGATCGCGCTCAACTCGTCATGCACTTAATGAATTCGGTCAGCAGCTACACCAATGAGCAGGTCACTCCTCTTCTACGAACTGAGCTAGATTCTCAAACCCGCCTCATTCCTGAGAGCATTCCGAGTGTTGCTTCTCATCAAGTCTTTAGCCGATTACAAGAAAATTGGAAGTACAAAGACTATCTCTACAAAACGGCTGCACTCAATCCAACAAATCTAGCCGATAAGTCTGATCTATTTGAAGCAAAGCTAATCGAACGATTCCAAAACGATCGCACATTGAAAACACTCTCTGGCTTTCGGAATCAGCTTTTCTATAGCGCTCAACCTCTGGCGATTCATCAAGAAAGTTGCTTAAAGTGTCATGGGATTCCTGAGCAAGCTCCCAAGAGTCATCGCGATCGCTATGGCAGCGAAAATGGATACGGCTGGAATCTCAATGAGATTATTGGGACTCGCATTGTCTATTTACCTGCTCATGAAGTCTTTAGTAATGCTCGTCAAGCGCTGTTTATCTTTATCAATATCTTTACCGTCATTTTTGCATTAGTTCTCTTGCTCGTGAACTATTTGTTAAAGCGGCGTGTGATCCGACCTCTAAAGCCAATGGCACATCTAGCAGAACAACTCTGTTTAGAAAACGTCGATGCAGCAGAGGTCGAGATCTTGGAGCGCAAAGGATTGAACAAAATTGCACAGCGAGGGGACGAACTTGGACAACTCGGTAAAGTCTTTCAGCGCATGGTGCGAGAAGTTCGCGATCGAGAGCAAAAATTAGCAGAGCAACTCCGGCAATTGAGAGTTGAAATCGACCACAATCAGCGAATTCAACAGGTTTCAGAAATCGAAGAAACAGACTACTTTCAGAAATTACAGCAGAGTGCAAAGCAGATTCGCGACCAGTGGACAGATCCGAAGAACAATTGAGAAAAGCAGTCATGACAAAAATTGTGTCAATCCACTCATTTAGAGGCGGAACCGGAAAATCGAATGTGACGGCAAATCTAGCAACCTGGATTGCAAAGTCAGGCTATCGAGTCGGGATCGTTGATACTGATATTCAATCTCCTGGAATTCATGTCCCGTTTGGACTCGATGAAACAAAGGTCAAATATACTCTGAATGATTATCTTTGGGGACGTTGTGCGATCGAGGCGACGGTTCATGATGTCAGTTCGATTATCTCGACGGGACGCGGCTGGTTTGGAGGGAATCGCGGCAAGATTTATCTGATCCCATCTAGCATCAAAACGGGAGAGATTTCGCGCATTCTTCGAGAAGGATATGATGCGCGATTGCTCAATGATGGGTTTCGAGAAATCATGCAGCGATTGCAGCTAGATTACTTATTTATTGATACTCATCCTGGAATCAATGAGGAGACGTTACTTTCGGTGATCATTTCTGATGTGCTGGTGGTGATTTTGCGTCCAGATAAGCAGGATTATCAAGGGACGGCAGTGACGATCGACGTTGCGCGAAAGCTAGAGGTTCCAAAGATGCTTTTAGTCGTCAATAAAGCATTGCCAAGCTTAAATTTTGAGGCACTCCGACAGCAGATTCAGAACAGTTATCAAGCTCCAGTCGCTGGGATTCTACCTGTTTGTGATGAGATGTTTCTGCTAGCTAGCAGTGATATTTTCTGCTTGCGACATCCCGATCACCTTTGGTCAAAAGGGATTCAAGCCATTGCCGCGCAAGTTCAAGATCAATCGCGATCGCGCATTGACCCTCAACAATCAACAATGCGTCGGTACTAATTTGCATAAGTGAGTTTCTACGATAACTACGAATTAGCGTCGCTTCAATGATCAATTCAGAGGTCGCTCTATGTTCTTCTCTCAAGCAAGCAACGCTTTAGACATTGTTTCTAGCTTATTTACTGACTCAGCTTCTCAAGCTAGCAAATCTCAACTCGACTGCGGATTCACGTCTTCTCGCTTCCGTCCCTCTAGCCATTCTGAGCAAACCGAGCTAGATGCAGGTGATATCACCCTCGCATCTCAAGCTTGTGAAGGCTTCACAAGCTCAAGCTCAGAGTCTGTTACTTCTCAAATCTTTCCAGCATCACATTCATTTAGTCCAGTCTACGGTTATGGCTTAGTCGATGCTGCTGCTGCTGTCGCTGCTTCAATTGGGAGATCCCGTTTTGCAGACGTTGCTGATCAGTATCATGATCTTAATCTTTGGGGACTAGATGCAGTAAGCGCTCCCGAAGTGTGGAATGCTGGTTATACAGGCAGAAATGTCGTCGTCGCAGTTATTGATAGTGGCGTTGACTTTACCCACAGCGATCTCAATGACAACATTTGGATTAATCAAGATGAAATTTTAGGCAATGGTATTGATGACGATTACAATGGCTATGTCGATGATCTAATTGGTTGGGATTTTGTCAGCGGGGACAATAACCCGATGGATTTTGATGGGCATGGAACTCATGTTGCAGGCACGATCGCGGCTGAGAGAAATGGCGCAGGAATTATTGGAGTCGCGTTCGATGCAGAGATCATGCCGATTCGAGTCCTGGGAGAAACGGGCGGTGCCGATTTAGACATCGCAGAGGGAATCGTCTATGCAGCAAACAATGGCGCAAATGTGATTAATCTAAGTTTAGGCGGATCGTCTCCTGCTCCTGAAATTGCACAGGCTATCCAATATGCAACAGAACGAGGTGCAATGGTTGTCATGTCGGCAGGAAACAATGGGCAATCTGAACCGGGCTACCCAGGCTATTACGCTAAGCAATGGGGCGTTGCAGTCGGCGCGATCGACGAGTATGGCTACATGGCTGATACTGGAGATTGGGCTTCTAATCTCGCTGGAAATGACCCAGCAATGCGATATATCGTTGCACCTGGTGTTAATGTCTATTCGACGATTCCCAATGATGAATATGAGGCTTTTGGAGGAACTTCAATGGCTGCTCCTCATGTCGCAGGAGTTGCTGCATTGATGCTGAGTGCAAATCCTGATTTAAGTCCTGCTCAACTCCGCCAGATTCTAATCCAAACCACCATTAGTTAGTCGTACAAACGCACTGATTCAACTCAATTCATCAAGTTTGGGCAAAATTGCATCAGTCGATCGCCGTCAGAAATATAGCCCAAATAGCCGTAGAACGAGTCAACTCACAGTTGTTACGTAATAATACGGAAAAAGATCGTGACTTTCATTAAAGGAAATGAAAGAATAAAAGACGGTCAGCTTGAAGTAGGGTAAAAACTGTGAGTTTCGGATCGAACTACTGGCAACTCGTGAAGTTAGATTCAGCGGGCAGACGACGGGTTGAAATCATGACCAGTGCAAAAAACTACCTCTATGAACAGTTCCCGGATTGGATGGAACAGGCAGAAGTGCCCGATGTGACCATTCAACGAGAACTCTGGCAGCGATCGCAATCTGGCGAAACTGTCGCAGAACTCTGTTTGAGATGTTTCATTTCGTATCAAATCGATCAGGCTTGCCGAAATCTCAGTCTCAAATTTGGCAATCGCAATGGATTTACTTACTCCGACCTATTGCCGTTTGTCCTAGACGACGATGGACGATCTCACAGACCAAACACTCGATCGCTGTGGAAGATTATCTTACAGTCGTTTGACCCCGCCAAAGCTGCACTGGGAACCTGGGTAAGCCTACAAGTCAAGCAGCATTCTGAACTCAAGCGATTTTTACTAGAGCATGGGGTTTATATTGCTAGCAATTGGGCGATCTTAAATGACACAAGACCCAAGCAACTTCAGCAAATCCTCAGCGAAGGCTATCAGCTTTCAGAAACCGAGGTCAAGTACAGCTCAGAACTGCTCCAGAGCTTTCATGCAGTTTATCGAGAAGATCGGCTAAAACAGAAGCTCTCAGGATCAAAACAACTCTGTCAACCCCCAACGACAGCACAACTCAACCGCATCGCTGACGAGCTATACGATCGCACTCAAAAAAGAGTCAACCCTGAAGCCATCTTAAATCAGCTAAACGCGAGCGCAACTCAGCTTCGTCGCGCTCGGATTCTAGCAAGAGGAGGTGCAGTTGAAGCAGTTTCGCTAGATCAGCCAGAGATGCGACCGATTGTCGATCAGATTCAATCTCCTTCTGAAGAAGATGAAGCCTTAGATTTTCTCAAATTTTACCAAGCTCAATTTTTAACCTGTCTCGATCGCGCGATCGCACAAGTGATTCCAACGGTTTTAGAAACGCTTCAGCGCAAACGTAAGCCTGAAGATGCTTTCTTAACTGCACTGCATCTCTTTCACTGTCAAGGGCAATCGATGAGCGAGATTGCGCCCCAAGTCGGATTAAAAAAGCAATATGAAGTCACACGTCTACTAAAACTAACAGATTTAAGAGCCGATATTCGTCAGCGATCGCTATCTGATTTACGTAGTCTTGTCATCGATAAAGCAAAACTCTATGCAGCAGTCGATCGCCTACAGCACCTAGAACAAAAAGTAGATTTAATTTTAGATGAGCAACTAAAGAGCGTGATTGAAGAAGCTGAAAGCGAGGCGCAGTCTCCCATTCGGAATCAACCTTTTCGCAGTTTACTCGCCCGCCGTCTCTGTCATTATCTCGCTTCGAGGAAGTCCAGCTATGTCTAACCTACCTAGTTCACTTTTAGATGATTTTGATCTCCCCGACTGGAACGCACTCAACCCCGCCCAAGTCGAACTGTCCCCAGAGCAAGTACAACAAGCCGCAACACTCAGCGAAACAATTCGCACGTGCGAACTACGCTGGCAGACTTATCTTTCTGCACTCGGCACACTTGGATTTCAGCAATGGCTGAGTGAGCGAGCGCCCGATCTCAGCACTCGATTTGAGCAAGCTTCTATCTGGCAGACAGGCTATCCGAACTTGATGCCTGAAGCTTGTAATATTCAAGTTGGCGCATTTAAGGTGTGCGTAATTTCAGTTGGAAGTTCGATCGAGGATCAGATCGATGTCTCGATCGCAGCGATTGAGCATCCCGATTTTGTCGCTCACTTTTATGTGTTAGTTCAAGTCCTAGACGAAGCAGATCAAGCCGCAATTTCAGGATTTCTAACCTACAACCAAATTCAAGAAAATATTAAGCGGCTCGAAGCAAGTTCAGACTGGATCTATTCTCTGCCTCTAGATTGGTTTAGTCCTGACGCAAATACATTGTTACTAAATTTTCGATGTTTAGAGCCAACTGCAATTCGACTTCCGATTTTAGAGCCGATCCGATCGACCCTTGCACTCCGAGAAAAGTTAGCAACCTTAGATCTACAAAATCAAGCCCCTTGGGACGTACTAACGGCTGAAGAAGGCTTAACCCTCCTGAGTGATCCAACTTTAGTCAATGCACTTTATTCTAGACCTGAGCCGCCTTCGATCAATGCAAGACTGTGGTTGACAAATCAGATTGACACGATCGCGCAAGGACTCGGCTGGATGCTACTCCCCGGATTATCAGCTTTGCGATCGCTTAGAGAAGACTTCGACAGTATTCGATCGACCTTAGAATTGCAAGGCGTTCACATTCCTACGACAGCTAGAGGAGCTTATCGAACGCTACAATCTGCACAAGCAAGCTTTCGACTCTATGCTGTCACCTGGATCGTATCAGAACAATCATCTGAATGGATGCTCCTGATTGCACTGGGTGCGGAACCGGACACAAGAATGCCTGCAAACTTAAAATTAGCAATTCGAGATGAGACAGCCCTCTTGTTTGAGCAAACATTAGAAGACAACGATCAAAGTGTCCTATATGCACAAGTTATTGGCAATTGGAATGAGAAATTTCAAGTCACGATTACTGCACACCAGACCGATGTGTTTGAAATTCCCCCTTTTGGCTTTGAGATTGATGAATCCACTTAAAGAAACGATTTTGATCCACTCTCTATCCTTCAAACTCTGTGCATGAGTTCAAATCATTCAGAGCTACTCTCTATAGCATTCAGCTTACTCCGATGAAACCAAACATCTACACTTTTCATCTTAAAGTTCAGAAAGTTGAGCAGATCTGTCTGTTTGAATTGTCTTGGGGACAGGGGCAAAGCCTAACTGTACAAGTCAACTATCCTCAAGCCCTGACTCAACTCTATCAAGACTGGCGGCAGACCTATCTCAACTTCTATCAATCCGACCAACTCCGAGGGCGAACCGTTGGCGGCGGCATTGCTACGATTCACGTCGATTGGCACGCTGAGCTAATCCGAGCCGAAACAAAGCTCATGTACGAGTTTCACCGATGGCTCCGCAGTGCAGAACTCTACGACATTCGATCGACGATCGCGTCTGCTAGCCAAAAACTGATTAAAACGAATCCAGAAAGCACAGAACCGATTCGAGTCTTTCTCACCTGTGCGCCCATTGCGCTCGATCGCTTTCCCTGGGAAGCTTGGGAACTCGGCACAGAATTTGCTTCTACAGGCGCGATTCAAATCATTCGTGCCCCACTCAATATCAGTGCCCCGACTCAATCCGAATCGCTCAGATCACGACGAGCGCGAATTCTAGCAATTTTAGGCGATGATACCGGACTCGACTTCAAAACCGATCGAGAAGCAGTCCGATCGCTCAAAAAGCTCGCAGAAGTCAAATTCGTCGGTTGGCAACCGGATAAAACGGCGGCTCAAGTCATTCAAGACATTACAAGCGCGATCGCAGATGAGCAAGGATGGGATGTTCTCTTTTTCGCGGGTCATAGTAACGAAACTGCTCTCACAGGTGGAGAACTCGGAATTGCACCGGGTGTCTCGATTTCAATTCACGAAATCAAACCCCAACTCATGGCAGCTAAAAAACGCGGCTTACAAGTTGCGATCTTTAACTCTTGTAGTGGGTTGAGCATTGCCGATTCGCTCATCGATCTCGGCTTTGGGCAAGTCGTCGTCATGCGCGAACCGATCCACAATCGAGTCGCACAAGATTTCTTAGTTCATTTCTTACAAGGCTTAGGAAAAAGCTTGGATGTCTACGATTCAGTCCTAGCCGCACGGCAATTTCTCCGAATGGAAAAGAGCCATACTTATCCTTCAGCGTCCCTCGTCCCTTCTCTGTTCTGTCACCCTGGAGCAAAGCTATTTCAACTTGCACCTGTCCATTGGAAAGGTCGATTTCGCCAGCTTTTACCCACTCGAACCGAGGCAATTGTATTAGCGGCAAGCATCGCTCTGAGTGCATTGCTTCCGGTTCAAGACTTGCTTCGAGATGGACGACTCTACACGCAATCTGTATATCGAACGATCACGGCTCAAATCCCGATCGACGAAGCTCCCCCCGTCGCACTCGTGCAGATGGATACAGATTCTTTCAATGCGGCTGGAGTCAATCAATTTAGACCCCTCGATCGCACTTATTTAGCATCCATTCTAAATCGACTCCAGAAAAACAATGCACGGGTAATCGGATTTGATGTATTACTCGACTCTCCGCAAAAGAATGTACCTCAAGGCGATCAAATCCTGGGAGAATCGATTCGACAAACGCTCAATCGTGGCGCTTGGATTACATTCGCCTCGACTCAGAAAAATAGCAGCGAAATCGGGGTCAATGAGCATATGGGAATTACAAGCCCAAACTGGACAATGCTTGGCAATATTCAAGGACATCCCCACTTTGTCGAAGTCCCCCAGCAGCAATGTCAGGAAACTTGCCCGATCGCTTATTTACTTTCTCTCGTCCAAGCAGGACAAGAAGAAGTTAGTAGAATGCCTCAACCGGGACGCGATCGCGTTCTCGATCTGCGCACCCAACTGCTCGAAGCCTTAAAACAACACGCTCCTCAAAATGGGAGAGTCCCTACCCTGCTCAATTGGCAAGCGCCACTTGGACTTGAACCGATTGTTGACTTCTCACTTCCGCCTAGCACAGCTTACCAACTCATTCCCGCTTGGCAACTCTTAGATGACTCTGGAAAATATCAGTTTCCCTTACTATCTAAGCAAATTGTACTCGTCGCACCCGGAAGTGATGAACGCTTAGGAATGGGAGATACACCCGATCGCTTTCTCTCTCCCACTGCGCTCAAGTACAAAACAGGTCAACAGTGGTTAACAGGTGGGGAATCGCTGGCGTACATGACCCATCACTGGCTGCATCGGCATTTAGTTCTTCCGATTCCTGATCTATGGATGATCGGTCTAGCCGTTGTGCTTGGCAAAACGATCGCGCTTTTGGTCGCTCGGCGATCGCAGCGATGGAATCAGATGACTCGTCTACAAGTTTCGGCTGCATTAGTCGGAATAACCGGGATATATACCTTGCTAGCGCTGCAAGTTTATATCTCAGCTTTGGTGCTTCTGCCTTGGTTTTTACCCTCTTCGGTGTTTCTCGCGTACAGTTTATCGGCAATGAGAAGGAGAAATTATGCGTAAGTTTTCAACTCTTTTAGTAGTATCTGGACTCGTTGTAGCCAGTGCGATCGTTTCGATTGCACCTGTTTCAGCCCAATTTTGGTCATGGATTGGACGCAGACCGAGAGTAACGCTTGGGACTCGGAGCGGTGTGTGTCCCATGACTCCTGGCTTGCTTGAAAAGAACTCTAGAGTAATTAGCGATCGACCCTTATTTACCTGGCAGGGAGAAGCGGTCGGGCTGATTGTTCAAGATGAGGACACGAATGACATTGTCTGGGAAACTCAACTCACCCCGAACATGCGCCAAATTGCCTATGGCGCTCAACAACCCTTACAGCCCAATAAGGTTTATAGATGGCAACTCATTAGCAAACCATCAGCAGATCCAGTATTAGCTCCAACGGACGACCCGTGGGACTCTGTAGCCGTCATTTCTCAGACTGAACGAGAACAACATCTTGCTAAATTGAAAGAACTTGAAAAGACAAAGGCAGGTTCAGATGAAGCGATCGCGTCTGCTAAAGCAGATTATTTACTGGATCAAGATCGTCGATTATGGTCAGATGCAGTTCAGGTGCTGAGTGAAGTAAAAAATCCCTCGCCAGAGTTCACCAAGTACTACAAAAAACTTCTCACGAATCTCTGTACACAAAGCTAATCGATACACTTGAAGATGATGCGATTCACCTGGCTTTTCTCTGTCCTGATGATGCTTCTGTCACCCGGATCTGCTCTTGCTCAGATTGTCCCGGATACGACCTTGGGAAGTGAGCGATCGCAGTTTGTTCCAAGTAGTGGCGCGATCCCGTCTCTCATCCAAGGCGGAGCGATTCGCGGCACAAATTTGTTTCATAGCTTTAGCGAGTTTAATATCAATACAGGGCAGCGGCTTTATTTTGCGAATCCAACTGCGATTCAAAATATTTTTACGCGCGTTACAGGAGGCACTGCTTCAACGATTTCGGGCGTTTTAGGAGTAGAGGGGGCTGCTAATTTATTTCTACTCAACCCGAATGGAGTACTTTTCAATCAAGGGGCAGGCTTAGATTTACGAGGCTCATTTGTAAGTTCAACAGCAAATGGAATTCGATTTGGCGATCGTGGTGTTTTTGGGACGACTGATCCACAAGCGCCAGCGTTGCTCAATGTTGCTCCTTCGGCTTTACTTTACACGCAGTTTCCTCGGGGTGCTATCACAGTTCGGACACCCCCTTTTCAGGGACTTCAATTGGATCAAGGTCAATCGCTGCTCCTAGTAGGGGGGAATGTCTTATTTGAAAATGGCGGAGTTGTTGCATCAGGAGGACGGCTTGAAGTCGGTGGATTATCAGGCGTGGGTGAAATTGGACTGAGTTCTGATTTTCGACTGAGCTTTCCACAAAATGTCGCTCAAGCGGATATCGTCATGCAGGCTCGATCGCGCATTGAGGGTGGAGACGGGGGGCAGATCATTCTGACTGGACGCAATCTCTTACTAGATGCACAGAATTCTGGTTCAGACTGGGCACAGATTTTCGTGACGAGTCAAACTCAATCTGGAAGCATTACGCTGAATGCTCAAGAAAGAATCGAAATTGTTGGCGATCGAGCGATCGATGCGATCAATTCTGGTGCAATTAATGCAGGAAATTTGACCTTGAATGCACGATCGTTGATTGTTCGAGATGGGGGATCATTTCGAGCATTAACCCTAGGCACAGGTCAGGGTGCTAATATCACGATCAATGCTACAGATTCCGTTGAAGTTTTTGGGACAGTTCCAGATGGACAACCTGGCTTTGGTGGCTCGACTCAAGGAGCGGGGCGAACCGGAGATTTGACGATCAATACCAATCGATTGAGCATTCGACGAGGTGGAGTGATTGCGAACTCGGCTTTAGGCTCTAGCGGAAATGCAGGCAACTTAACCGTCAATGCTGACACTGTTGAAGTGATTGGAACCGAGTTTAATACTGATGCTTACTTCAGTATCCTCAGAACTGAAACGTTTTCTCAAGGGAATGCGGGAGATTTAACGATTAATGCACGTCGATTTAGCTTACGGGATGGAGGGTTAGTGTCTTCCAGAGTATTTCAGGGTGCGACAGGACGAGGAGGCACTTTAACAGTAAATGCTTCAGAAAGTGTAGAAGTCGCTGGCACGACTCAGAATCTCCCTTTTGTCGTTCCCAGTTTACTAACTGCACAGACTGAAAGTACTGGAGATGCTGGAACCCTCAGAATTTCGACGAATCGCTTGAGTATTCGAGATGGGGCTGAAGTTTCGGCTCAAGCGATCGCGCGAGGTGCTAACCCAGTTGGTGCGGCAGGTGATCTGCTTGTGAATGCAGATTCTGTCTTCTTAAGAAATCGATCGAGTTTGAGTGTGAGTAGCCCAACTGGAAATGCTGGAACACTTGAGATTACGGCAAGACAAGTTGTTGTTGATCAGAGTCGTTTGACGGCTGTAACAGGTCTAAATCAAGGGACTGGAGCCGAGATTAGCTTGCGCGGTTTGGATACTTTAGTCTTGCGGCGAGGGAGCCAAATTAATGCAAGTGCAAATAATCGCGCGCAAGGTGGCAATATTCGCATCAATGCGAATGCGATAGTTGCTGTCCCCAGTGAAAATAGTGATATTCGAGCGAATGCTTTTCAAGGTCGAGGCGGAAATGTCACGATCAGCACTCAAGGACGATTTGGAATCGAACCTGCTGCTGCTCCAACGACTCGAAGTGACATTACAGCAAGTTCAGAATTGGGTGTACAAGGGGATATCTCGATTACACAGCCCGATGTTCAGCCTGCACAGGGCTTGCTAGAATTACCTGCTGATTTGATTGATGCGAGTAGTCAGATTGCTCAAGTTTGTCGCAGAGGGTTGATTGGTCGATCGATAAGTCGATTTGTAGTCAGTGGGCGAGGTAGCGCGCCACCAAATCCGCTTGGTTCGCTATCCGGAACAGTGCCAATTCCACTTGCTAGTCTTGATAGTCTAACAACAAGTACTTTACCCAAGACTCAACTTGCTCGAAACATTATTGAAGCTCAAGGTTGGATCAGAAATGAGCGGAACGAAATCATCCTGGTCAGCAATGCCGATGCTTCAATGTTGAACCCTGCTCATTGTCCCAAAATTTAGGTTTTGCTATGTTCCGCTTTAACTTTTTGAATCTCCTGATTGCTTCAAGCATTTTACTCTTTGCTCAAGTCGCACAATCTCAGATTACGCCCGATACGACTTTGGGAAATGAGCGATCGACGATTGCTCCTCGGACTTCAGGCGGAGAACAAATCACAGGAGGAGCGATTCGAGGTTCAAATCTCTTTCATAGCTTTGGCGATTTTAATATCAGCAATGGTTCGCAAGTTTACTTTGCCAATCCGACAGGCATTCAAAACATTCTCACTCGCGTCACAGGCAGCAGTGCTTCTAATATCAATGGCACATTAGGAGTTGATGGGAGTGCAAATCTGTTTTTCTTGAATCCAAATGGCATACTCTTCGGTCAGAATGCACGCTTAGATGTCAAGGGATCATTCATTGGCTCGACGGCGAATGGTGTTCGGTTTGGGACTCAAGGCGAATTTAGTACAACGAATCCGCAAGCTCCGCCTTTGTTAACGGTTCAACCTTCTGCGCTGTTGTTTAGTCAGCTTCAAGGTGGCGAAATTGTGAATCGCGCTCGATCGACCGATTCTATTGGCTTAACTGTGCCAACTGGAAAAAGCCTGCTTCTAGTTGGCGGTAATGTGACATCTGAGGGTGGACAGATTACAGTGCCAGGAGGTCGAGTCGAACTTGGTGGATTAGCAGCACCGGGATCAGTTGCATTGACGAATTTCAGCGATCGCTGGCAACTCTCCTTTCCAACAGGAGTGCAACGTGCAGATGTGACGCTAAACAATCAAGGAATTATCCTTGTTTCAGGTGGGCTAGATGACATTGTTTTAACTGGGCGAAATATTACTGTCACGGACAGCCCGCTCCTCCCTGTTCTAGTCAAAGAGATTGGCGGCTCAGAGCGTCGTGTCGGCAACTTAGTTTTGAATGCGACAGGAAATGCTTCACTCGACTACAGTAATACTCAAAGCAGACCTTTAGAGAATCAACCTGTAGAAGCGACAGGGAGTATTCGCATCGCAGCCGAAAATATCTTCCTGAAACGAACCTCGATCGGGGAAGTGGCAACAAATAGTCTTGGGCAAAGTGTGAATTTTTCAGCCTCTAACACGATTACATTAGATCGCAGCACGATTGCCTCCTCCCGCAACTTGCAATCTGGAGAAACGACAGGAGATATTAATATTGCATCTCGCAATCTCAATCTCACGAATCAGTCTAGGATTCTCACATTTCTAAGCAATGGAGCTACGACAAGCGCTAACGTTTCTGTTCAAGTGCAAGATACCCTGCTCCTCTCAGGCGGCAGTATTCTCGGCTCGATCGGAGATAATGTCGGTGCAGCATTACCGGGCAGAAGTGGCAATGTTGATATTCAAGCAGGCACGATCGTGCTTGACGGGTTAGGAGATTCTATCCTTGCATTTAGCAACGGTACACGATCGGGAGATATCAAGATCAAAGCAGACACCATTACGATGAGTGGAAGAATTACTTCAGTCAGTAGTGGAGCCGCTGATGGCGGAAATATTGAGATTCAAGCTCGCTTGCTATCGATTCTAAATGGTGGAGGAATTCTGACCTCAGCAAATGGAGCGGGCAATAGTGGAAATCTTATCATCACTGCTTCAGAAGGCGTTGAACTCAAAGGCAATACCTCAGAACTCATTCAGATTGGCGATAATGATTTTATTTTTGGCAATAGTACCCTTTCCACGAATTCGTTTGGGGTGGGCAATGCTGGACAGATATCACTTAGCACACGGCGGCTAACAATTCGGGATGGTGGAATAATTTCGACGGGCACTGGAGCGAATAGCTCAGGACGAGGCGGGAATCTCATCATTAACGCATCAGAAATGGTTGATATTGCGGGTGAAGGCAAGGATGGAAGAACGACCAGCCTGATTAGTTCTGGTACTCTAGGGACTGGAAATGCTGGAGATTTATCAATTAGTACTGGTCGTCTGCAAGTTCGTGATGGGGCTGTAATCTCAACTTTAACCTCTCAATCCACTGCTAACGCCAAAGGTGGAAACATCATTATCAAAGCTCTAGATAGAATTGAGATTGGTGGACGCTCTAGGACTGGATTAAGTAGACTCAATAGCTCAACTAGAGGTGGAGGCGATGCAGGAGACATCACACTTCAAACAGGCTCTCTCTCGATTGTAGATGGATCGATTACTTCAACAACTCGTGGATCTGGACAAGGAGGCAACGTGCAGCTTGATGTCGATTCACTAACAATGACAGCCGGAAATATTACTGCAAATACTGAAGCACGAGGAAATGCTGGCAATGTGACGATCAAAGCACGGGGAAGTGTTTTGTTTAATGGAATTGCTGAGAATGGGGAAGGAAGCTTCATCTCTGTAAGTTCAGCACTAGACGCATTAGGGAAACCGGGCAACATTTTGCTTGAGGCAGATTCAGTTCGATTTGTTGAAGGTGGGAGTATTCTTGCGATCGCACAAAATGATCAGCCTGGTGGCAATATTACCTTAAACGTGCGCGATAGTATTACGTTCCAAGGTAAAGACAGAGTTCCCGCCTCGTCTGGGCTATTTGCTTCAAGTGTTGGAGCAGGCAACGGTGGCAATGTCTTAGTCAATGCTCAACGCTTAGACATTCTCGACGAAGCAGCGATTAGTGCTGTAAGCTTCGGAAGTGGAAACGCCGGAAGCATTACGATCAATGCACCATTTGTTCGGCTAGCAAATGATGCGCGAATTAGCGCTCGTTCTGGGGCTACTGATGGCGGTAACGTCACGATTACTGCGCCTGACGCATTGGTACTAAGGCGAAATAGTAGAATTTCTGCGAGTGCTGGGACAGAGCAAGTCTCTGGTAATGGGGGAAACATTGCCATTAGTGCAGGTTCGATCGTTGCTAAACCCGCTGAAAATAATACGATTCAAGCGAATGCACGAGCAGGACGAGGGGGCAATATTGCGATTACAACTCAAGCTTTGTTAGGAATTGCACCATCTAGCACGCTGATTCCTGGACAAAATACAATTACGGCAAGTTCTGAGCTTGGCATTCAGGGGAATGTGTTGATCGTTCAACCAACTGTGCAACCCACACAAGGAGTTGTCGAACTTTCAAATAACATTCTTGATGCCAGTAATCAAATTGCTCAAGTTTGTCCTCGAAATTCAGAGCTAGCAAAAGTTGGAAAATTCACGGTGAGTAGAGCCGGAAGTTTACCACCGAATCCGATCAATCCTCTTGCTGGAGATTCAGTCGTGAGTCAGCTTGCGAGTTTAGAAGGATTTGCATCTAATCGATCGACTGCCAATCCCGCAATTCAATCGAGTTCATCTCCAATTATCGAAGCTCAAGGCTGGATCAAGACTGTTGACGGAAAGGTTGTTTTGGTGGCTCAACCGTCTGAAGCAACTTCACCAACGATCGCGGCTTGTCCCACTCAACCCACAGCAAACCCATCATATTGACGTATGAAAGGGGAGTGATAGGCTAGCACAATCTCTGTTTTAGGAATTCCTTGCTCGGTCAGTTCATTAGCAACTCCGACTTCTGTGCCATCATATTGAATCCAAATTTTTTGATCTTTAATATCAATATGAATCAGAGCGCCGTAGACGCGACGTTTTTGCAGCCAGCCTGCTCGGAGAACTTGATAGCGATCGCGCTCTAAATCAAACAAGACTCCCATTTCAATCTCGCCATAAGCAGGCTGAATTTGGCTATGAGCAATGAGAATTTCTTGAATAATCTGCCGATAGTGATTTATCTTATCCATCGCACAATCCTCCTATTTTCTACATCATAAACAACCAAATAGAGTTGGTATTCTTTAATCCCTTCCTCAATGAATCTGAGGCGAAAGAATTCTTCGTAAGTTTGGTTAGGAACGGCGAGGTACAAAATTCTTGCAGGCTCTTGCGATCGCAGTGCCCGACGATAGTTAAGGTATTGACCGACAGCAGTATGAAACTCAGAGATGGCGAAGGGGTTGGTAAAGCTTTTCACTTCTACAGCAATTTTTTCTGAGTCGCGTTGGGCAGCAAGTAATCGTTCAGCACCGAGGTCAATCTGCATTTGCACATCACCATAATCTACAGGAAAGGGATCGTGGGAATCTCCCACCCTTCTGTAATTAGAGCTTCTTTGACCACATAATGAAACAGATCTTTTGCCATTGTTGTCATTGCCTGGATGAGTTCAGAGCGGCTCACAGAATGTCTACCATTATCCAGCAGATTCAATCTATTTTCTCATTTGCATAAGTCCCTCATTGTGAGATTTAGAAACCCTTACCGTGAATTTACGTAAGCAAAATGATGAATTTGCCTCGAAAGGTGAAAAAATCAAACGTAGGTTTCAGCTGTGAAGATTGGCTCTTAGTAGGGGTTTCTAGAATGGGTACTCATGATTCTCGATCGCGACGTAAATGGCTATTTAATCGATTCAGAGAAGGATTTCTGTGTAGTGTATTACTCTTATCAGGTGCGGTAGCGCAAGCTCAGATTGTTCCAGATGGGACGTTAGGCGGGGAGCGATCGAGCATTGCACCTAGTGTACTAGGTGGGGATCAGATCACAGGTGGAGCGATTCGAGGCGCAAATTTATTCCATAGTTTCCAGGATTTCAATGTGGGAGATGGGGCGAAGGTGTACTTTGCAAATCCTACGGGAATTCAGAATATTCTGACTCGTGTGACGGGTAGCACCGCCTCGAATATCAATGGCACATTAGGAGTAGATGGAGCAGCGAATCTATTCTTACTCAATCCGAACGGGATTCTATTTGGTAAAGATGCTCAACTAGATGTGCGAGGATCATTTGTCGGATCAACTGCAAATGGAATTCGATTTGGCGATCAAGGAGAGTTTAGCGCAACAATTCCTGAAACTCCAGCCTTACTAACTGTTCAACCTTCCGCATTACTATTCACCCAGATTAATCCAGGATTAATCGAGAATCGCGCTGTTTTGGGTGTGCGCCTAGGTCAAAATCTTACCCTTGCTGGTGGCAATATTCGATTAGACAGAGAAGGAGATCGACTCTCAATATTTAGCCCAGGCGGACATATCGATCTTGCCGCAATTTCAGGAACTGGGGCGATCAAATTTGACGCTGAAGGTCGCCTCTTTCCTAATATTGATGTGCCAAGGGGAGATATTTCACTCAGTAATGCTCAAGTTGCAGCGGTCGGAGATAACCAGGGAAGTATATCGGTTTATGCTCGTGACATTAATCTATCAAACCGCAGTCTGATTTCACGAATCGGCTTTACGAATGGAACTGACCAAGGACAAGCAGGGGACATTCTGCTAGATGCAACTGGAAGTGTTGCGCTATCATCGCAGAGTGTTATTAATAACAATGTTTTATCTGGAGAAGTTGAAAACAGCGGTAATATTCGCATTAATGCTCAATCGCTAGTGATGAGCGATCGCTCAAGAATTACCACAAACATCTCAGGTGAAGGAAATTCGGGTCAAATTTTTATTGATCTCAAGAATCGGGCTGACCTCAGGACAGGATCAAGCATCACAAGTAATATTTTAGAGACAGGAGAAGGCAATAGCGGCGGAATTCAAATCCGAACTGGATCACTTAAGCTAGATGATCGATCTGCTATCGAATCTAACGAAGTCGGGCGAGGAACGCCTGGGAAAATCGAAATTACCGCTACGAACTCTATCGACTTGGATAATCTAGCTCGCATCAAGAGTTCTACTAATTCAAGTCGCGGGGCAGATATTCAGAATATCCTGAACTTTGC
>JALOOO010000102.1 GCA_025454375.1 Leptolyngbya sp. Prado105 | reverse complement strand
GTCAATCAAGGCAGAATTTCGCTACTCGATTTCTCCAGAGCCACTCGTCTCGAACCTGAAATTGCTCGTCGTCATCTAGACCTCTGGGCGCGAGAATACGATGCGAACTTTGAAGTGAGCGATGCAGGAGAAGTGTACTACGTCTTCTCGACGGAGCAATTGCAATTGCCGGAGAGCCAGCCGTTTGAAGTGATTCGTCAAGTCGTGCGAGATACTCTGAGATCGCTTTGAAGCTACTCTTGGTTCACAAGCAGATTAAATAACGCGACAAACGCATTGACATTCTCAATCTCGAAACTTGCAAAGCCGATTGTTTCTAACATCCAAGGTCGCGCCCAACCTGCACTCGGATCTTTTCGCTGCAATAGGATCTTTCCATTTTCCTGTCTCAGTCGAATCTCATCGCCGTTGAAATGATGAATCCGATTTGGAACGATAGTTCTTACAAAACCCTGTCCCACTTCTAGCGCTTTTCCCTGTGATACGCCCAATTTTCCGATTTCAAAGCGAGTCGAACCCGATTGCTTCACATCACTCAGCAAGTGCTGGAGACGAAACTCAGTCCAAGCTCGTTCTGCTGATAGCGCAAAATGGTAAAGCGGAAGACGAAATTCGCTTGAATACTTCCCAGATAAAGTAAATTTAAAGATTGCAGGCATTGCAGATTGTTCAGATTCGGGTAAATTCCTGGTGTTCGCCCAAGTAAACCAATACTCTGTACTCATGTAACTAAAGTTTATGTAATGATCTATGATGTTCCGATGGAGACAATCGACTTGCGAGAATTGCAGCACTCGACCTTCAGGTTCTCCCTGATCTGACCAACGGTATTCAGCAATGCCTCGATCGCCGACATATGTACAGGTAATAGGAGGCTTGATCAGGCTCAGACAAAATACAGCTACGCCTATCGTTGCAAATGGTGTGATCAAAATTCCTAGCACAAAGCCACGCAGCATTCCATCTGTCGAGGCAGAGAAGAAGGGCACGCTCAAACCGAGATGCAGTCCCACGAAGATACCAAAACAGAGTCCGGCAAGTACCAGCGCCTCCAAAACAACACGGCTGAACCGCTTGAATATCTTTAAAGATAGCTTTCGCTGCTTCGCTTCTAGATATGAATGAGCCGTCAGCACGGTTCCAATCTCTGGCGGCGGTGCTGCAAAGAAAATCATATTCGCAGGCAGGGGCTTGCCGTGATGTTGGATGACCTCACTCTTAGGGAGCCAAATCGAGTGATAAGTAGTGATGGTCATGTTTACCCTCCAAGAATGAAGCGACAGGTTGCTCTCTTGATCAGGTAGATTTTATCAGGTTCAACTTATGCAACTCCGATATGCACCTGCCTCAGATTAAACCTGGATCACAACAGAGAGATGGTATTCAATCGTCAATTCTTTATGAGGCTAACGATGATGAGTTTTTCCTCACAGTGCGTCTCTTGAAAGGTGTCGAAATCCGCTTTATATCTGTACCCTAGTAACAAGTTGCATGTTCCGCCGCTCCTATGTCTAACCGTTTTCCTCAGATCTTTTGGACAATCTTCGCGATCGCGTCCTTAAGCGCTTGTACCTCGCCCAATACAGTCAGTGAGCGCGAACCTCAAGTCGCCCAAGCTTCAACCTCAGCGCGTTCGATTCGGACAGAAATTCTCAACCCTCAACCGATCCGAATCGACATCAATCAACTCCCCCAACCCAACGCAACTCAAAGCGCCTCAAAGCCGCCTGAAGTCGTCCCCATTCCTGAAAATCCGGTTCTGCAAGTCCCCGCTGGCTTTACGGTGAATGTCTTTGCAGAAAATCTCGATCGCCCGCGTTGGCTAGCATTGACTCCAAATGGCGATGTTCTCGTCACCGAAACTCGACGCAATCGAATTCAACTGCTGCGAGATGCCAACAATGATGGAGTCGCTGAAATCCGCAAAACCTTTGCAACTGAAGAAAATGGGCTGAATTTACCTTTCGGCATGACGTTTGCAGGTGATGCCTTCTTTGTCGGCAATACCGATTCAGTCGTGAGATTTTCAGTCGCAGACGATCGCGTTCAAGGTCGCGGCACGAAGATTACCGAACTCCCCGGACAAGGCTACAACCAGCATTGGACTCGCAATGTCGCCGCGTCTCCCGATGGACAAAGGCTTTATGTCTCGGTTGGTTCAAGGTCGAATGCGGATGAAGAACCGCTTCCGCGTGCTTCGATTCAAGTGATGAATCTAGATGGGAGCGATCGTCAAACCTTCGCCTCTGGACTGCGCAATCCCGTCGGACTCGATTTCAATCCTGCAACAGGCGCACTTTTTGCCACTGTGAACGAACGTGACCAACTTGGTGATGGATTAGTCCCGGACTATCTTACCCAAGTCCAAGCAGGTGAATTTTACGGATGGCCCTACGCCTATCTAGCTCCGAATCGACTTGATCCCCGTCACCTCAAAGACGGTAAAAGTACTCGCCCCGATCTCGTCGCCAAAACTCGCACCCCAGATGTTCTCTTTGAAGCCCATTCTGCTGCATTGGGACTGCGATTCTACACAGGGAATACTTTTCCCGATCGCTATCGTGATGGAGCATTTGTCGCTTTCCGGGGATCATGGAATCGTAATCAAGGAACTGGCTACAAAGTTGTATTCGTCCCGTTTAATGAAGGTCGATCGCAAGGTCAATACGAAGATTTCGTCACCGGATTTCTTCTTGATCCCAGCATTCCAACCACTTGGGGTAGACCTGTCGGCTTACTCGTTCTCAACGATGGCAGTCTCATTTTCACAGACGAAGCCAACAATCGTATCTACCGAGTCCAATACACTCAGAAGCAGTAACAAGACTACTCAGGCGGTCTTCGTCTGGCTAGTGGCGAATTTGGTTCGCCAAGGCAATCATCGCCGGGTCAATCCTCAACCACCTGCGCCGCAACCTCAACGGCTTCCACATCGATCGTGCCTGAAGGAGTCATCCGCTTAAACTTGCCATGCTCAACCCGCAACGGCTCACCACAACCCGAACATTGCATCTGAGCTTGATTAAATCCCGTCAATTCTGTTCCACAGACTGGACAAGCCGATTGGACAATATTCTTTCTCACCCACCACTGGAAGACAAAAATTCCGACGATCGGCGCGATAATCAACAGCCCCAGTACCACAAGAAACGACTTGATGATCCAACCCAGACCCAAGGCGCTCAGCAGCAGCGCAAATCCTACGATCGTCAGAATGCGCCCAAATCCATTGAGACCGAGTTGTAAATTATAAAGTTGATTCTGATTCACGGTGGTTTCCTCTGTCTGTGCTTCCTTTATTGGAACAGAATTCGTCATAATCTAGGGGACGGCTACCTCGACCTAGATTAGGTTTGGTATCCGTATACTCTGGTATAGAGGCTCAACCTTAAGCATAAATGATCTCTCTCGAAGGCTAATTAAAATGCTAGAAAGTTTAACGCCCTTTCAAACTGTTCTTGTTGCAGGTGCAAGTCGAGGAGTCGGACGCGAGATCGCTCGTCTCTTACAGCCAAATTTTACGGTAAAAGCATTACTTCGTTCTGATGCGGCTGTCCCTGAACTTCAAGCATTTGGCATTCAGCCTGTGATGGGAGATGCCATGATTCTTGAGCAGTTGGATTTCTCCGGAGTTGATGCGGTGATTAGTACGATCGGCGGTTTACCTGCCGAGGGCAAACGTGCCGACTACGAAGGCAATCGCAATTTAATTGATGCGGCGGTTCAGGCAGGCGTGAAAAAGTTTGTCTTAGTGACCTCGATCGGGAGTGGTGAAAGTGTCGTTGCCTTACCGCCGCGCGCGCTTGAAGCCCTAGGAGCGGTTCTAGTCGAAAAGGAAAAAGCCGAACAGCACTTGATCGAAAGTGGACTCACTTATACGATCGTGCGTCCTGGCGGTCTAAAATCTGAACCTGCGACCGGAACCGGGTTTCTGACCGAAAATCCAAAAATTGCAGGTTCGATTCATCGGGCTGATGTTGCCGACTTAGTTTGCAAATGCCTTGTCAGCGATCGTGCAAATCGAAAAATCCTCTCTGCACTTGATCGCAATCAACTGTTTACGGCTGCTGAGATGACAGAATTTATCCCTTAAATCGCTGAATCCAACCTGCTGACATCCCCCAATCGAGAATCAGTCTTGCGATCGCAAATAGCAAAATACTTTCGATCGCAAAACTCACAACCGGAATCACCGCACTTTGATTTGCAATTCCCATTTCGACCTGTGCCAATCCGCGCACTAATCCAAATGCCAGAACTGCACCCGATTTGAGATGCGAATTTTCATCTTCGCGAACAATGTATCGATAAGTCACGCCAAACAGAAATCCGGAAAAGAGCGCGATCGCTCCACTAATCCAATAGTTCATTGGAACACTGGGATAACGGCTAACCAAGAAATCATTCAGCAGCGCGATCAAAGGAAAAATCAAACCCACAGAACTTGCCGAAAGCAATCCTGCCTTCAACGACTCCACCCGTTCTTCCCAACTCAGTTTTAAGTGTTGCATATCAATCTCTAGATCCTAGTTCCCCAGTCCCTAGTCCGTTTTGCCTTATTATTAGATTTATCATCCTTTGTACCGCCCGTTTTTATCATGGATATTTTGTCACTTGGTTGGGTCGCGCTCTTATCAGTTTTTACCTTTTCGATCGCAATGGTCGTTTGGGGTCGCAACGGCTTCTAATGCCTAGTTTCCAGCCCGTCGCCCTCACGCTGCGGGCACTGAAATTTTAGAACTTTGAGATCCGATCGTGGAATTTACAGTTTTTAACACACTGGTTCTCGTTGCATTTGCTCTTCTCCTCGCCATTACAGGTGGCGTTAGCTATATCACGATCTCAGACTGGCGCGATCGTCGCCGTCGTGATCAAGAAAAACAGCAGACCAAAAAGCGACGCTAGAACCCCCAATTGCGAAAACTCGACTGAGGTTTTCTAGTCCAAAATCTAAAAAGCTCCAAGGATTGATTCCCTGGAGCTTTTTCAGTCGATCGTTCCAGGCATCGCGTCTGATTCAACGCAGCTTATCGTAAGACCCAGAGAACGTAAATTTAATCAGTTCGGTGCATAGAATTTGCGACAGAAGCATGTTGCTTAAAAAATTCTTTAACTCCTTGATTAAGCTTAATAAAAGGCAAAAGAGAGCGCTCTTTAGTTTTGGAGAGCGCTCTCCGTACAGGTTTAGATTAGAGGCATCAAATTACTGATACTTTGTTGCCTCAGTAGAACCGCTCGGATAGCCACTCGACACTCCGAAGGTGCTTTCCTTCGCAAATCCCGCATACGCTTCCATGCCATGCTCACTGATATCCAACCCTTCGAGTTCTTCTTCAGCCGTCACGCGGATACCCAAGCTAGACTTCAGCAGAATCCAGAAGATGCTGGAAATCGCGACCGTGAAGCCGCCAACTGTAAGAGTTCCGATCAACTGATACCAAAGCTGTTCGATACCACCGCCAAAGAGTAAGCCGAGTTTGGGTGCAGGAGTTGCTCCAAACGCATCAGATTGGCTGAACAATCCGAGTGCGATCGTTCCCCAAACTCCATTGACTAAGTGAACCGAGATTGCACCAACCGGATCATCAATCCTCAACTTGTCGAAAAAGCTCACGGCAAAGACGACTAAGATTCCACCAACCGCACCAATGATTGCAGCAGAAGGCACGCTAATCCAAGCACAAGGAGCAGTAACTGCAACCAATCCAGCCAATAGACCGTTGATGGTCATGGTCAAGTCAGGCTTGCCGAGTAATGCCCAAGCTACGATCGTGGCTGCGATCGCGCCAAATGCTCCACCCGTGTTCGTCGTTAAAGCAATGTGAGCAATCACAGACCCATTGCCGACGCTCATTGCAGAACCAGGGTTAAAACCAAACCAGCCCAACCATAGAATCAAAGCTCCTAAAGTTGCGATACTGAGATTGTGAGGCGGAATTGCGTTTGCAGACCCATCCGCATTGTATTTACCAATTCTTGCACCGAGGAAAGAAGCGCCCATCAGAGCCGCCCAACCCCCAACCGCATGAACCACAGTCGAACCTGCAAAGTCATAGAATCCAAGCGTCGCCAACCAGCCACCGCCCCAGATCCAATGTCCTGTGATCGGGTAAGCAATCCCAACCAACAGCAAGCTAAACAGCAGAAAATCCATAAACTTAATCCGCTCAGCCACTGCACCCGATACGATCGTGGCTGCCGTTCCAGCAAACACCAACTGGAAGAAGAACTTCGCAGCCAGCGGCACACCCGCCCAGCTAATCGCCTTGAAGATGCCTTGGTAAGCGTCTCCAGTCACCGGGCTGTTGTCTAAGCCCGTGAGGAAGAATCCGCCGCTTGCGCCGATCCAACCGTTGCCATTACTAAACATTAAGCCAAACCCGATCGCCCAAAACGCAACTGTAGAGAGCGCAAAGACAATCAAGTTTTTCGCAAGAACGTTGACCGCATTTTTCTGTCGGCACATCCCAGTTTCCAGCATACAGAAGCCCGCGTTCATAAAGAACACAAGGAATCCTGCAATCATTACCCACATGGTATCCAGACCTACTTTCAGGTCTGCGGTTGCGGCTGCAACACTTTCAACAGTAGGAGGGGTTTGGGCAACAGCCGCATAGCTCCAAAGTCCAACAATTGCGACTGTAATGGGAATTGACATTTGCCAACTGGGAGACAGCTTGCTCACCGTCTTGAGCAATGCTTCCCAGGATTTGAGCAAGGCAGGCTTGTGCCTGCGGACTTGCGTTTTTTGCTTCAACGATGCTCTTAACACCATGACACGAAATTCCTAATGTAAATAAACCAATGAGAAGCTAACCTGCTGGAACTGAGAGCGTTACGCAGTCCAACAAGCGAGCGTTTTTTTGCAGTCGGGCAATGCAATTCCTGAATCCCGAAACCCTCCACGACTAAGCAATTCACTGCCGCGATCGAAGATGAGTTAGGCTTCTGCGATTTGGCTGCCACCAAGGTCTGTACGTCATTTGAAGTACTTGAATATAAGACGAAGTGGGGCAAGTCACATGTCCAAAGAAATAGAATCTTTAGGTAAACCTAAATTTCGTTGATTAGGTCAGGCGATTCTGTATCTCAAATTACAATTCAGTAATTCTGAGGAGAGATTCGCAGAGAAAAATAGGAAAATCAATTAGTTCTCTATAATACATAGATTCAAATCTATATCAAGAATTAGCCAGACTGGCATTTAATTTTTCTAAAGAATTCGGATATAGTACCTATGTATTAATTCGTCTCCTTAAGTTCTTCGTCCTTTGACCCTGCCACCCCGCTAGGAATTAGGGCGATTTTTTTCGCTGCAACCGTAAGCAACTGCGCTAAAGTGGAGCTATGAGCGAAAAGAGTACGGACGGATTCAAAATTGTTAGCGACAACCGTCAGGCAAGGTTTCAGTACGAGATTTTAGAAACCTATGAGACGGGAATTGAGCTTGCTGGAACTGAGGTCAAGTCCATTCGAGCAGGTCGAGTGAACTTGCGCGATGGATTTGCGCTCGTTCGTAACAATGAAGTTTTTCTCCACAATGTTCATATTTCGCCGCACAAAACGGCGAGTCAAGTGTTTAATCACGATCCGACTCGGACGCGCAAGCTACTGCTCAGACGAGATGAAATTCGCAAACTCGTAGGAAAAGTCGAGCAGCAAGGACTCACCCTTGTGCCGTTAAAGATGTATCTCAAACGCGGGTGGGTCAAGGTCGATCTCGCGCTAGTCCGTGGGAAAAAGCTGTATGACAAACGCGAAGATGCAAAGCGCCGAGACGATCAGCGAGATATGCAGCGAGTCATGAAAAATCATTAGTTGCGATCGATACTTTGTTGAACGCAGAAAAAACGAATCGGGAATAATAGCGGTACTACCGTTCTGGCTACGTTTATGCTACCGTCACCTGATTCTCAATCCCCCCTTGATGCTTCAGTTTCAACCTGGTTGGAGCGGGGAGACGAACTGTTTCAACTCCAGCGCTATCGAGAGGCGATCGCAGCATATGACAAGGCGATCGAGTATCAAGCAGGCTATACCGCTTGGTTTAAGCGAGGCATTGCCTGTGAGAATTTGCAGCGATTTGATGAAGCGCTGACTTGTTACAACCGCGTCGTTGAACTTCAGGCGGATGATTACCTCGCCTGGTTTAAGCGAGGCGCAGTTTTTGAAAATTTGCATCAACCGAAAGAAGCCCTGACTTGCTATCAGAAAGTAATCGAACTTCAGCCAGAAAATTATTGGGCGTGGCATGACAAAGGCAAAGTTTTAGAAACGCTGAAACGGTTTGATGAAGCGGTAGAGGCATACGATCGAGCCGTTCAACTCAAGCCCAATTTTCAATTAGCCGTCGAAAGTCGCCGCCGTATTTTGTCGCAACTGCAAAAGGTCGATTCGCTATACGATTTACCGTCGGACGATCCGCTTGAATTTGACGCTCAAATGGCAGAGAGTGCTTCCGATCACCTCACACAGGGCATGGCATTAGAAGGGCAGGGACAAATTGCAGCCGCATTATCGGCTTACGATCAAGCACTAGAGGCGAATCCAAACGATCATTTAGCCTGGTTTAAGCGAGGCAACCTTTTACGGAATCTGGAACGATTTGAAGAAGCGATCGTCAGTTACAACAGAGTCGTCGAGCTTCAGCCGGAAAATTATTGGGGATGGCACGATCGAGCCTTAGCCCTAGAAGCAACAGCACAATACGAAGAAGCATTATTCTCGTACATCCGGGCGATTCAGCTTCGCGCAGATGGGCAAGCCGCGATCGCAGGTCGTCAAAGAGTTTTAACCCTGCTCAATTCGGGGAGTCAGTCCGGAGTGCAATCTCCACCCGCTAATGATTATGGCACCTGGTTCCAAAAAGGTCAGGTTTTAGAAAAACTGCAACATCATGCAGAAGCAACCGTTGCATTTAACAAAGCGGTGCGATTAAATCCTGAAGATCCAGAAGTTCTGCGTTGGCGAGGAAATGTGCTTTACACATTGGCACGGTATGAAGAAGCGATCGCGTCCTATGACAGAGCCATTCAGCTTCAGCCAGAAAATGCCGACCTCTGGTGCTGCACTGCCAGTTCGCTAATCAAATTGCGGCGGTTTCGAGAAGCGATCGCTTGCTTTGATAAAGCGCTTCAGATCCAGCCCTCTCATCATGGTGCCTGGTACTGGCGCGGGCGAGTCATGGCAGAACTGAAACGCTTTCGAGATGCGTTATATTCCTATGATCAAGCGATCAAATACAATCCGAATTTTCAGCCTGCAATTCGCGATCGAGCGAAACTTCAGAAAGAATTTAATTAAGGGCAGTTGCGCGTAAGAATCGTCTTATAATCTTTCAAATTTTTAGAAAATTAATTGACAATCGCAGTACAAATCAACTTGATCGGCGATTGAGAGCGATAGAATCATGAAGGACTATTTCTTCGCCCTCCGAATGCCTAAGCGTGTCAGCAAACCCAAAAGCTCCGATACTCCGGTTTTAAGTCCTGATTTGGCAGCCGAAACCGAATCAAACGGCTCAAAAAAACAGCCTGCTAAAAAGATTGTTTCGCTGAATTCGATTCGGATTCGAGGCGCAAGACAGCATAATCTAAAAAATGTCGATCTCGAACTCCCGCGCGATCGCTTAATCGTTTTTACGGGAGTTTCAGGGTCAGGCAAGTCTTCTCTGGCATTCGATACGATCTTCGCCGAGGGTCAACGCCGCTACGTCGAATCACTCAGCGCTTATGCACGGCAATTTCTCGGACAGGTGGATAAGCCAGATGTCGATGCGATCGAGGGATTGAGTCCAGCGATTTCCATCGATCAAAAATCTACCTCGCATAATCCTCGTTCAACCGTTGGAACGGTTACAGAAATCTACGACTACATGCGGCTTTTATATGGGCGAGCCGGAATGCCACATTGTCCCATCTGCGATCGCTCGATTACGCCTCAAACGATCGATCAAATGGTCGATCGCGTGATGGAATTGCCCGATCGCACTCGCTTCCAAATTCTTGCGCCCGTCGTTCGAGGCAAAAAAGGGACACATCGCAAATTGATTTCAGGACTTGCCGCCGAGGGATTTGTGCGGGTGCGAGTCGATGGTGAAGTGCGAGAACTGAGTGACTCGATCGAACTTGATAAAAATCATTTGCATACAATCGAGATTGTCGTTGATCGCCTGGTCAAAAAAGACGATATGCAAGAACGGCTGAGCGATTCCTTAACCACTTGCTTAAAGCGATCAGGGGGAATTGCCATCGTTGATTTAATGCGCGAAGCAGACTCGAAAGGCGAACTTTCAGAACTGGTTTTTTCAGAAAATTTTGCCTGCCCTGAACATGGTGCAGTCATGGAGGAGCTTTCGCCTCGTTTGTTTTCGTTCAACTCGCCTTATGGAGCCTGCCCAAATTGTCATGGAATTGGCAGCCATCGCACTTTTTCGCCTGACTTGATCATTCCGAATCCAGAACTTCCAGTTTACGCGTCGATCGCGCCCTGGTCAGATAAAGACAACACCTACTACCTTTCATTAATTTGCAGTGTGGCTGAGGCGTATGGCTTCGATATTCAGACTCCCTGGAACCAACTGAGCGCGGAGCAGCAACACATCATGCTCTACGGCTCGAAAGATCCAATTTGGATTGAGGTGGATTCGCGCTATCGAGAAAATAAAGGCTATCACCGTCGATATGAAGGGGCAATTCCCTTGCTCGATCGCCAATATCGGGAAGCGGGTTCTGACCTGTACAAGCAGAAACTGGAGCAATATTTAATCGATCAAGCTTGTGATGTCTGCAATGGTAAACGATTAAAGCCCGAAGCCCTGGCAGTTCGATTAGGACAATTTCACATTCATGAGTTTACAGGCGTTTCGATCCGAGACTGTCTTAATCGCGTTGACAGTTTAGAACTTAGCGATCGACAGGCTCAAATCGGTGACCTCGTGCTGCGAGAGATTCGCGCCAGATTGCAGTTTCTTCTAGATGTCGGATTGGACTACTTGACCCTCGATCGAACTGCGATGACCCTTTCGGGCGGAGAAGCTCAACGCATTCGACTTGCGACGCAAATCGGCGCAGGCTTAACCGGGGTTCTCTATGTTCTAGACGAACCGAGTATTGGGCTGCATCAACGCGACAACACTCGTCTGCTCAACACTTTGACCAAGCTGCGCGACCTGGGGAACACCCTGATCGTGGTCGAACATGACGAAGAAACGATTCGAGCAGCAGATTATTTAGTCGATATTGGACCCGGTGCAGGCGTTCATGGCGGACGAATTGTGGCTCAAGGCGATCTCGATACATTGCTCAACGCAGAGGAATCGTTAACGGGAGCCTATCTCTCTGGACGACGAATGATTCATACGCCTGCGGAGCGTCGATCGGGAAATGGTCGATCGCTGAAACTACAAAGCGCTCGTCGCAACAATCTTCAAAATGTAGATGTTGAGATTCCCCTGGGGAAATTGGTCTGTGTGACAGGTGTATCGGGTTCTGGAAAATCGACGCTAATTAATGAACTTCTCTACCCTGCACTTCAGCATCACTTTGGATCGAAGATTCCACAGCCCAAAGAAATGAAGCCTGTGAAAGGATTAGATGCCCTGGATAAAGCGATCGTGATTGATCAATCGCCAATCGGACGCACACCCAGATCAAATCCTGCAACCTATACGGGAGTGTTTGACACGATTCGAGAAGTCTTCGCGGGAACGATCGAAGCCAAAGCGAGAGGCTACAAAGCTGGGCAATTTTCATTTAACGTCAAAGGCGGACGCTGCGAAGCTTGTAGCGGTCAAGGCGTGAATGTGATCGAGATGAATTTTTTGCCCGATGTGTATGTGCAGTGTGATGTCTGTAAAGGCGCACGCTATAACCGCGAAACCTTGCAGGTGAAATTTAAAGGCAAATCGATCGCGGATATCTTAGCCATGACGATCGAAGAAGGAGCCGAATTTTTCCAAAACATTCCTCAAGCTGCGACTCGACTGCAAACTTTAGTCGATGTTGGTTTAGGGTATATGCGATTGGGTCAGACGGCTCCAACGCTTTCCGGCGGCGAAGCTCAACGGGTGAAATTGGCGACTGAACTTTCCAGACGGGCGACCGGGAAAACGCTTTATTTAATCGATGAACCGACGACAGGACTTTCGTTTTATGACGTGCATAAGCTCCTGGATGTGATTCAGCGATTAGTCGATAAGGGAAATTCCGTTTTGGTAATTGAACATAACTTAGATATGATTCGCTGTTCGGATTGGATTATTGATTTGGGACCAGAGGGGGGCGATCGCGGCGGTGAAATTGTCGCTGTCGGTACTCCGGAGGATGTCGTGAAAAACTCTAAATCCTATACAGGTCAATATCTCAGACAAGTCCTAGAACAGCACCCTGCGGGATCATGAAACACGATCGCATTTACACAAACGGAATTAACCTTCATTACGTGACGGAAGGAGAAGGAGATCTCATCCTTTTTCTGCATGGATTTCCTGAATGTTGGTACTCCTGGCGCAAACAAATTCCTAAGTTTTCCAAGGATCATAAGGTCGTCGCGATCGATCTACGAGGCTACAACGACAGCGATAAACCGAGCGAGTCTAGCGCTTATACAATGCCTGAATTCGTCGCAGATGTAAAAGGGGTGATTCAAGGCTTAGGCTATCAGCGCTGTACTTTAGTCGGGCATGACTGGGGCGGCATAATTGCTTGGAATTTTGCCTATCAGCACCCGGAGATGCTCGATCGCTTGGTGATTCTCAACCTGCCTCATCCCGCTAAATTTTCCCAAGGACTCCTCACTCCTCAGCAGTTGTTAAAAAGCTGGTATATTCTCTTTTTTCAGGTTCCTTTTTTGCCAGAGTTTTTTGTTCAATTGGATGACTACAAAGCACTAGAATCCGCATTCAAAGGAATGGCGATAAAGAAAGATACTTTTTCCGATGAAGATATCAATTTCTACAAAGACGCTTTTGCCAAACGAGGGGCTTCAACTGCTGCAATTAACTATTACCGCAATGCTTTCAAATTTGGAGTCATGAAGAAAAACTGGGGGGTTTTGGATGTTCCAACGCTAATGATTTGGGGAGAAAAAGATACAGCTTTAGGAAAAGAATTAACCTATGGAACAGAGCAATATGTTCGTGATTTTCAGATCCGCTATATTCCCAACTGTAGTCATTGGGTACAGCAAGAACAGCCTGATTTAGTGAATCAATATATCCGAGAATTTCTGTAACTAAAAAACTCCAAGGTCTGTAAAAACCTTGGAGTTTTAAGAGTTTTGCTTAAATCTACACGATCGCGAGTTCTGCTTCTTGAGAAGAACTTTCAATAATTTCAAACACCTCGTCCATGCTGGTCAGTTCTAGCAGCATTTTAATTCGGTCATTGATTGACTGTAAAAGCACTTTCTTGTCTGCTTCACGCGCTTGCTTGAATGCAATGACTAACGCCATCAAGCCAGTGCTACTCATAAACTCAACCTTCTCAAAGTCGACCAGCAGCACAGTCGCGTCAGACTGAATCGCATCATTTGCCTGCTGGTGAAATTGTGCGATCGCCGCTTCATCCAACGTCTCTGGGAACTGAATCGTTCGAGTTAATAATTCCATGCCTCACAACCCAAGTACTAAACGATAGAAAATGCAACTCTCTAGCTAAATAGATGCTAGGGGAGAGCGAAATCGCCACTATATTATCAAACCACTTGTAGCAATATAACGCTTACCCCTCACCGTAACCTCTATCTCAGGATGTAGCCAAAACGTTTCCGTCATTCCGTACACTTCAATCGCCGATTATAGCTCAAGCTTAAGTTAGTTTAAGAAAGCCTGCCGTATTGATGAATACGATTTTGAAATCTCTACAATTGTCCTAAGTTAAGAAAATTGCAGCAGAAATTTTTCACGATCAAACCACAAGTTAGAATCTCCATCTAAAGGCAGAGAAACAGCTTCTTCTATAGATAGACAGCGATAACTCAAGAGCAAAATAATATGTCAGGTATGAAGCGTTTGGAATCTTAATTATGCAAACTCCCCAAACTGATTTGCCTCTGTCTACTGCTTACAACGGAAAAGACCGAAATGCCTTTTTGTTTGGCTGGACACCCCAAGCTGAGCTATGGAATGGACGGTTCGCGATGATTGGCTTTCTAGCCTATTTGTTATGGGATTTGGCGGGTTACAGTGTTGTTCGAGATGTGCTGCATTTAGTTGGCTAACTGCCTCTTAAAAACTAAAAAATACAATTGGCGTGAAGGAAGATTGTTGCTTTCTTCACGCTAATTTGTAAGGCTAAAAAAGCTGCATATTCCTAATTGGAATTGCAGCTTTTTACCTATTGAATTTGACCGATGGCTTTATTCACATCCGTTGGGGTTTCATATTTATCTTCGGGCAGGTTTTCGAGGAGCGATCGCAGATCGCCATCTGCACCATGCTCTTCGGCATGTTTGATAATCTCGTCTTTGCTTGCAGGGTAATCCATTCCTTTCAGGTGTTTCTGGATCTCGATCGGGTTTGCCTTTGCCATGATGGGTTCCTCTAGTTTTAATATTGAAATCGTAGAGTCAACCCATCTCTAAATCTTCGTTCTATAGAGTCGATATTATCTCCACCTCTCTATAGACGCAAAACAAAAACCCTGCCGATTCGACAGGGTTTATGAGGCTTACCAAAAGAGTCTGTGGAAGTCGATCGTGGAAAAGATTCCAGCGATCGACTCATTAGACTAAAACGTGAAGGTTGTTCTCAAGGTTCCGATTACAACGTCATCGTTCGCATCGTTTTGACCTGGATTGACAACCCAGATCACACCCGGAGTGATCGAGATGTTGTCGTTCAACTGATACTTGTAGAAGCCTTCAATGTGGAGCGGAATATCGTTCGATGCACCACCACCAGGATTACCCATGTAAGGCTCAGCACCTGCCATAAAGCCCAGCAAGTTACCTTTCTTACCAAAGTCAGGGAATGCAACACCCAAGCCATAAGTCCAGATGTCCTTCTTGCCTTGTCCGTCATCGACAAAGTTTGCGCCAATGTAGGAAGCAAAACCGTTGATTACGACTTGAGGGCTGAGCTTGAATGCAACGGAAGCACCGTAAGCATTGACTTGTGCCGCGTTGTTAACCAGTCCAGTTGCATTAAGGCTCTGGTTTGCAAGTGCAGTACCCAAGGAAGGAACGCCACTACCACCATCAAAGATCGCGCCTCTGCGGTATGCGTTTACATAGGTCAAACCAATTTGCAACGCTTCGCTAGGGCTAAAGGTCAACTGCGCCAAGGCACTGTAGCTACCATTGAACAAGCCATTTTTGTCGCTGGGGTTGTTTGCGCCAAAGGTCAATGGGCTGCTCGATGTAGTAGCCGTCCGGGTAACAGTCGAGTTATCAGCCAAGTAGCCTAAGCTAACCTGGAAGCGATTGTTGAGGTTGTAGTTTGCACCAACCCCTGCACCACCACCGATCAAGTAGATCGGGTTGCGTTGTGCGAAGACGGAGAGCGGACCTGTACCACCATCAGCCGCATCTAATGCAGGGCTAACAGTCGGAGCGTAGTCATAGTGCAAACCGCTTACGGCTGGGATGTAGAATCTGAGGTTTTCGCCAACAGGGAAGTAGTAGGCAACCCAGTCAATCAAACCAGCATTACCACCTGTGTTGCCGAAGTTAAAGGTTTGAATTCCTTCAGCACCGCTACCAGCAGGAAGACTGAAGCCGTTTGCGTTACCAGCGGCAATCCGGGTAACGAGCAAGTCTCTTCCGGTGAAGCTGGTGTTCAGGGCTAAACGAACCCGGTTTTGGAAGACGGTGTTGTTTCCACCTGTTCCTTCAACGCCAAACTCATCAGTCAGAGCGAAGATGACTTCCCCTGCAAGTTTGGTGGTGGTGGAGAATTGTTGTTTTTCTAGGGTTGAAGTCCGAGCTTCCAGGGAGTCAACGCGACCCCGCAGGGTAGCGAGTTCTGCTGCGAATTGCTCTTGCAGTTTTTGCAGGGTTGCAAGGTCTTCTTTCTTAACGAGGTCAGCGGTTGCTGCTGCGATCAGTTCGTTGACGCGATCGAGACAAGCATTCAAGCCAGCCGCAAACTCATAACGAGTCAAAGCGCGGTTTCCACGGTAGGTACGATCGGGATAACCTGCGATACAACCGTAGCGCTCAACCAAGGATTGCAGTGCTTGGAATGCCCAATCGGTCGGTCTGACATCAGACAATTGCGAAACCGAGGTGACTTGTCCAGCGCTATTTGCAGTTCTGCCTTCGCGGCTATAGCGGTTGATTTGTTCTAAAGAATCAACACTAGGAGTTGTTTGAACTTCAGTTGCAGCTTGGGCAACTTTTACAGGCTCAGCAACGACTACAGATTTAGCAGGGCTGAACTCAGCCGATGCTTGCAGTTGGGGCTTAGCTGCTTCAACAGTCTTTTCAACGGCGAGAGACTTCACTTCTGCCAAAGGTGTAACCGCTTTAGCTTGAGTGACTTGAGTTCCCACTTCGAGAGCAGGTAATCCAGCGACTTCAGTTTTTTGAGCCGCGAATGCCGATGAAGACATCACAAGTGCTGCACCCAAGACAGCAGGGCTTGTGAACAAAGAGTTCAATAGAATCTTACGCATTGTGTTTTTTCCTCACACCTTTATCATCTTGTTTTGATAAATAGAGAGACTGAGTGAGCCTCCTATACCAAAAGCACTAAATCGCCAGCATAACTGCTCGATTTTTCTCTGCATTTCACTAGTGTACCTGCAAGAGACGAAATGTGACATCCCAAAATTGTGCCAATTCCGGAACTGTCAACATCTCATTACAGGAACTCCACGACAGGAAACGATTTAGACTCCTTAGGTAGAGTACCCACGGATAACAGAGTGCCCTACCCAAAATCTAGACTCCTCTATCTAAAGACGTACTTCTTTTGAGCGATCGATGAAGTTTTGATTAAATTACGCTTTAAAAAACTATCCGCTCTGGTTCGGGAAAAGTGGACTCATCCAACTTTCATGAACCAGAGCGGTGTAGCGGGTCTTCAGTTTAGAAACCAGACTGCCGGAAGGAAACTCCGAGTTAGTCCAGTGATTGAAGAATTGTACGGACAAAACTTGCAAGCACGTCTGAAATAACTGTTAGAGAACAGCCCCGGCGCACAGCCGACTAACTCTAACCTGACGACCCAAGCGTTTACTACTATCAGGCATGGGCATCACCTCCTATATTCCTAAGTGGATAAATTTCAAAGGGTTTACAGACTCAGAATTCATCGAATCCCTTATCTGTATATGAATGTAGCACACCCATTCGAGAACGTGTCAAGCAATTAAAAAAGCTCCTACCAAAGCAGTAGGAGCTAGGAAATTCAAAGAATTTTGCTGCTTAGAGAGCGTTACCGCGAGGCAACACTTCTTCGGGGAATACAAAGTGTTCATGAGGCTGATCCTGAGATGCCATCCACGCGCGGATGCCCTCGTTCAGCAGGATGTTCTTGGTGTAGAACGTCTCA
>JALOOO010000101.1 GCA_025454375.1 Leptolyngbya sp. Prado105 | reverse complement strand
TAGATTTCTCGCATGATTTAAGACGAGCTTAAGCAACGCTTTCTATTTTAACTCTCATCATTTCCTTCAGGGCACTACCTCATCACGAATCTGATCAACGATCGCACTTCAAGAGGGCAACAGCATGAACAGAGATCGCACAGCGCAAAGGGAGTTACTAATAACAATTGCTCAAGTTGCCAATTTGTTACTTCGCTCATCCGATTACCGGACTGTTCTGCCTGATGTGGTGCGGTTGCTGGGGGAAGCAGTGGGGAGCGATCGCTGTAGTATTATTTCACGCCAGAAACCTTGTTCTGATTCTGAAAAAGCATTACTCACCATTCCCTATTGTTGGCAAAGAGAGGAAGTTATTGACTGCTTTGAAGTTACTCCTATGATGTTTTGGGAAGATTTTGGCGATCTTTGGACAAAATTTTCTGCTGGAGAAGCTGCTAATTTTCTAGTTGACGAGTGCCTAGAACCCGGTAGAAGCTATTTCAAAGCACAGGGCTGTACCTCATTGTTATGTATGCCCGTTATGGCTTCGGGTGAGTGTTGGGGTGTCATTGGTTTTGATAACTGTGGGGAACCTCGATTGTTTGATGAGGTAGAAATTGCCATTTTGAGGATTGCGGCGGATAGTATTGCAGCGGCGATCGAGCGTCAGGCAAAGGATGACGAACTGCGAAAAGCACAGCAAATTTCACTGCAAGCGGAACAAGATCGAGCAGCAGAACTCACAAAGACAAATGAGGAATTACAGCAGCGCGAACACGAAGTGCAGCAAAGCTATCGTCTTCTTTCCGTGGTTGCAGAAGTGACTAAAGACTTGCTCCATAACTTCCATGTTGAGGAGGCGATCGTCCAAGCCTTTCAACAGATTGGTGAAGCCGCTAACATCAGCCGGATTACACTCTTGCAGGAGAAGCTAGAAGTCAGTAGCGGACGGTTACAGCATCATGTGATCCAGGAGTGGGGCGCTTCAGGGATTCCCAAGCAGATCGATGACCCCGTGACCAAAGTGATGTACAGCGATGAGTATGGTGCTTTGGTCGATGAACTGTGTGCAGGGCGATCGATCTGGTATGTGATTGACGACTTGCCTGAACCCGTCCAAAGTGAGCAAATGGGCATCGCCGTCAAGTCAACGGGGGCAGTTCCCATTTTCATCGAAGGGGAATACTTCGGCTGCGTTGCCTTTGATGACTGTGTAGAGTATCGCCAGTGGACTGCTCAAGAAGTAGATGTGTTGACTTCGAGTGCGGGCGCAATTGGGGCTGCACTGCATCGCAAGCAATTAGTCGATCGCCTCGTTGCAGAGCGAATTCAGGCAGAACAAGAACGAGCGGCAGAACTGGCAAAAACCAATCAGGCATTGAAAAATTCGATCGATCGCCTCGCTGCTGATCCTGACCTGAATGGATTTCTGAGTCAGATCGTGCTGGAAATTATCGAACAACTAAGCCTCTACACTGCCTGGGTCGAACGATATGATCCTGCCGCTCAAACCCTGCAAATGCACCTACTGGTCGAACAGGGAACGCTCCATCTCAAGCCCGAACTCCTCGATCGCGCTCATCTCACTCAAGGCTACCCAGCCCAAAACAATGTCGCTTGGAAACGGCTCCAGCAAACAAAGCAACCCCTCGTCGTCACGCTGGATACATTGCCTCAATTCTTCGCTGGGGATGACCTGGCAATGCAGCGCCAGTGGGCAGAGCAATTCGGTATCCAATGCGGCATCAATTTCCTGCTGATGTTGGGCGATGAACCGCTCGGTATTCTGGTTTTGTTTTCCACCGATCGCACAACCTTCACCCGCGAAGAACTCGAACTAGCGCAAGCTCTAGCACAGCAAGCAACGCTGGCGATTCAACTGATGCGATTGGCAGAGGAGGCAAAGCAAGCCGCAATCCTGGAAGAACGCAACCGCATGGCGCGAGACATTCACGATACCTTAGCTCAATCGCTCACCGGAGTTGTGATGCAGCTTAATGCTGCTACAGAGTTCTTGACCAGCCAACCTGAACAGGCGCAAACTTGCATTGTCCGTGCCCAAACCTTAGCCAAGCAAGGACTGGCAGAAGCCCGGAGATCAGTCTGGCTGCTTTATGACAGCAATCTCAATCCGTTGGGCTTGTCGGATTCGCTCACTCGCCTGGTAGAGCAAATGACCACTCGTACTACGCGCATTGTTCTCACGATCGAAGGCACTCCCTGCTGTTTGGATGCTCCGGTAAATATGGCGTTACTTCGCATTGCTCAAGAATCACTCACGAACGCGCTCCGCCATGCCCAACCGCAAACGATCGATCTGCAACTCGTCTACACGTCGCAGCAGGTTCAGCTTCAGGTGCGCGATGATGGCTGCGGTTTTGATCCCCAACAGACGACCGGACAAGGCTTAGGGATCATTGGAATGCGCGATCGCGCTAGAGCCATCGGCACATCGTTACACATTGAGAGCAAACTAGGAAGTGGAACTCAAACGATCGTCACCGTTGCGATCGCATCATCATGACTTCTGATCTCCCCCTTCGCATTCTGCTTGCCGATGACCATCCGGTGCTGCGGGAAGGCTTGGCACTGATTTTGAACCACCAGACGGATATGACCGTCGTGGGACAAGCCAGCAACGGACGCGAAGCGGTTGAATTATTTGAGCAACTGCATCCTGATATCACGCTGATGGATCTGAGAATGCCAGAAATGAGTGGAGTTGAAGCCCTGACTGCGATTCGCGCTCAAGATGCCGCCGCCTGTATTATTCTGCTCACCACGTATGACGGGGATGAAGACATCTATCGAGGGTTGCGGGCAGGGGCAAAGTCCTACCTGCTCAAAGATGCCTCAACCCAGGAAATTCTCACGACAATCCGCCATGTCGCTGTCGGGAAAAGCCACATTTCACCTGCTGTGGGACTTCGGCTTGCTGAACGTGCCCAGATGCCGGAATTGAGCGAGAGCGAGCGGCAAGTTTTGCAGTTGATCGTCACGGGTAAGAGCAACCAGGAAATTGCGATCGCCCTTAGCGTTGCCGAAAGTACGGTGAAATTTCACGTCAATAACATTCTGAGCAAGCTGAGGGTCGAGAATCGCACCCAAGCCGCGATCGCAGCACTGAAACGTGGGATCGCTAAACTTTAGACAAACCCGATCGAAAGTTGGGCAACGATCGCAACTTTGGGTGAGTTCACGGCTCATCTTTCGGTCAAACTCTATCTAACCTTTCTTTTGGCGACAATTCGAGAAAAAACCAGGACACTAGACCTAGTTCAGGAGGATTGGTTCAGGAAACTGTCATGTCTATCCTCACCTCGCCTGTTAGCCATCTAGACCACATTCAGGGCAGCAAATCCGCGATCGTAACGTTAGTGGAGTACGGAGATTATCAGTGTCCGCATTGTGCTAAAGCTTGCAAAATCATAAGAGCTATTCAGCAGCAGATGGGCGATTCGCTGCGCTTTGTCTTTCGCCACTTTCCCCAAGCCCAACTGCATCCCGACTCGCTTCATGCTGCCGAAGCTGCCGAAGCTGCCGGATCACAGGGCAAGTTTTGGGAAATGCACGATCGACTCTTTGCCGCTCAGAATGCGCTTGATGATGGCAGTTTGGTGGAATATGCCGTTGAGATGGAATTAGATGTCGATCGATTTCTGTCGGAGATGGCTGGGGATATTCATGTGCCGCATATTGTGGAGGATATCGAGAGTGGAACGGCAAGCGGTGTTTGTTCAACTCCCACCCTGTTTATCAATGAACACCATTACGATCTCGCTCTGGAGTTGGAATCATTACGGACTCAGATTCAACAAAAGCTCACCGGACGCTGAGTAAAAACGACTGTTCAGTTTATCGGTTTCGTTTGCTCAATCTATCGGAGATGATCATGTCATTCACACGTCGGAATCTCATTGCTTCTGCTGGGGCAACTGGACTCGCTGGAGCAATTGCCCTCACGAGTCAAGACACTGCGAATTCTCAACAGCCTGTTGCTGCTCCGACTGCGGCTAATGCTCAAGGTTCGTTCACCAACAAAGTCGTTTTGATTACGGGCGCTACCTCTGGAATTGGTGAGGCAACGGCGCGAGCATTTGCTCAACAAGGCGCGATCGTGCATTTCTGTGGTCGGCGCGAGAACTTAGGTAAACAAGTTGTAGCCTCGATCGCTGCTCAAGGTGGTAGAGTGACGTATCAAAAAGCCGATGTGCAAAACGAGGCTGAAGTCAGAGCCTTGATGAATGAGTGCGTCCGCCGCTATGGTCGTCTAGATATTGCTTTCAACAATGCCGGAGTTATAAATCCACGATTTGTCAAACTGCACGAGCAACCCACCCAGGACTACATTGAAACGATGAACATCAATGCGTTGGGGGTCTTTCTATCGATGAAGTATGAAATTCCTCAAATGCTCAAACAAGGAAGCGGCGTGATCATTAATAATGCCTCAGTGTCGGGTCACAAAGGCTACACCGAAATCGCGCCTTATAATGCCAGCAAACACGCAGTCATCTCACTCACTCGTGTTGCTGCTCTAGAATATGCCCGCAATAATATCCGGGTCTGTTCAATTTCCCCTGGTGGTGTAGATACTGCGATGTTGCGATATGCCTTCCAGCAGCGTAAAGTTGCCTTTGCAGAGGCGGAGAAAACCTTACCGATCGGTCGAGCGAACACAGTTGCAGAAATGGCAAACACGGTTCTCTTTCTTGCATCAGATCAAGGAAGTGCCTTTCATGGTTCAGCCATTGATGTGACCTGCGGGTTGTTGTCGTAAGGTAGTCTTTTCGCCTGAGTCCGCAAGATTTTGATAGTTCCGCGCAAGAATTCAGTATCGTAAACCGGGTCGCTCTCCCTACAGTAGAGACATTCAACCTCAAGGAGTTACATCATGAAATCCCTCACCCGTCTCTGTATTCTGTCGCTGGTTACACTGATTACTGCAACTGCGATCGCGGGTTGTGGCGCTCAAGCTAATCAGCAAGCTAGTGCTACATCACAGCCTGTTCTAACGGCAAATGCACCCAACACGCTCAAACCGGGAATAAACCGAGTCACCTTCCAAAGCGAAGGAGAAAAGCTCGTTGGAAATCTCTATCTTCCTGCAACCTACAAAGCAGGTGATAAACTTCCTGCTGTGATTGTGACAGGCGCATGGATGACGATTAAAGAACAAATGCCTGCGCTCTATGCTCAAAGACTCGCACAACAAGGATTCGCTGCGCTTGCCTTTGACTTCCGTACCTTTGGCGAGAGTGGTGGAAAGCTCCGTAACTTCGAGTCGCCAACTGCCAAGATCGAAGACATCAAGAACGCAATTTCGTATTTGCAAACCGTTGATGCTGTTGATGGAAATCGCATTGCTGGATTGGGCGTTTGTGCAAGTGCAGGCTACATGACAACCGTAGCAGCAGAAGACGATCGACTCAAAGCATTAATTACTGTTGCTCCCTGGTTGCACAATCCCCAAATCGTGAACGCGGTTTACGGTGGTGAAGCGGCGGTTCAACAGCGCATTGCTCAAGGCAGAGATGCGAAAGCTAAATTTCAACAAACCGGTCAAGTGAAGACAGTTCCGGCAACCAGCCGAACCGATCAGAACTCTCCGATGTTTGGCGAGATTGATTACTATCAGAATCCGCAACGAGGCGCGATTCCACAATGGGACAATCAATTTGCAGTGGCATCTTGGGCAGAATGGCTCACTTTCAATCCCTTGCTGGATGCGAAAAATATCAAAGTCCCAACCCTGTTCATTCACAGTGAACAAGCTGCCATTCCTGATGGTGCGCGACAGTTCTTTGCGGCAATCCCCAGTCAGAATAAGCGGTTTGTGTGGTTAGAGAATCGTTCTCAGTTCGATTTCTATGACCAGGAGAAAACGGTGAATGAAGCGATCGCGCTCACCGTGAACAAGCTCAGAACGAACCTGGGAACCGGATCATGAGGATCACTCGTAGAACTTTGTCGCTGCTAGGAGGTGCAAGCGTGATGAGTTTTTTAGCATTGTCTTCTAACAGTCAAGCAGAGTCTGATACCGTTACCTGGGCAAAGAAATTCTTTGCGGCTGTCGATTCCCGTCAACCTGATGCGATTGTTACTTTTATGCAGCCCGATATTCGGTTGCAAATGGGAAACGCCCCTGCGCTCGTTGGAATTCCTGCGGTTCACGCAGCTTTCTCGCAAGCGGCTCAACGCTTTGTCGCAATTCAACATAGTATTCAGGGCATTTGGCAGGGAACTTGGGAGAAGGGAGATGTCGTGAGTGTCGAAGCGATCGTGACCTATACCTTTCCAGACAGCAGAATCGTAAAATTGCCCTGCACTAGCACATTGCGGTTGCAAGACGAAAAAATTGCAGACTACCGCATTTTCATTGATCCAACCCCGGCATTTGCAGACTAATCTTCCACGATCGCGTGGGAAACCGGAAACCGTTCTAGTTGAGGTAATGAACAATGCTGAGAAAAAACTATCACGCACGTCGATCACTGATTCAAGCAGGTCTTGCATTGCTTGGATTGGGAGCTACTACTGCCTGTACTCGATTGAGCAATGCCAACGAAGCGACTCAAAGGATGACTTCGCGATCGACAACCGGAAAAACGAATCAAGATATCGTAGAAGCATACTTCACTGCACTGGAAACAGGTCGATTTGAAGTGCTGCGAGAAATCTTTGCTGAAGATGCGAGGCAAGTGATGCCCTATGCGTTCGGGAACTTTCCGAGAAGCTTCGATGGGCGAGAAGGCATTTACAAACAGTATAGTTCTTTGCCGAAACTCTTCACTAAAATGTCCTTCCCTCGCACGATTTACCCCACTGAAAATCCGGATGTCTTGTTCGTGCAATTTAGAGGCGATATTGAGATTCGAGCCGGGGGACGCTATCAAAACGATTACGTTGGTATCTTCAAGTTCAAGAACGGACTCATCCACGAGTACATCGAGTACTTCAATCCCATCCTCGTGTCTCAGGCGTTTAATGTCCCAATTTAAGCGATCGTCGATTCTACTGAACAGGACAAAACTGCACTTGACAAATTTATTTACCTAAAATTAAGTTAGGTAAATGAAGCAGTTTTCCAGTGAATCCTCATCTCGTGACATCGTTCTTGACATTGCCTATATCTGAAATTAGTTCGATGCCTGTTGCAATTGAACTCGCTGGAGAATCCCTAGTATTGTTCCGCGATCGCACTGGAGCAATTGCAGCCTTGCTCGATCGTTGTCCCCATCGCGGTGCAGCCCTCTCCCTTGGAACAGTGACCGAATCAGGCTGTTTAGAATGTCCTTATCATGGTTGGCAGTTTGCTTCGGATGGTGCTTGTACTCGTGTGCCGCTCAATGCCTTGAATGATAATCAGCGATCGCAGCTATCTGCGGTGTGTTTTCCCACTAAAATCATTGCTGGACTAGTTTGGGTGTTTACGGGAACTGAAGATGTGCCAGAACTACACTTACCTTTGAGCTTGTTAGAAGATAGCGATCGCTATGTCATTGTTCATGAGGCTTGGAATGCTCACTGGACAAGAGCAGTCGAAAATTCCTTGGACTATCCGCATGTTCCGTTTGTGCATCAGAATTCGTTTGGACGAGAGTTGAATGCGGTAGCGCAGACCGATGTGATTGCTCAAGTAAATGTGAAAGCAATTCCGAATGGAATGACGGTTAGAAATCGACTCAATACTTTTCCTTCTGGAATCGAATTCGATTGGCATCAGCCGAACTGTGTGGTGATCAAATTTGATTTAGTCGGAATGCCTGTGCGATCGCACTTGTTCGCGATTCCGATCAATGCGAGACAAACCCGGTTCATGCAAGTAATCTTGCCCTATCTTGGAATGGATCAGACGAGCTTTGATATTGTTCAATTCACTGCACCAGTAGCAGAAGATCGGATTGTGATTGAGTCGCAAATCGGTGAGGTTCCCAATACAACCGACGAGTGTAATGTGCCGACCGATGAGCCTTCATTGCGGTTTCGTCGCTGGTATTACCGGGTTGTAAAACGGCAGTTACCTTCTGAAGTTACAGTGATCGAGGATGTTGCTCGATTGAGTCGTTGACCTTGACAAAAAATAATCTACAATCCCGTGATAGGCTCAGTGTGGGTCTTTCTGATGCAGTAACGTTCACCAAATAAAGCGAGCGCTTTATCTACAACAAACCCATCAGACTTGATGATCTTAGTGCCAGTCATCCATCAGTAACTTTCCCATCTTTTGGTACTCGCGTTGAGTCGCCCGAATTAAATGCGTCATTGTAACCACACTACTCTCACTTGCTGCTAGAAATGCCGCAGCTAGGGCAATATTGCGTATATTGGCACCGCTGATTTCAAATCGTCGCGCCATTGCGGGTAGATCTACATCAGGGCTGTGCGGGGTCTTAGCTGGAAAAATTCGCTTCCAGATACGTAAGCGATCGCTCTCATTCGGCAGGGGAAAATCGATCATAAATCGCAATCGCCGCACAAAGGCATCATCCAGATTGCTGCGTAAATTAGTCGTGAGAATCGCAATGCCTTCATACTCTTCCATTTTTTGCAACAGATAGCCAATTTCAATGTTGGCGTAGCGATCGTGGGAATCTTGTACCTGCGATCGTTTGCCAAACAGGGCATCAGCTTCATCAAACAACAAAATCGCATTGGAATTAGCAGCAGCAGTAAAGATGCGATCGAGGTTCTTTTCAGTTTCGCCAATGTACTTACTCACAATCTGCGACAGATCAATCTGATACAGATCAAGCCGTAACTCCTGAGCAATGACTTCTGCCGCCATTGTTTTTCCTGTTCCCGGTAATCCCGAAAACAGCACATTTAAGCCTTTGCCTCGTGACAATCGCTTTCCAAATCCCCAGTCTTGATAAACTCTCGGTCGATACTTTGCCTGATTGCAGAGTTCTTCTAGCTGTACTCTTGGATCGGCGGACAGGATTATGTCATCCCAGCCATACACCGGATTGATTTTGCGAGCGAATCCAGCCATGTCTTGTCCCGATTGAGCGCGAGCCGCAGCAAATAAATCGATCGGCTCTGACTTCCATTGAGCCGCATGACGAGCGGTTGCGATCGCATCAACAATCTCAGTATCTGTCAACCGAAACCGATCTGCCAAAGCATCAAGATCACTTGCAGCGATCGCAAGATTTGCTTCTTCTAAATGCTGTTTCCAGGCTTGCTGACGTTGGGTAAAATCTGGCATCGGAAACATCAATGTTACGATTCCGAGGGGTTCAGCCGAGCGAAACGGTTGTTTACCCGACAGAAGCATCCGAGTTTTGTGGAGTGCTGGAACGGTTTCAGAATCAATCTCAACATAGAGCAATGCGGTTTGAAACCAAGCTTCTCGAACCCAGTAGGCAATATCAGTCGCTTGAGGTGCAATCAGTAAAGGACAATTCCAAGCGGTTGCTAAAGCTTGCGCTGCTTTTCGTTTGAGGGCGCGATCGCTGCCTTGAAAGTACACGGGCATCTGCCAATCTTGATCAATCAATGCCTTTAACTGTTGGCTCAAATCATGGGGTAATTCTTCTAAACTGACTGTGGATTGCACGAGTTTGCAACCGGGATCAAGTCCAGGCTGATGCAACAAGAATCGAATCAATTGGGGGGAGAGATGGATCTCTTGTGCAAGCAGGGTCGGTCTACTCTGCTCAGATTCTAAAGAGAGTAATCCTGCTTGAATCAAGGGTGCTGTGGAAGCAAAGCGATCTCGCTTCTCTAACCGCTCGATCGCATCCGCACAAAGTAAATTTAAGGCTAAATCAACGCTGGGACGTTTAGAACGAACATCATCTTGAAGATAAGCATAAAGCGATTCATAGCGGCGATCAAGTTCGGGAGCAAGCGCGATCGCAATGATATCTAAGTCAAACTCAGACAATTTGAACTGTTGCTGCAACTCCTGCAAACGGGATTGCTTTGGGATTGCGATCTCCGAAACAGGTTTACGAGGTTGCTCAGATAAAAAGCTGCCTGCGTCCTTAGTTAAAGCACTAGGCTGAGTCGCGCTAGTTCCATCCAAACCGCGCATCGCACTCATGGCTTGTTCTATCGAGTCATCTAACCGCTGTAAAAGCGGCAGTACATCCGCTAGCTCAAATTTACTCATTACCAACCAAATAGATTCAATCCGCCATCATCATCATCGTTTTCTTCCTTTTTCTTATTTTTGTAATCCTCTAAAGCTTTTGCCTTTTCCTTCTCTTCCTCTTGGTGTTGCTTAAGCTCCTGAGCAAGCTTGGCTTCACGCTGTTTCATTTTTTTCTCTTCTCCTGCTGTCATCGGAGTGCCTTCAAGTCTGTACATTAGTCCCCCTTCTATTTTTATTTTTTCCCATTTCTCTGCCTTGTAAGGAATCGGTTGGGATATCAGTGCTGCGGCTAATAAACTCGCCACAATTTGTTTAGCAAGCAGTGGCGTGGGAGATGCTGCGTAGTCTGTGATCAATTCGTTAGCGCGCTTCAATGAGGCGTAAAGTCCTTCACCGATCACAGATTGTGAGTTCTTTTCAAACTCTTCTCCGGGATCATCGGTTCTAATGGAGGTGCTAGGCCCATGAAACAAGTTTCCCGGCATCCAGGCAAAGGAAGACGCGATCGCATCGACTATCTCAGAATTATAAGAAGTCTGGTCAGTGCTGGGATTGGTGTCAAGGTAGTCAACTAGATCGGTTTGAGCAAACTTGCCCTGTTTCCGGACAGTGCCGCTACCATCAGCACTGGGAAATTCTGGGCTATTTTTCATCATTGTATCTACTGCATCTCGCAGGATGACTTTGAGTTCATCCTGATGACCGCTCTTATAAGCAGTCCGCACAAATAGGCTCAGTTGATTCCAAGGGACAACATGATGCAAAGTGTGATCAAATCCAATATCAGGAATTTCTCGATCTTTGTGTCTGTAGGGCTGATTAGGACGACCTTTAAAGTCCTTGTCTATTTCAATCACCAAACGTTGAATTGTATCGCCATTCTGTTGCGTCACATGTGCTAACTCATGTGCTAGTAGTTTTTGCCCTTCATACTGATTAGGGGAATACTTTCCCTGTCTAAAAAAGATATCGTGCCGAGTAGTGAACGCCTGTGATCGTAGAACCTGATTTAAGCGGTGAGAATGAGCATCGGTATGCACCCTAACGGAGTTAAAATCGGCTCCGAAGGCGTGTTCCATTGGTTGACGAATTGAATCTGGCAAAGATTGACCTTGACCTCGTACTTGCTCGATCTTTTGTTCTAGCGCAGGCGTAACAACCTGGATTGATTCACTAGCGATCGCACCAGGAGTACCAAAATTCAGAGGAGTCGCTTCAGAAGAACCTTGAATTTGTCGCATAACTGTGGATGCGGCTTGCTCTGCCTCTTGCTCTGCATGATCAGTAGGAGTTCCAACGCTCAGTTTAGTTTGGATCAAAGTAGGTGCGCCACCATCAGTGAGTTCACGAGATAGTCCGCGAAACGAGGGGTAATTCAAAGGCAAAACTGGCTGAGCGGAGTCCTTAGAGTGCTGTGTTGAAGCGGATCGTGAAGGTACGCTTTCCGGTTCAGGGCGATGTAGAGATTGCCGCATAACACGCTCCTATATTAATTAACGATCGATGAGCTAGTTGATTATATTAAACCGAACAGAGTAGATTCAAGCTGCTTTCTTTGAAGTTGAGTGCAGGAGATTAGGGAACTACTACGGGTGCTCCAAGCTTTGAGTGATTCTGTAATTCAGGTGTAGAGTTCTCTTCCAAAACTTCTTCTAGAACTTGAATCGCTCCATCAATTCGCAGGAGTGTCTCTCGGAGATTCAACTGCTTTGCTTCTAAGTCCGCCAGCATTTTTTGCCCCGTTTCATATTCGGTTCTAAGTTGTTGTAAGCGTTGTTCCATTTTGTCTTTCATGATGTACCTCCTTTAAATCTTGATAATGAAGCAAAGCGCATAGTAAGGCGGTCTATTTTCGTGGGACTGATTTCCGCCAGCAGGCTGGATTCCAGCAGGCGTAACTAGGTTGGGTTCCCCAGCGCTATTATCCATACCACCCCCCACCGTGTTATTGCCATTCGCAATTAATAGCCGATCCCAGGCACCATTATTGTGATTGTGACTAGGCATTTCAGCGACAGTCAGTGTCACTCGATTCAGTCCTCCGGTACTGCCTAGCGTGTAGGATCGTCCTGCGCCCACAATAAAGCGATCTGTTAAATCTGGAGTTGTACTCTGACCCTTATTGTAGGTCTGACCATTGCAGAGTAACCATCCTGCTGGAACTGCATTTGCGGCTCCTGACCACATGACGATCATGCCCGTTACAATCATGTTCTCAGCAAAGATTCTGACGTAGGCATCTGAGTCGAGATAGCCATCTTTGAAGTGAATGCCGTCCGTCCGTGCTTCAATGCGATGCCAAAAGCGATTCGAGTGATGGAATCGAATTGAGGGAAAGACTTCTGGAACAGCTCTCCTAGCATCATCATCCTGGAACAGTTCTAGAAACAAGTGTTTTCCGCCCGTGGTTTCTGCTCGGTTACGGATTAGACGTAAATGTTCAGTCGATGCAGCAACTGTCAACTTTGCAGTAGATGCCCCGGTTCCAATTCCCACGGTTCCGCCATTGTGCGCGATCGCGAAATTTCCCGTACTGCAATCCAATGCCAATCGTTGCATCCAGCCTGCAATATTCGCGCTGGTGTTGGCATATACTTCAAAGCGCGGTTTTCCGCCTGTGTCGTCTAGTTCTAAAGTCACGGCTGGGCGATCGCGATCTGGAAACACCCAATTACTGTTATTTGCATTGCGATGGGCATTGTAGGACAAGCTACTGCCGCCTGCACTGCCGCTTAGGTACAAATAGTTTTGCCGGATTCCAGTTGTGCCACTTACGTGCAATCGATTCGTGGCTTCGTTACTACCAATGCCAACATTGGCACCGCTAGGGTTAATCAGTAATGCTCCACCTCCTGTATTCTCAACCACAGAACTATTGCCACCCGCGCTGAGGGGACGCACCACTAAATTGGAACCATTGTGTTCGAGTTTGAGGCTAGTTTCTGTGGAAGCACTGGCTAATTTGACTTCTAGCTTGGCACTGGGGCTGGTGGTGCCGATGCCGACTTGATCGGTGATGTTTAAGCTACCGCTCAGGGTTGCCCAACTTCTGCCTGCCATGCCGCGCGATCGCAAGCTCAGATTCACGCCATCGGCAGTGGGAAACTGGATGCCTGCATACTGCCGCACGGTTTGATCGCCATCGTGAGTGACGTTGCCATCGCCATTCAGGGTTAACCTTGCGAGTCGAATGGCGTTTTCTGGCGGCGATTCATCGGTTTTCTGCACGGTAATCGCGGGGTCTTCGTGCCAGCGCCGATTGGATTCTCCGCCTTCTTGAGCCAAGTCGGATGCGACTTCTCGATAGGCAATGAACACCTCGATCGATTGATTGCGATACTCTTTGAGCGGCAAATCTTTGAGGCTACCGAGGACAATTTGCTGCCCTTTGAGGTCGATCGCAGTTCCGGGTCGAACAATGGCACGATCGACATCATCTCGCGATTGCTGGCTACCCGGATCGACTGTTAAACCCTCGACAATTCCAGGAGTATACAGAAACCGCAGGGGGCGACGTTGGCGATCGAGATGGTACTTTTGCTCATCGACAAAATCTTGGTCTTTTAAGAATTGTCCATCAAAATAGCGGACTCGTTTTTCGATCGGATCGTATTGTCTGTAATCTGCTGCCATAAAGTTCTCCTGGCGTTACTGCCCTAGCTGACTGGTGCCTAAAATTGTGTTTTCACCCACGATTAAGCCAACGCGGGGGTCATTTCTCAATTGCATGGTGGGAATGACAATTTGCAAGGCGTAAAACGTGTGGGCAGGCTTCTCTTGGTCGATGATGCTCCGAGCAATTTGCTGCTTGCGGCGGAGTAATCCGCGATCGTTGGCGCTGAGGGTCATCTTGACCTGAAAATAGTGCGTCATCTGCTCAAATTCTTCGATTTCAACCTCTTCATTCGTATAGAGTTTGAGCAATTTTTCTAAGCCTGCTTTGGTTCCCCGTTGGCGATAGAGCGGCACAATCTGGCTAATAAAGCGCCGTTTGACCTCTTCCTCCCAATCTTCTCGCAAGGTGAGGGCGACCCAATTCGCGAGCCAGGGTAGGAAGGCTTCTGGGGCTTGCTGGGGATCGAAATAGGTATGAATGCGATCGATCCATTCTTCTAGTCCAGGTTGTTGAGCGATCGGATCTTCCGGGTCGGGCGGAAACAGTCCACTCAAGACCCGCTCGAACGCTAACAGAAAGCGTTGAATAAACGGATCGGTTTGGACGATCGCAGGTAAGTATTGCTCATAGCTACTGGTTCGCTCGATCATTTATGCCTCTTGAATTGCCAAGCTATTGGGAGTGAGTGAGATCGCCACAAGCTGATGCGGCTGGAGCGGAACTTCGGTCAGTGCGCGATCGTTTTGAAGCGTGACGTTCGGGACATAATCGACTCCCGGAATTTGATCAAAGAGTTGATAGGCTTCCGAAAGATAAACGCTCCGACCAAATTCCCAACGCAACGGATGGAAGAACGCTTGCAGCGCTGCGATCGCTCTTTGACGCACTGTGTCCGCCTGAATGCCACGTTCTAGGCGCAGTTGAGCCGTGATTTGGATGGGGACGTATTCGGGCGCAATAATGTGGTGGCGCGTGGTGAGGAGGCGGCGCGGGTCGAGCCATTTCCACAGTGCGGCGCGTAATGCTAGGGTCGGCTGAGGTTGTAACTCCGTTTCGGGGGCATCGGGAAGCACCACGATCGTGATATTTCCGGGGGCAACATCATTAGAAGAAATGGCTATATTGCACTCTGGTAAACATTTTACTCGTCGCACAATCCCCTGTTTACCCAGTGCCTGAGCTGTTGGGGTGGTGTGCCAGTCTTCTAAAATTAAGTGTTCAAAATCGTCTGCGCTGGCGGCTCGGTAGCGTTCGCGTAGCGATAAGATGGTTTCTCGAATTGCGGTTTCTAGTTCGGTTGGCGGAATGGAGTCTGCGCCGTTTAAAAGTTTTAAAAAGGTTTCGTAGTTTTTATTGGGAATTTGATTGACGCGATAGAGCACCATTTCGGTTAGCCAAGCGAGCAATTCCATCAGAATGATTCCGGTATCGCTGGGGTTGTGATCCGTCCATTCTGGGAATTCGCTAGGGATAAACGATCGCATCTCTGTCACAAGGTCAGCGTAGGTGCGATCGTCTAGGTTAGGAAGCGGTAGAGGCATAGGATTAGATTAAGGAAGAATGATTTGGTGATTGCCGGAATAGATGAGAAAGCGATCGAATCGATCGGCAGGTAAAGGAGTAATGGTCGGGTCATCTCCGAGAGAGGGGATGCTGACGATACTTAAACTGGTCACGTGGTCAACTTCTGGAATGGATTCAAGCACAGCATACAAGTCAGAAGGAAACGGACGGCGACCGAAAGACCAGCCTTGTCCGCTAGAACCTCCAGTCAGAGGATGAAGGAACCGAGTTAATGCCGCAGTTGCAGCCGTTCTAGCAGCATCCGCAACATCGAGGGAAACCGGAACAACGGCTGCCCGAACCGTGACTTCTACCCAATCAGGTTCTGTGACTTGGAGATCAAGCGTGGGAGAGGCACGATCGCGTAAGTATTGTTCGACTTGATTGATTAACATCAAGCTTGGCGTGGGCTGTGCTGCCGTACTTTGAGGCACAATCATTAACTCGACTTTGCCTGCATCTGTAATCTCGCGATTTGCACTACTCGCAGGGGCTTCCAATCCGTGGTTTTGTGAACCATTGGGCGTTGTAATGGCTAGCGTACCTTGCAGATTGTTGTCGTTTCGATTCACAACAGTGATTCTCCAAGCATTGCCTAGCTCGAACAGTTCTGGCGGGACAGTGAACGTCAGACTGTCTCGATTCGATCGAATGATTTGCTGAGCATAAGCATTCGATTGGGCTGGGCCGTAGAGCTTAATTTCTAAATCCAAATTGGCGGCGCGACTCGCATCAACGGCAATGCTGGCTTGAATTTCTCCAGCTTGATCTAAGCGAATGGGATAGGACGGAAACCATTGCAGCGTAATCGGATCAAAGCGAGGGGTGATCGCTTTTGCTCGTGCCACCGCAGGAGAGGCAACCAATGCTAAATCTTCTAAGTCTTCGGCAGTCACAGCACGATCGCGGTGGCGCAAAAATTTAGCACCCCGCGCTTTGACACGATCGATCGCTTCCGATTCTGCACCCCCCCCCGCACGCTCTAAGTTAGTAACGCGATCGATCGAAGGAATCGTTGTCTTGAGTTGCGTAATGGTTTCTACCGCTTGATTTCCTTGCGTTCCTCCACCTGTGCGATAGTGCAATCGCAGATTATTACTCCCCGCAGGCGGAATTCTACCCCGTTGCCCATCGCCAAACCGGATTGTGCCTGTGAGCCGATCTAAGGTGTAGTGTCGATCGGAGGCACTAGAGCCATAGAAATCAGTGACTTCCTGCCATTGCACCGTCTCAGATTCTTCGATGACTTCGAGCGTTTGTCCCTCTAGCACTGGAGCCTCGATCGGGCGAAAACTTTGATTCGGATTGCCCGTACTAGAGCCGAGAATTTCATCGGTTCGCGTTGTGGTTTGGCTTGCCCACATCGTATTGGTGAGCAGACGACGCAAACGCGGCGGGACTCGAAAACTTCCCGTTTCCCAACGACATCGCAGCCAATACAACGATTGCCCAAACTCCCGCCGCGCAGCAAAATCATTCGGTGCAATCAAGCGAATTAAGCCACGATCGCTAAACAGTTCTGTCTCGTCTTGCACATCCAATCGCGACCAACCCGTGGGCGTTGTATACTCCCAAACGAGTTGTACCGGAGTGGCGGGACGCGGATTGCTCGTAATCTCTCCGGGCGTTGGGGGATCGACTTGGAAGTAGAGGGCGATCGTGCGATTTGGCAAGGGTCGATCGAAGCCTAAATACAACGTGGGTTGGGTATCCTCAACTGGTAGAAAAGGCTGGAAATCCCGGATTACAGGGGTGTGTAACACATGAGGCTGAGTTAGTGGAGAGTCGAGCGTTACGATCTTAGTTGTGGGATCGACCTGAGTAATTTTATGAGCTTCGGGATTTCTATCGGTGATGCGGACGCGATCGCCGACGATCCAACCCTCAACACTTTCTAGCTTTAAGGTTTTCTCGCCCGATTTGCGTTCTTGAATCAGTTTTGTGGTGCGATCGATAGCAAAAAGATCAGTTAGAGTTAGGCGATCGTAAACCCGAATCGCAGAAGCAGCGATCGGGGCAGCAGTATATTGATAGCTCAGTTTTAAGGATGCTAGAGACGGTGGCTTAAAGGTTGCATCAACCAATTCATAAGCTGGGGGATTGCTATTCGGAATTCTTTTAGAGAAAGCAGCAACACCGTAATCTCCATTGATAATGCGAGCGCGAACCCAATAGTTTTGTTCGCCGTTGACCGTTGTTTGAGCGATCGTTCGAGGGATCGCTAAAGTAAATTCATTTGG
>JALOOO010000100.1 GCA_025454375.1 Leptolyngbya sp. Prado105 | reverse complement strand
ATCCGCATGACATACCCTGAAACTGCCCGACTCGGTGGAATCGAAACAATTAGATGAATGTGATCCGGCATTCCCCCGATCGCATAGATCGGACATTCGATCGATTTAGTTTTATTTTGAATGTAGCCGTAGAGTTCTGCTTCGATCGATTCAGTAATCAGAGGCAGTCGATTTTGTGTCGCCCAAACTAAATGGTAATAGGTCTTCCAAAGGGTCATGCCGTCTCCTAACTATGACAGAACTCACTCTAGAATGGGTATTTCTTCTCACAAACTCCATGTCCACGCCCAAAAATAGCTCAGGAATCGCTCCAACTTACCCGCATGTGAAAGGTGGGCGAATTGTATAACTCTGCTAAACCGGACATTACCCGTTTTGCGCGTCAACACCATCACCCGCCCCGCGCGTGAACGGCGGGCTAATTGGAGAACCCCGCTAAACCGGGCTAAGCACTTACAAATCTCAGCCCAGTTTAGTGGGCTTGATCCCATAGCCCGCCGTTCACGCGCGGGCGGACAGAACCGCAGCGAATAGAAAGGGCAAAAGGTCGATCGCGATAATTGCATAATTGCGCTCCGATACCATCCCACGCGGGCTTACCAGCATCGGAGCTAATCCAACCTCAACGCACCCCAATCCTTCATCATCTTCAAGCCCAAAGGAGAGGTCAAATTGTAGTGCAAAGGCGTAATCGTAATGTAACTCTCCCGAATCGCCTGCACATCCGTCGGCACATCATTTGGAATATCTGGATCTTCCACATCTTCGAGCAATTCACCCGATAGCCAGTAGTAAATTTTGCCGCGTGGATCGACTCGCTTCTCAAACACATCCGTATAGCGTCTTACCCCTTGCCGCGTGATCATCGCACCTTTGATCTCATCCCGCTCGACGGCAGGCACATTCACATTCAGCAACGTCAACTCCGGCAATGGATCTTTCTCCAACTGTTGCACCAATTTACAAGCAAAATCTGCCGCAGGCTGAAAATCAGTCGGCTGATAGCTCGTTAAACTAAATGCAATTCCAGGAATCCCCTCAATCACGCCCTCCATCGCAGCAGAAACCGTGCCCGAATAAAGCACATCCGTTCCCAAATTCGAGCCATGATTAATTCCCGACAAGACCAAATCCGGCGGCGTGTCTAACAATGCCCAAATCGCCAACTTCACACAGTCCGAAGGCGTTCCCGAACAAGCCCAAGCTGCCGTAATCTTGGGATGAAACAGATGCTGCATCTCTTGAACTCGGAGCGGATCATGCAAGGTTAATCCGTGACCAGTTGCCGATCGCTCTTTATCAGGACAAACAACCGTTACGTCATGTCCCGCTTCTGTCAAGGTATTCGCCAAAGTTTGAATCCCTCGCGCATATACACCATCATCGTTACTAACCAGGAGTCGCATATCCACTACAATAAACAAGTTCGCAGTTTATTGTGACGCGAATTAGGACTCATGAAGTAATCATTATGGCGGATCAAAACGACCTTGAATCTCAACTAGACGCAATTCGCCAAGAAGCGACCCAAGCGATCGCGCAGTCTGATTCGCTCGATCAGCTTGAACAACTGCGCGTCAAATATATGGGCAAGAAAGGGCCGATTCCTCAAGTTCTCGGCGGCATGGGTAAGCTTGACCCCGCAGAACGCCCCAAAATCGGGGCACGGGCGAATGAGGTAAAAGAAGCAATCCAACTCGAACTCGATCGCAAAAAAACGGACTTACAAAAAGCCGCGATCGAGGCGCAACTGGCGGCGGAAACGATCGATGTCACCATGCCAGGAGTCGGACGACCTCAAGGACGACTGCATCCGTTAAATAGCACGATCGATCAAGTCCTCGATATTTTCGTCGGACTCGGCTACACCGTGGCTGAAGGTCCTGAAATGGAGACGGATTATTACAATTTTGAGGCGTTGAATTTCTTGCCTGATCACCCTGCACGCGATATGCAGGACACGCTTTATCTCCCGGATGGCAATCTCCTGAGAACTCACACTTCACCTGTGCAGATTCGCTACATGGAAGCGAATGATCCCCCGATTCGAGTCGCAGTTCCTGGCAAAACTTATCGACGCGATACAGTCGATGCAACGCACTCGGCAGTGTTTCATCAAATCGAGATTTTGGCAGTTGATGAAGGGCTGACGTTTACAGATCTCAAAGGAACGATCAAAGTATTCTTACAAGAGCTTTTTGGTGAAGTAGAAATTCGATTCCGTCCGAGTTTCTTCCCATTCACAGAGCCGTCTGCGGAAGTGGATGTGAAGTGGAAAGGGCGTTGGTTGGAGATTCTCGGTTGTGGCATGGTCGATCCAAATGTCCTGAAAGCCGTGGGATACGATCCAGAAGTCTATACCGGATTTGCTGCCGGATTTGGAGTCGAGCGTCTGGCAATGGTATTGCACCAAATCGATGATATTCGTCGGTTGTACAATAGCGATCTGCGATTTTTGAAGCAGTTTTAAATGGCACAACATTCTCGCTGAAAACGCCCTTAATTATTAATAATCAAGGGCGTTTTCATGTTCTTTCATTAGATCAGTTCTTGTACGGAAGTGCAGAATTCCTTTGTGTATCGTTAAAGCTGAGTCCCCGATCACTGATACCGATGAGCCTGCTACAACCGATGGCGAATTGGAAAAAGAAACACAACCCGATGCAGATTCCTCGTCCATTGCGTGGATGGTAAACGCAGTGATCAATTTTTCTGCCCTTCCTGCTCACCCTCAGTGCCGACGATCGTAAACGCATGATCAAAATGGGCGACAAACGATTTGCCTTCGTCAAAAACAGCATCAATGCGGCTCAAAACAATCCCAACATCCTACCCGCCAGCTTCGATCTCAAAGAATTTACCGACGACCACCAACTCACCCTGCAACTTAGTGAACTGTTAATTCAGTTGCAGCAATTAGAAGAACAGGTCAACGATACCGCCCTATCTTTAGGTAGCGATGTCATTGCGACAGATCTTGGCAACCCCATTGGAGAGAAGGAAAGAACGTTGGAGAAATCGAACGACCGTGCTGCTGCTGTCCAAATACCCGACAATCTGATATAGGCTTTATTTTTCTTGAAAAACGGATGGCTATTCTGATTATTCGATCGCACGCAACACCTTCCCAACTAGCTGAAATGCTGGAAGAACTAGGAATCTACATTAAACTAGCAGTAGATGTGGAGCGGCAAGTTTTAGCAGGAGGAGGGCGAAGACATTACGAATGTGAGCAGATTCTACTTGAGGATGGAAGCTTGCAATCTAATATTTGGGGCTGTGATTGGACTCCAGTGCGTCGTCAAATTGCGTATGAATCAATTATTAACATTCGTCCCCGCATCAATAATTCAATGGAAATTCTTGATGCTGCAATTCGCAATCAGATTAATCAAATTCTATTGAATCTTTTAGGAAACTCATGAACAACCAAGAAGCGCAAAAAGCGAGTTATCTAGCGTTAGATCGTTCTCATCAGCTTGGAAATCTAGCGTCTGAACTCGCTCGGATTCAGAGAAATTTGCGTGAGGGAGATGAAGTTGGACATCAAATTGCACTCTCAAGTATTGAAATCTGTCAGGATCTCACTGAGTGGACAATTACAACGCTTGATCTGAAAAACAGCGAATCTGATCTCGATCTTGCTCAAGAGCTATTACGAATCGGTCGGCAATTAACAGTGTGGAAACTTCATGCTCAAGAAGCATTTGGAACGGAAGAAAAGCGATCAGAGCTTGCTGCGATCGCACAACACTGGAGTCATGACCTTCTTGCAAGATCAGGTCTTATTCAAGTAAATTAATCAAAATCAAGTTGGGTGAAAACAATCACAGTTTCCTAGAACTTAAGCCATGTTTCAACGGCTTCAGCTTTGATCCAAACTGCTTGATCGTAAATACGACAGATCCTCCGCCCCCTAAATCCCATAAATTGAAGGATTTAGGAGGCGTTATCGATCGCACCTAATCGATCGCAATTCCCGTCGCCATCTTCGTCACTTCCGGTGCAACTGCAACAGGCTTCTTCGCAATCAGGTACTTACTCATAAAATGCACCTGTTCCGAAACCTGATCAAACCCTGCATTCTTCAACCTCGCCACCAAATCATCCGTCATGTAATGACGATAGTAAGGCTCATGGAACGTCTCAGGAAACCATTCCATTGCAGGAGCAAGTTCTGGCAAATCGCCCACCTGAATCGAATCACAGATGATAAACGTTCCACCCGGTTTTACCACTCGAAACGCCTCATTGATCACATTCTGACGCGCTTGTGGCGGCAACTCGTGGAATAAAAACACACTCGTCACCGCATGAAAATAGTTCTCTAAATAGGGCAACTCTTCCGCATTTCCCTGCACCAATTGAGGCAAAGTCCCCTCAAATTGAGACAGCAATTGATTCGCCTTTCTCAGATAGGCAGCAGACAAATCCACCCCATACAGAGAAGCCTTTGGTAACATCCCCCGGATATTTCTCAAAGTCCGACCTGTCCCACAAGCAACATCTAGTACCTTAATCTGCGACGGCAGAACCTCACTGAATGCCTGCAAGCCTGCTTTTAAGGGAGCCAAAATCCGACGACGCATCGGATCAGCCGTGCCATTAAATAGAATCTCAACCTGCAAATCGTAGAGATTCGCAGAAGTATCTGTCAAATACCCATTCGTCTGATGATGAAAATTTTGCACATAGTAGCTGGGTAAGCCCTCTGTCTCAACTTCTGCATCAAACTCCTGATACCGCTTGGCATTCGCGCGCTGCCATAGCTCCGGCATGTCGAGCCACACCACCGGATAGTAGCGGAAAAAATCCTCCCAAGGATTATCAAACAAAAGACTTGCCGGATAAACCCCTCTTTCGACATCTTGCCAATCGGTTTCAAGAATTTCACTCATCCGTCTCTGAATTGTTTGGATCAATTCTAAGGAGAACTTGGTCGTCTTTGTTTTTTCATCGATCGCAGGCGATGCAACGAAATTCAACAGTTGAGTACTGACGGCTTTATGCACCAAACCAAAATAACTTTTGCCTTGCTGAACGGTCTGGTATGCCAGCTTTGTTAACGTGTCGGACATAGGATGTGAAACGGCACTCTACAACTCAATCTTAAGTGTAACGAATTCTTACGCACTGGGTCTTAGGAGCGATTTTTCATCAAAAAAGAGCGATCGAGTCTATTGGCTCGATCGCTCTTTTTTCAATTCAGCAAATTAGCAATCGTAGTAGAGCATAAACTCATACGGATGCGGGCGAATGCTCATCGGAATCACTTCACGATCCAACTTGTAGCTAATCCAGCTTTCAACAAAGTCTTCGGTGAAGACTCCACCCGAAGTCAAGTAGCTGTGATCTGATTCGAGGTTCTTCAACGCTTCAGCCAAAGATCCAGGAGTAGAAGGAACTTTCGCCAATTCTTCAGGGCTGAGTTCGTAGATGTCTACATCTAGAGGTGAACCTGGATCGATCTGGTTTTTGATTCCATCAATCCCAGCACAGAGCATCGCTGCAAATGCCAAGTAAGGATTCGAGGTCGCATCCGGGCAACGGAACTCTAGGCGTTTTGCTTTCGGATTCGTTCCAGATAGCGGAATCCGCACTGAAGCAGAACGGTTCCCTTGCGAATATGCCAAGTTCACCGGCGCTTCAAAGCCCGGAACCAAGCGCTTGTAAGAGTTGGTCGTCGGGTTCGTAAATGCCAAAAGTGAAGGCGCGTGCTTCAGAATCCCGCCAATGTACCACAATGCGTTTTGGCTCAAGCCAGCGTACATATCGCCTGCAAAAGTCGGTTCGCCATTGTTCCAAATCGATTGGTGACAGTGCATCCCAGACCCATTATCGCCAAACACAGGCTTCGGCATAAAAGTAATGGACTTGCCATATTTGCGACCGACGTTTTTGATCACATACTTATAAGTCATCAACCAATCAGCCGCCTGAATCAAGGTTCCAAACCGGAAGCCCAATTCACACTGACCGCCTGTGGCGACTTCATGGTGATGCTTCTCGATCGGCACCCCGCACTTTTGCATCGTCAGCAACATTTCCGATCGCATATCTTGCGAAGTATCGGTCGGCGCAACGGGGAAGTAGCCTTCCTTGTTGCGAGGCTTGTACGCCAAGTTTCCACCCGGCTCGACTCGACCCGAATTCCAAATTCCTTCAGCGCTGTCTACGTGGTAGTAGCCTTCGTGCTGGTTTTGGTCATACCGGACATCATCGAAAATGAAGAACTCCGCTTCAGGTCCAAAGAACGCCGTATCGCCTAAACCCGTCGATTTTAGATAGTCCACCGCTTTTTGAGCAATCGATCGCGGATCACGGCTATAAGGCTGACCTGTACGCGGCTCTTGAATCGAGCAAATCATGCTCAGCGTTTTGTGTTCCATGAACGGATCGATCCAAGCTGTATCCGGATCAGGAACCATCGCCATATCAGATTCGTTGATCGATTTCCAACCCCGAATACTCGATCCGTCAAACGGAACGCCATCGGTAAAGCTGCTTTCGTCAATTTGGCTCTTATGCAGGGTGAGATGTTGCCAAATCCCTGGCGTGTCGATGAACTTGAGGTCAATCAGTTCAATGTTTTCGTTATTAATCCATGCCAGGATGTCTTGCGGGGTCGCCATGAAATACTCCTAGTAAATCGCGTAGCTTGCTCAACGCTGAGCGCATGATTTGAATCAGACTTGCTTGACGCAATCTGTCCTGAATCATCGTAGAAACAGGTTTCTCGCAGTTTTGTATCCTAAGCTACGAAATACTCCGCATCTGACAGAATTAACCATTGATTAATGATCAAAATTGTTACATCCGTCGATTCCGTAACGCGATCGCTGCTATTGATTAAAAATTGTAAAGATTATCTCATCTAGAAGCTTACCGCAGGGTAGGTTTCAAATTAGGCTCAAACCTGCGTGGTAAACTGAGCTTGAATCTTAATGCGATGCGAGAGCCTTTACTTGCTGTGAGGCGGTTCGTTATTTCTGTCTAAACAATATAGACACATTGAACCAAAATTTGGGAGAAGACTTTCATGCGGGACGCAGTGACCAGCCTGATTAGAAATTACGATATTACCGGGCGCTACTTGGATCGCAATGCGATCGACAGCCTAAAATCCTATTTTGCTACCGGAATGGCACGCATTCAAGCGGCTGGGGTAATTACGTCCAATGCTGCCGGAATTGTCCGTCAAGCGGGCTTGCAATTATTTGATGAGAATCCTGAGCTAATCCGTCCCGGCGGAAATGCTTACACCACTCGTCGCTATGCGGCTTGCTTGCGCGATATGGACTACTACTTGCGCTACGCTTCTTATGCGCTGGTTGCAGCAGACACGGATGTATTGGATGAGCGAGTGCTTGAGGGCTTGCGTGAAACTTACAATTCGCTCGGTGTGCCGTCAGGTCCAACGGTGCGCGGGATTCAAATCATGAAAGACATCGTGAAAGCTGAAGTCGCAGCAGCCGGAATTTCTGACACGGGCTTCCTCGATCAGCCGTTCGATTACATGTCCCGTGAACTCGGCGAAAACGATCTTTAGGATTTTTGATACCGTTAAAACGGAGTGAGATTTGCAAATCTCACTCCGTTTTTTTATGTCCGAAGCGATGCCTCCGCTTCTAAGACCCAAATCGCCCAGCCTTTGCTGTTTTGGGTGATGCGCGCAGCATATCCTTTGCTTGAGAGACGCTCAGCAAACTCGATCGCTTGAGTCTGATCGCGCACCATTCGCAGATGACCATAATATTCGCCATCTGTGTAAATCGCTGCCATAGGCTTCGCGACATCCGGGACACGAATTTGACAAGACTGATAGTCTCGTTCTGACGTGAGCAGTTTCCACAATCCTGAATTCAAAACAGGAATCTGACGAGCAGGTGCAGGACTCACGGCAGGTTCCTCAGACTTGGGTTTCTCTTCTTGCACCTCTGCTTCATGAATCCAGATGACATCGCCTTTGTTCGTGCGGGTAATGGCAACTTCATCGCCTCGATACACAAGCTTGGCCGCGATTTGGAGGGCTTTTTGAGAATCTTTGACCAACTTAAAAAAGCTGTAGTAGCGATCGCCAACGACGATCGCAGCCAGACGCTCCTCGATATCCGGAACGCGGATATGACAGGCTCGGTATTGATTCCGCGATTCAAGAATTTTGCAGCGAGACGGATCGGGCTGAGCAGCAATTTCTGGAGACATGGGGCGAACCTGAAGAGACATAGGATTTGAATTGTAACGATATTTTGCAAAGTGATAAGAATATTTTGCGAAGCAAGTAAGACCGTCTAAAACCGTAAAATTCCCTAAAATGCGAGACATAGAGACGATTGCCGCATTTTCAAGGATAGGAAACTGTGCGTATGATGAGGACATTCCTTATCTCGCTTTTCTATGCCAGTTCCTTGTCACATTATTGTTGAAGGAAATCCTGCGATCGTGTATGCCAGTCGCAAAGGTGCGCCAGAGAAAATGCTGCCGATTTTAGAATCGTTTCTAGAGACGTTTTGGCAGGAACGCGATGCCCTTGGAGAGACGCAGGACACGCCAGAATGCTTGGTTGCACAGATTGTAGTTCGATTTGGGTTTGAGATTTGTGAGGATGATTTCTCGAACTTAAAAGTGGGGTTGAAATATGATCCGGCGGCGGAATATTTGTATTTTATTTCGGCGCGTCGAGCGGTGAGTGTGTGGATATCAGGAGATCGCTATCGAGCAAATCCGGAGTTAGGCATCAAAGCTTGCCAACCGATGCAAACCCTGTCGATTGGATGACCCGAAAAGATGTTAGGAGTTAGATATCTCTAATCTCGCGATCGGTTTATGTCAACAATTTGGGAACTCGATTACTATTCACGTCCAATTTTGGATGAGCAAAATAAGAAAGTCTGGGAAGTGCTGATCTGTGAAAGCCCGACTCGGGTAGATGCACAGCCAGAGGATCTATTCCGATATTCGCAGTATTGTCCCAGCAGCACGGTCAATTCGGATTGGCTCAAAGATGCGATCGCGACTGCAATTGCAGAAGCGCCAAATCCACCGGACAAAATTCGGTTTTTCCGGCAAGCGATGAACAATATGATCACGACGGCTTGTAGCGGTTTAGATCTTCCTGCTCAATTGAGTCGGCGCACCTTTGCCTTAGCGAACTGGCTACAAGACCGCGCTCAGAATGTCTATCCAAAAGCAGCAGGCTATCAGCCTTCGATCAATCCTTCGGTGACTTTTCCGATTACGCCTGCCCAAGTGTTGCCCGATGCGCTGCAAGGACAGAAATGGACTTTTGCGACTCTGCCGTTTGAGGCGTTTGCAGAAATGGGGGAATGGTCGATCGAGTTTGGTGAAGCCTTTGCGATGAGCTTGGCACAGATCCAGCCCGATGCGCCCGTGACGGGTGTGATTATCTATTCCCCTCGTGCCACTGCAATGGCGGCTTGGATGTCTGGTTTAGAAATCGCTGCGGTGAAATTTGATGCGGAAGCTCAAAATCGATTGTTGCTAGAAACCGGAGTCAACGATCGCTGGATTTTGACCACTTTAGATAAACGCACGGTTCCAGAGGCGCAGCAATTTGAGGCGGCAAAGGCGCGATCGAATCAGGTACATTTTTTAGCAATTCAGGAGAACCCGGATGTAGAAGCGTTTGCCGGATTTTGGCTAATGCAGGAGATTGCATTGTGATCCCGCTGCTCCCAATCACGGTAGGATGAGAAGACTGTAACTTTTGTTCACGAATTTGCTTATGAAGCGCTTTATGTCTCGCCTGCTGGCGCTTGTGATGGTCATGTCGATTGCGCTTGTGGGTTGTTCTTCTCCAGGCGGGCTAACGGGCAACTATCGCGAGGATACATTGACGGTGATTAATACGTTGAAAACTGCGATGACGATGCCTGCGGATTCGCCTGATCGGGTAGCGGTTCAGGGAGAGGCGCGTAAGTTGATGAATGATTTTGCGGCACGCTATCGTCGCGAGACTTCGCTCACAAAGCTAAATTCTTTTACTACGATGAGAACGGCAGTGAATTCATTAGCCGGACACTATAGCTCCTATCCCAACCGTCCAGTGCCGCAAAAAATGGTCGATCGATTGACGACAGAGTTCAATCAAGTGGAGACTTTCCTGAAGCGAGGAAATTGAGGAATTTACGATGGTAGACGGATTGAGTCTTGCTGGAATTTAATCAGCAAAAAGAGCCAGATTCTTTTGAGTCTGGCTCTTTTCAATCAGCATACAAATCAGCCCTAGACGGTTGTCTGAGAGGCAATTACTTGCTTGCTTTCAACTGACTGCAATGAAGCGTACAAGCGATTTAGTGCATTCACATAGGCTTGGGCTGATGCCACGATAATGTCTGTGTTTGCAGCCCGACCGGAGAAAACTCGATCGCCATATTTCAGCCGAATCGTCACTTCTCCGATCGCATCAATGCCTGCGGTTACAGATTGAACTGAGAATTCGATCAATTGATTAGGCACATTCACGACGCGATTAATCGCTTTGTACACCGCATCGACTGGCCCTGTTCCGGTTGCGGCATCCATCAGTTCGTCTCCGGTTGGCGTGACGAGTCGAACCGTCGCCGTCGGACAGGCAGAATCTCCGCAAGAAACTTGTACCAGTTCCAAGCGGAAAAGTTCAGGAACATGCTGAACTTCGTCATTGACGATCGATTCTAAATCGCGATCGGTCATCTCTTTTTTCTTGTCCGCCATTTCTTTGAACCGGGCAAAGGCTTTGTCTAACTCTTGAGGGGTTAAGTCGAAGCCAAGTTCTGTCAATCGCGATCGAAAGGCATTTCGTCCTGAATGCTTGCCCAAGACTAAGAGGGTATCCGTTAGTCCGATGGTTTTAGCATCCATGATTTCGTAGGTTTGCCGATTCTTCAGCATTCCGTCTTGGTGAATGCCCGACTCATGGGCAAAGGCATTTGCCCCGACGATCGCCTTATTCGGTTGTACCAACATGCCCGTCAAACTTGAAACCATCCGCGAGGTTTTGTAAATCTCTTGAGTGTTGATTCCCGTGAGCGGCGTTTCCGATTCAACCGGGCGACCCAGGAAGGGATTGAAATACGATCGACGCACATGCAGTGCCATCACTAACTCTTCGAGAGAAGCATTGCCAGCCCGTTCGCCAATCCCGTTGATGGTGCATTCAAGCTGACGTGCGCCATTTTTCACCGCTTCGAGGAAAGAGGCAACGGCTAAGCCTAGATCATTGTGACCATGGACAGAAATAATCGCTTGATCGACATTGGGTACATTCTCTTTGATGCCGCGAATCATGTCGCCGAATTCGCTTGGAGTCATATAACCGACTGTATCGGGAATGTTGATTGTTTTTGCACCCGCTGCGATCGCGCGTTCTAATACCTGATAGAGATACTCAGGGTCAGAACGTGCCGCATCCATCGGCGAAAATTCCACGTCATCCACAAAAGACTTGGCGTAGGCGACCATTTCTTCCGCGATCGCTAAAACTTCTGCGCGCGTTTTTTTCAACTGATATTCCAGGTGAATGTCAGAGGTTGAGATAAAAGTGTGAATTCTCGGTTTTGCCGCAGGTTTGAGCGCTTCGGCTGCTGCTTTGATGTCTGCTCGAATCGCGCGTGCCAAACTACAGATCGTTGGCCCGTCTGGGGTGCCGACCGTTTGAGAGATTTTCTGAACTGCCTCAAAGTCTCCAGGACTGGCAAAGGCAAAGCCTGCTTCGATGATGTCAACTCCGAGTCGAGCAAGCTGACGCGCGATCGTAAGTTTTTCATCCACGTTCAGGGTTGCACCGGGGCACTGTTCGCCATCGCGCAAGGTGGTATCGAAAATCAGAATGCGATCGTCAGATTTAGATGCGTTCATAGCTCGACTATTTTTTTGGAGTGTAGTTTGTTTGGACAAATCATCAAAATTCGACTAAAACCAATGCCCGAATCGCATTGGAGCATTCGGGCATCAATTCTGTTAGAATTTCTGTAGTGATTGTAGCGCTTTCTGTAGTACGTCGATGAATTGAGTGATGGAATATTGACTAATATTCTGCTTTTTCGATGCGATTGCGGATGTCATTGAGATCAATATATCGATCTGTGACGTTTCGCAACTCGCGGGCGATCATTCCTTCAGTCGAAACGACGGTAATGTGAGTATTTTTTGAGCGAAGCTGTTCGATCGCGCGTTCAAAGTCGCCATCACCGCTGAACAGAATCACGCGATCGTATTGCTCGACCGTGTTGAACATGTCTACAACAATTTCGATGTCGAGATTGGCTTTTTGCGAATAGCGACCGGAAGTATCGTCATAATATTCTTTAAGAATTTTAGTCCGAACTGTGTAACCCAAACTGATCAGAGCATCTCGGAAGCCTCGTTGGTCTTGAGGATCTTTCAATCCCGTATACCAGTAAGCATTGATTAGCTCAACGTTTTTTTCAGAAGTGAAGAACTCTAAAACACGTTTTGGGTCGAAGAACCACCCGTTTTTCTGTTGGGCATAGAACATATTGTTTCCGTCTACAAAAATAGAGAGACGGTTCATTGAGTAATGCATAGAAGCTAGAGAACGTAGGACTTGTAGAAGCAAGATATGTGAATAATTAATTCTAGCAACGGAAAACTGAGAGCGGAATAAAAAACTTAGAATTTGATGGAATTCCTTGCCCGTGTGCGGCTCAGTTTGTGGATAAATACTGACATTTCACGATTACAAGTGCGATCGTTCAGTGCGTTTAATGGGTTGCAACGGGCAATTGTTCTCGCATCAATTTACTTTTGTTCAATCGGGGATGAATTAGAAGGATGCAAGGACTGACGCTGTGCATCTGGATTTGGAGCAGTTTTGCTAACATTTTGAATTAAATTTATACGGCAATTAGGAATAGACCTTCATTTAGTGAACGTGAGCAATTGTGACAGTTCCTCGTCAATTAGATAGATTTCAGCCATTCTGCTGATCAAAACTTTCAGGGATCACGATTACATCTGTACCCGTATGATCGAAATTGGAACAGGTTCGATCGAAAATTGTCCTGACTTGTGACATTCGATGTGATTGATCAAACGTGTCCGGTTTGTTAAATGTTGCTGTATCCAAGATGTCAAAGAAAGTTTCTCCTTCTGCATTGCTGCAAGCGTTGACGCTTACTCTTAAGTCAGGATTGCGCTCTGGATTGTTTCAACCCACGACGATTAAGCAACCTGGAGAACTCACAACTGAGACAATGCCGCTAGAGAACGATCGCGCGATCGCGCCGACGGAATCTGCGGTTCAGAAAGACACCCGCTTGATTCGACTGGGACAAGGCTTGATGGTGGGCTGGGCAATTGTTGCAGGTCTAACGACGGCTGCTGCCCCAGGATTCACTGAGTATTGGGAGCGCCAAGCTCAAAGCGCGATGTTCCGAGTCCGAGGAGCGGTTGCCACGCCGGATAATATCGTAATTTTAGCGATCGATGATGAAACGCTGCTGCAACTGTCTGGCTCAAGCCGATTGCTGCGGCGCTCGGCATATGCGCGTGCCCTCGATCGCGTCATGAAAGCAGGTGCAAAGACAGTTGGAGTCGATTTAATTCTAGATTTACCGAGCTTTGGTGAAACAGAAACTTCGGCAGATTGTGCTGAGCCAAATTTCAAATTTGGGAATGACGATCGCCAATTGCAGCAAGTTCTCCAACGATATGATGGCAGAATTACGCTCACAGTAAATACCAATCGTCTAGACAATCGCCAAGGTGAACAGATGCGATTGGTTCTACCCTTCTGTCCTTTCCGTACCCCAAAAGCTTCCTATGGTTTCGTGGAATATCCAAGGGAATTCAATGGCAAGGTTCATCGTTTAGGCAGTGAGGAGGTTAAAAAAGTAAAAGCTTCCCCTGAAATGGCACAACTCTTTGATGAGGAGAAGATTTTGCCATTTGCCGATGCAGTGCTGCGATCGGCAAATATCCAAGCTCCAACGCCTAAAGGAGACAATCTATTTTTCTATGGGGTTGATGGCACATTTAGCCGCACAACGATTCCGTTTTGGAATGTGCTTTCAGAAGAGAATTGGAACAGTGACTTCCTTAGACAAGGACAAGTTTTCAAAGACAAGATTGTGCTAATTGGTGTAACAGCTTCCAACGTGAGAAGTAATGAGGTTACACCTGTTGGAGAAATGTCGGGAGTCGAACTCAATGCCAATGCGATCGCGACTTTACTGGAGAACAAATCGATACGCAGTGCTTTTCCCAATTCAGTCTTAGCAGGATTTGCGATCGCAGGGTTAGTTCTGGTTGCCGGATTACTGCAAATGCAAGCAAAACAGCCGAGTGCAAGATTAGGCTGGGCAAGTGCGATCGCGATCTCTTGGGCAGGAGTCGGATATGCAATGTTCACGCAAGGCTTGATGATTTTGCCGATCGCAGTTCCGATTGGGGCGATTTTATTCACGGGCGTTTCATTCTTGGGAACCGGGTTAGCGCATGAGCATCGCAACAAACTTGCATTCCGCAAAACACTCAAACAGTTTGCCAGAGTGCCGATCGTTCAGGAACTGATTCGAGATCAAGAAGACTATCAGAACCTGCTCAAAGAACATGAACAAGAAATTTTAGAAAAGCAACTTGGAGGACGCTACAAAATTACTAAGGTACTCGGTTCAGGTGGGTTTGGTGAAACCTATATCGCAGAGGATACTCAGCGTCCCGGCAATCCAGCCTGCGTCGTCAAACATCTGCGCCCAGCGAGTAACAATCCTCGACATTTACAGCTTGCTCGTCGATTGTTCAAATCTGAAGCACAGAGCTTAGAGCGTCTCGGTGAACATGATCAAATTCCCAGGCTCCTCGCTTACTTTGAGGAAGAAGGAGAGTTCTATCTGATTCAGGAATTTATTGCAGGCTCGATGCTCAGTGAAGGGCTGACGATCGGGCGGCATTTACCAGAATCTCAGATTGTGCCTTTGCTACAGGATCTTTTACAGATTCTAGAGTTTGTTCACCAGCACAAAGTGATTCACCGCGATATCAAGCCGAGCAATATCATTGTGCGATCGCGCGATCAAAAGCTAGTTCTCATCGACTTTGGAGCCGTGAAAGAACTGCATCAGCAACTGACAGAAAATGATGTAGCAACTGCCACGATCGGGATTGGCACTCAAGGCTATATGCCCCCAGAGCAATGTGCTGGAAATCCTCGATTGAACAGTGATTTGTATGCGATCGGGATGATTGGGATTCAAGCGCTAACTGGATTGCCTCCGAGTCAACTGCAAGAAGATCCGGAAACAGGTGAAATTGCTTGGCGCGATCGCGCGATTGTCAGTGGTGCGCTGGCTGCAATTCTATCGAAGCTGGTGCATCGAGACTATCGATCGCGCTATCAGTCGGCAAAAGATGCGATCGAGGATTTAGCTCAACTGACGAATCTCTCGACTTTAACGTTACCTCCAGAATTTTTTGTAGCGGCGGCGATGCAAGTCGAAGAAGATGTCACCACAACTCGTCCTTGGCCTGCAACCTTTAATGAAGAAGAACTCCCGCCCACTGAAGCCCCGCCAGAATGATAGGCTCTATGTTTTGAGGAGAAGACATGAATTTATCTGACGCTCGACAATATGCTCCTGCGACTCAACGCAATCGCGAAGCGATTCTACAAGTCTTGCTAGAAGTTCTTCCTCCGACTGGAACTGTGCTAGAAATTTCCAGTGGGACAGGTGAACATGCGGTCTATTTTGCGCCTCGCTTAGCTGCTCGAAGATGGCAACCTTCTGATCCGAGTGACATTGCCCGATCGAGTATTGCAGCATGGCGCGAGTTTGAACCAACTGAGAATTTAGCAGCCCCGCTTAACATTGATGCACGCGATGCCGTATGGAACGTTGAAGACTCAATTTGCGCGATCGTCAATATCAATATGATTCACATTTCGCCTTGGTCGGCTTGTTTGGGACTGATGGCAGGGGCGAATCGGCTGCTGCCATCGGGCGGGATTTTGTACCTGTATGGACCTTACCAGCAAGGCGGGAGTCATACTGCACCCAGTAATGAAATGTTTGATCAAAGCCTGCAACTGCAAAATCCAGACTGGGGAGTCAGACACTTAGAAGAGGTGATCGCAGCGGCACAAAAGCAAAACTTAGAATTGCTCAGCACGATCGCGATGCCTGCAAATAATCTATCAGTTGTATTTCAGAAGCAATAAGTAGATGGACAAAATTAAATTCCGCGTTGGGCTGGACAGTGCGAAGTTCTCTGCTTAATAGAGGGGAGAAAACAGAAAAGGACATTCCAGTTCCAAAGCGGACGGAATGCCGGAGACTGGCTGAATAACTCCCTCCAAATCTTAGCGATCGAATGTCCCCAAACGATTTGGAGTAGTTTCCCTCGGTGGTTTCGCACCTTGCCCGAACATGGCTATCCGACTGAGCAGATTGTACGCCTCACGCTTCAGCATCTACAGCACATGATTTTTGCTAGAAGTGGAGTGAGTCTACTTCTGCCTCAATTGCTCGCCAAGAAGATCGAGTCATTTGCATCCCTGGCTGCTCATGATTTTTCGGATTGATGCAACGATTGAGAGGTATCAATAACTTTGCACTGTCCAGTTATCAAGTACAGAGCAGGTCCCTACATGGTTACGAGCCAGAGCATTTACAGCCCTTTTCGATAGAGAGTGCAAGTAGCGAAAACTTGAAAATCTAAACCATACTCTTCAGTCATTCCACGTAGCTCTAACGCTTCCTCGATCGCTCGCTTTCCTTGCAAAACTTGCTCAACTCTCTTCTCACAGGAGATACTACTTTGGTGATGACGATAGTAGTAGAGTGGTTTTCTTAGCTGAAGAAAATCTGTGACTTCAGAAGCTCTAAGACATAGCTCAAGATCCTGACATACTGCATATTGGGGATTGAAGCCGCCAATATTATCGTACACAGTGCGCCTCAGTAGACGGAAGTGGAAAACCATGAATTCAGTCAGTAGGCGGTCTTTTGAATAGGGAATTTCACAATGCTGCCCATAGCTTTTGAAATTGTCGTTTTCGTCGATAATGATATAGTCACTGTAAACCAGTCCGATGTCAGGATGTAAGTCAAGTAATTGAACAGTTTCTTCAAGTGCTGTCTCAGCTAATAAATCATCACTATCAACCAACCCAAGATAAGTTCCTCTACTCATTGCACAGGCTTCTGCTAGAGCAATTCCACGTCCCTGATGAGGAGCAGCGATGACTCTTATTCGCGAATCTTGTGTTGCATAGTAGTGAGCAATTTCGAGAGAGTCATCAGTAGACCCATCATCCCAAATAATCAATTCAAAGTTCTTATGGGTTTGCGTCAGAATGCTCTCGATCGTGCGGGATAAAAATTCTTCTCGATTGAAGACAGTAATAATCAAGGAAACTGGCGTTGAGCTTGCAAGAGAAGTACCCTCTCCTGAAGAGTTCTGAGAATCTTCCTTAATGCGAAGAGCTACTAGCCCTGTATCTATACTTGTAACTTGAACGATTTCAATTTGAAAATCCTCTAACCATTGCTTGAC
>JALOOO010000099.1 GCA_025454375.1 Leptolyngbya sp. Prado105 | reverse complement strand
TTGACTCTTGGAAGTAAATCTTGAAGCGGAAGCCAATTTGGATAGTTCAAAGCCTCGATATCATAACCCAGTTTCAGACTGTTGTGATAGTCGCTGATTCCAGGCTGTCCGTGTAGTTGGAAGGCTAGCCAATCGGCTTGGTGCAGGAGATATCTTGCTTTTGAGAAATCGTGAAAATTCTCCTGCCACCAAAGAAGTTTGGCTAATGTGGAGGTTGAACTGATGACGGTGTGGTTGGGAGGTGCGATCGCTCGAATTCGATCGAGCATCCTCGCTCCACGCGCATCGTTGTACATTAACGGTTCAGTGATTGGATAGCATTGATCATCACACAGCAGTACAGTTGAAGAAGTTCCGTTAATGGCAATGCGATCGAGTGAATTTCTCACTGAATCTGGCAAGTTTCGTAACAATCGCCACAACGTTTCTAGCCAGATTTGAGGCAAATTAGCAGAATAAGATTCTGAAGTCTGGGCGACAATGTTGCCGTCCGGGTCGATTGCGATCGCTCTTGCTCCAGAAGTCCCGAAATCAATGCCGAGAGATAGATTCATGAGTGATTTAAGACCGTTAAATTTATGACACAAATCTATTCAGATTAATTTGAATTTTATTAAAGTGTTTTCATCACAAGATTGTTCGCAGTTTTGAGGAGAAGATGTATTGATGTATACGTTTAACATTGTTGGAGTCTCTCCAGTTTTGTCCTTCTTTGCTCAACAGCAAGAACTCTTTGAGAAAAATCTAGAGACGGGTGTGGAGTATATCTCTAGCTTTGAGTGTACTTTGGATGCGCTGATTCATTCGGTCGAAACTGTCAATGCTCAGCAATCCTGGGATCTCGATGAAGTGGTGGATAGCGTGATCAAGTTTTGGATGAAAAATTCAGAAGCTGTTTATCACTGGAGAGATCGACTTCAAGATGCAGGAAAAGATAGTCTTTTGGTGAGTCGTGTGGCAGACATTGATGCGCTTAAGACTGAATTTGAATTGTTATTTGAAACTTAAATTGTAATGGTTCTGAAACTCTTTCCTGAGTGTGACGTGGGATCATAACGGTATCGATTTTACTGGAAATCAGTAGCTAGAGGTATTGTTATGGCGACTCAGGATAAAGTTGCAGAACTCGCACATCTTAGAGAGTTGGGAACATCGCGCGAAATGGTGTTTCCGATCGGGCTGGGTGGAATGCCAATGTCGATCCGCGATCGCCCATCGGAATCTCAAGCGATCGCGACGATTCATCAGGCGTTAGAACTCGGTGTGACTCTGATTGATACGGCGGATGCCTATTGTATAGATGAGCCAGATAAGCATCACAATGAAAAACTGATTTACAAAGCACTCCAACAATATTCTGGCGATAAGAGCCAAGTCATAATTGCCACGAAGGGCGGTTTGATGCGTCCTGATGGGGCTTGGACACAAAATGGCAATCCTGATCATTTACGCAAAACGATTCGGGAGAGCTTTGAAGCGTTGGGGGGAGACAAGCCGATCGATGTTTGGCAATATCACTCGCCTGATCCGAACTATACGCTTGCAGAGGCACTGACACCTGCAAAAGAAGCAGTAGAACAAGGAATGGTGCGCTATGTCGGCGTGTCAAACTTTAGCGTCGAACAGATTAAACAGGCGCGGGATGTGGTTGAAATTGTCTCGGTGCAGAATCAATACAATCCGTGGCATCGCAATCCTGAATACGATGGCGTGTTGGAATATTGCGAGACGGAAGGGCTGACTTTTTTGCCCTGGAGTCCGTTGGGCGGAAGTCGGCGCGTTTCTCAGTTAAAAGAGATTAACGGCATCTCAGATCTTGCAAATGAGAAAAATGTTTCGATTTATAGCTTGATCTTGGCGTGGATGCTGTCGAAGTCGCCTTGTATTGTGCCGATTCCGGGAGCCAGTAAGCCTGAGAGTATCGCAGATTCGGTAAGAGCAGCAAATGTTCGACTCGATCCACAAGAAATTGCGATCGTTGACGATGCAATTTCTCAAGTTTAATTTTGTTTACAAATCTCAATACTTAGTGTTACGCTTTGTAAAGAACAAAGTGAAATACCAGTTGAGACAAGAATTATGAGAAGCGGTTCTATCACCGATGATCAAGGTAAATTAAACAATTTCGCGATCGAGCCTCAGATGTACGTCACTGACCAGCCGCAGTTTGGCTTCAACACGAATGCAGAACTTCTAAATGGTCGCCTTGCCATGATTGGATTCGTTTCAGTCTTAGCGCTTGAATTCTTTACAGGACATGGCGTGATTGGCTTCTTGACTGGCTTGTAATCTTTTTAAACATGACAAAAGGGTGATGCCTCTCCAAAACGCGCATCACCCTTTTTTATTGGTTGGATTGATTTAAGATGCTTTAGTCGTCAAATCCTTTACAGAGCGACCCAAAGTAAGAGTCCGATCGCGAAACACAGTGCGATCGCCACACAAGTCTTCTTCAATCGTTGTAAAATCGGCTGAACTTGATAGCTCACGACTAATCGATCCTGTGCCAAGACTTCGGGGGGTTTCTCCCACATCTGCCCGTCATACCAACCCGACTCTTCGTAAAAGATTGCAGTATCACTTAATCGCCGTTGTACATATGCCCAACCGAGATAGAGTCTTAACAATGCCAAACCCGGAATTACAAACGCTCCCGCCGACGCAAACAGAATAAACTGCGGCAAATGTTTTGCAGGCGGAAAACTGACAGCAGCCACCGGGGCAGACACTAACCAACTCATTGCCCAAAGAATCAAGACGGGTTTGAGATAGGAAAAGCGATCGAGCGTTGCCCAGCGGAAAAACCAAGATTCCTTCAGTTCTTGATATTCATTAAGCGGTTGCTGTTCGTCCGGAACTGGACAAGTGACAGAATTCATAACGAAATGGAGGAAATAGAAGGATATTTAGCTCAGTATAAAAGACTTATCCAAACTAAGGAAACGACTCTTTTTCAGATGAATTTGTGAATTTTGCCAAAATCTAGAAAAAAGCATCGAAAGAAACGCCTGAAAAGACCTGAAGATTTGTAAACTAAATAGTCAGGCAAAGTTAGTGCCATATTTTCTGAGGAAACGGTATGAAGCATCTGGTTACAGTTGAGCGCCTGTGTTTGGCAGGACATTCGTTGGCGCTGGCTTTTGGATTAGCAGGATTATTGCTGGTGCTGCCCAATCCAGAGTTTATTGCATCTCTTCCTTCGTTTGGGCAAACCGCGTTTGGTTGGAGTATGGCGAATGGGGGAGTCGGATATATCCTACTCGGTGCTGTGACGGTGGCAATCTATGCTTACCGGACACTCGGAATCCGGCACTGGCTGACATTTATGTTGCCTTCGGTAATTCTTTCTCTCGGAAGTGAATTGCTGGGAACCAGTACTGGATTCCCGTTTGGCGCATATGGGTATTTGAGCGGATTGGGCTATAAGATTGCTGGGCTGGTGCCGTTTACGATTCCACTCTCTTGGTTTTATGTTGGATTGTGCTGTTATGTGCTGGCACGATCGGGGTTAGAAAGTATCGGATTGCCGCTCTGGGCGAAATTAATGGGCGCGATCGCGCTCGGTTCTGTATTGTTAACTGCATGGGATTTCGTACTTGATCCAGCGATGAGTCAAGCTCCTTATCCATTTTGGGAGTTTGGCGAAGTCGGCGAGTTTTTCGGAATGCCTTACCGGAATGTATCGGGTTGGCTGGGAACGGGTGCGATCTTTATGTTTGTGGCATCGCTATTTTGGGGTGCAAAGCCGTTGAACTTGAGCCGCGCTCAGTTGTCTGTGCCGTTGATTGTGTATCTGATTAACTTCGCATTCGGAGCCATCATCACAGTGACAGAATTGGATTCGCGCTATTTGATCCCGACTTCGATGAGCATTGTCTTGGGGGTCGTTCCCGCGATCGCGCTGTGGTGGATGACTAAGCCTGCTCAAAGCATTGAGTCGTCGCTGTCGGGAAGTATGACTCGCGAAGTGCCCACGGTTTCGGTTGGCGTGGTGCAGAAGTAGAGCGTTTTGATTGGGGGAATAGCACTCCCCTAATTGTCCCTCTCCTGCAACAATGAACAAGCAGTTGAATTCAAGAGGTCGATTAAGTTGATAAATTTCATCTGCCTGGGGTTGATCGATTCCCAGGCTTTTGCGTTTCAGGATGGTTTTTTCTTCGCATTGTTAGTCATTCAGATTCCGGCGGCGGCAATTTTACTGTCGCGGTTGCTGAAAGGGGCTGTGCGTCGTCCTCCGCTTCAACCTCAAGTGGCGACTGTTGATTTTTTTGGGGCGGTGAGTGTGGTGGTGCCGACGCTGAATGAAGCCGATCGCATTTCTCCTTGTCTTGAAGGTCTGACGCGCCAAACGTATGAGGTGCGAGAAATGACGATCGTCGATAGTCGATCGACCGATAAGACTCCAGATTTAGTCAAAGCGGCACAAGTGAGTGATCCAAGATTTCGCTTGATCAATGATGATCCCTTGCCTTCAGATTGGGTCGGTCGTCCTTGGGCGTTGCATAACGGGTTTTTAGCGAGTTCGCCTCAGAGTGAATGGATTTTGGGCATTGATGCCGATACGATTCCGCATCCAGGTTTGGTGTGTAGTTTGCTAGAGATGGCGAATCGAGAAGGGTTTGATCTGATTACGCTGTCGCCTCGGTTTATTCTCAAGTATCCGGGGGAGCTTTGGCTCCAGCCTGCTCTATTAATGACGTTGGTGTATCGGTTTGGGGCAGCGGGAGAGGTCGGAAGTTCGCCAGAGCGTGTGATGGCAAATGGGCAATGTTTCTTCTGTCGGCGATCGCTGTTAGAAAAAGTGGGCGGATACACGAGTGCAAAAGGGTCATTCTGTGATGATGTGACTTTGGTGCGAAATATTGCAGCCACAGGTGCGAAAGTTGCATTTCTCGACGGAGCGAACGTTTTAAAGGTTCGTATGTACGAGGGAATGAGAGAGACTTGGGAGGAATGGGGTCGATCGCTTGATCTCAAAGACGCTTCCACGCCTGCTCAAGTCTGGGGTGATTTAGCGTTTCTGACATTAGTCCAAGCCTTGCCGCTGCCGTTGCTCGTTTTTACGGCTGGAGTTGTTTCCTCTGGAAATACGACGTTACCTGCTCTGATCGCATTGGGATTGAACGGAGCATTGATTGCGATGCGATTGGGACTGAATGCCGCGATTTTGCAATCTTACGATCGTTCCTCGGCAAAGGGAGCCTGGTTATTCTGGTTATCGCCTTTTGCTGATCCGGCAGCCGTCTTTAGAATTTTCCTCTCTTCTACTCGAAAGCCGAAAAGCTGGCGAGGTCGCGTTTATGGTAGCTAGTGTAATGCTTCTAGCCACCGCAGGGGCTTTGGTGTCTGGCAACAATGCAGACACAACCAATGTCACTCTACTCGGACTTGCTGGCAGCTTGGTCGCAGGACTCGGAACAGGAGCAGGGGCATTACCTATCTTTTTCATTAAGAGAATTACCCCTCAAACCCAAGGCGCACTCTTGGGATTTGGGGCGGGTGTGATGTTGGCTGCGACTTCATTCTCATTAGTGATTCCTGGAATTGAAGCGGCACAAAAGTTAGTGGCAAATCAATTGCTTGCAGCCGCGATCGTCGTTGCCGGAATTTTACTAGGGGGTGGCTTTCTTTGGCTTGCAAATCGCTACTTTCCGCATGAGCATTTTATTAAAGGAGCAGAAGGGACAGCAGAATCAAATCGATTGCGTCAGGTTTGGCTGTTTGTGATTGCGATTACGCTGCATAACTTTCCGGAAGGATTGGCGGTTGGAGTTGGATTCGGGGGAGGGGATGTCGCAAATGGAATTGCGCTGACAGTGGGGATTGGATTGCAAAATTTTCCAGAAGGATTAGTCGTCGCGATCGCGCTTTTAGGAGAAGGGTATCGGAGACGCAGTGTATTTGGAGTTGCATTGCTGACGGGACTTGCAGAACCGATTGGCGGCATCATTGGAGCCTTAGTTGTGTCGATTGCTGCTGTGATTTTACCTTGGGGAATGGCATTTGCAGCCGGGGCAATGCTCTTTGTGATCAGTGATGAAATTATTCCCGAATCGCATCGATTGGGGACGGAGAAACAGGCAACTTTGGGTGTGATGGTTGGGTTTGTGCTGATGCTATTTTTAGATGTAGCCTTGGGGTAGAGGCGCAATCTTGTCAATTCACTGCTGATTTAGTAGGATGCTCTATTTGCAGATGGGGTCGAGATTGCATCCTTTGTACTAGAATTTGATCGAATCGCTTCAATTGCCCACAGGACTGCTTCTGGGGTCGCAGGGGATGGCAGTGGGACAAAATCTGTTTGCCCGAAAGCCGCGATCGCGGCTCTGATTGCCTCTCTGACCGACATTGCTAACATAAACGGCGGTTCACCGACTGCTTTACTGCCGTAGATTACGCCATCTTGAGCCGCACGCTTGAGAAGATGAACATTAAACGTCTCGGGAATCTCGCAAATCGTTGGAATCTTGTAAGTACTCGGTGCATCTGTGCGGAGTCGTCCTTGCTCATCCCACACTAGCTCCTCCATGGTCAGCCAGCCCATACCCTGGACAAAACCACCTTCGACTTGACCTCGATCGACCAATGGATTCAGCGATTCGCCAACATCATGGACGATATCGACCTGACGGAGCTTGTATGTGCCTGTAAAGCCATCGACCTCAACCTCGCTGACTGCTGCCCCATAAGCAAAATAGTAAAACGGTCTCCCTTTACACGTTGTCGGATTCCAGTGAATATTTGGAGTGCTATAGTAACCCGTCGTTGAGAGAGAAACACGATCGCTATAAGCTCGATCGACGACATCCACAAAGCTCACTCTCGCACTCGGATAGCTACGACAAAAAATCCACTCATCCGCAAAAACTAAATCCTCAGGCGCGTCCAAATTGAGCATCCGCACTGCAACCTGAGCGAGACGAGACTTCAAAGTTTCACAAGCATTTTTAATCGCTTGACCATTGAGATCAGAACCACTCGATGCCGCAGTTGCAGACGAATTCGGGACTTTATCCGTACTAGTATTCATCATCCGAATACGATCGAGCTTGACCCCGAGCGAAGTCGCAGCGACCTGGAGCATTTTCGTATGTAAGCCTTGACCCATTTCTGTCCCCCCGTGATTCAGTTGAATACTGCCATCGGTGTAGATATGAATCAGTGCGCCTGCTTGATTGTATTGGGTTTTATTAAACGAAATGCCGAACTTGACCGGAGTAATCGCAATACCGCGCTTCTTGTACGGGTGAGATTGATTAAACTCAGCGATCGCAATCTTGCGTTCTGCAAAGCTCGAATTTGCCTGCACTTCGCCCCAAACGCGATCGAGTCGATTCTCAAACAATTCTTGCCCATAATGAGTCGTATTCGTCTCCCCAGAACCATAGTAAAAATTGCGCTCACGAACTAGCTCAGGCGGCAACTGCAACGTTCTTGCAATACGATCGACAATCTCCTCAATCACAATCATCCCTTGAGGTCCACCAAAGCCTCGATAAGCCGTATTTGAAGCTTTGTTCGTTTTAGCAATGGCACCGCGCACTACAATATTAGGAATGTAGTAAGCATTATCAACATGTAGCATCGCCCGCAACAAAACAGGAGGCGAGAGATCTAAACTCCACCCTCCATCTGCATAGAGATCAACCTCTAACGCAGTAATCTTTCCGGTTTCAGTAAAGCCAACTTGGTATGTGCCAAGGAATCCGTGTCGCTTTCCAGTCAGGGTCATATCGAGCGATCGCTTAAGCTTCACGCGAACCGGACGACCTGTTTTGTGCGCGGCAATCGCAGCGATCGCGGCATAAGGATTTGCCTGAGATTCTTTCCCGCCAAAAGCTCCACCCATCCGCATACAGGTAACCGTAATTTGATTCACGGGAAGATTTAGCACATGTCCAATGATGGTTTGAGTTTCAGTCGGATGCTGAGTAGAAGAATAGACTTGATAGTTTCCTTCACCATCAGGAATCACCCAACTCGTCTGAGTTTCGAGGTAAAAATGATCCTGCCCATTCATTAAAACTTCGCCATCTAAAGTAAAAGCAGAACTTGACAAAGCCGATTGAACCTCTCCGCGTTTGATCGGCTTTGCTTTTGAATGAAAGCTTGCGCTCGCGATCGCAGCTTTAATACTCAAAACTGGCTCAAGCGGCTCATAGTTGATCGTGACATTTGCCGCAGCCCTTCTTGCCGCTTCCTCCGTCTCACCGACCGCCCAAACCACCGCCTGCCCCCAATAGCTAATTTCATCTATCGGAAACAGCACTTCATCCTGCACAATCACACCTGTATCGTTTCTGCCCGGAACATCAGCCGCCGTGAGAATCGTGACAAACCCTTCAATTTCAGAAGCTTTAGCCGTATCAATCCGAAGAATCCTTGCTCTCGCATGAGGTGCAATCACAGGATAGACCGAAAGCATCCCCATCGGAGGACGCTGCTCATCCGTATAGATTGCTTTTCCCGTCACATGAAGTTCTGCACTCTCATGAGATTTGTGCTGACCGACACTCATGATTGTTCCTCCATTTCCACAAAGAATTTTTCAAACAAATTCGCAACCAAAAGCTTGCGATAATCCGCACTCCCTCGCAAGTCAGTCAACGGCGTAAAAGTCTCTCTCAATATAGGTTTAACCATTTGAATCGTCTCGATCGTCCAAGGTCGTCCCACCAGTAAATTCTCAACCTCGATCGCTCGAATCGGCGTTGCCGCGACCCCGCCATATCCCAATCGCGCCTGAACAATTGCGCGATCGTCATCCAAATCAACCACAAAAGCTGCGGCAACGATACTAATGTCATCCGTTCCACGTTTCCCAACTTTATAAGCTTGGCTCAAGCGTTTTGCCCCTCGAATCGATTTTGGAATGCTAATCGAAACAATAATCTCGTCATTTCCCAAATCCGTTTGGCGATAGCCCTTAAAAAAATCAGCTAACAAAATCGTTCGAGTTTGAGTCGAATTTGCGATTTTTAGCTCCGCATCCAAAGCAAGCAATACCGGAGGCAAATCCCCGATCGGAGAAGCCGTCCCAAGATTTCCGCCGATCGTCGCTCGATTCCGAACCTGACGCGCTGCAAACCAATGCAGCATTTCATCAAGACCTGGAAAAATCCCTTTCAATGTTGTCTCGATCGTCTGTAAAGGAACCGCCGCACCAATTACCAATCGCTCGCTCGTTTGCTCAATCTGCTGCAATTGTGCAACCCCTTCCAGCGAGATCAAAACCGGAAACGATCGACGATGATGACTCATTTCCAACCCCAAATCCGTTCCACCTGCAACCAAAGTTGCATTTGGATAGCGTTGTAAAAGCTCCAAAGCTTCTGAAAGTTGAGTCGGACGATAAAACTGCTGTGCTTGAGTAGAATAAGCAACCTCACTTAAATCCAAATCAACCTGTGCTAAACGCTCCGAAAAGCGATCCACAGGTTGAGCATTCGTCACCTGCCGCGCTGCATGACGAATCGGAATATACCCTGTACAGCGACAAAGATTCCCCTCCACCGAGAAATCATCTACTTTACCGTCATAGTAAGCAGAAAACAGACTCATAATAAATCCAGGCGTACAGTACCCGCACTGAGATCCGCCTGATTCGACCATTGCCGCTTGAACCGGATGTAGCCTTCCATCCGCAATTCCTTCAACGGTGACAATTTCTCGACCCGCGATCGCCCCCAATGGAATCAAGCAACTATTAACCGCTTGATAGCAAGGTTTGCCCTCAGAATTACGAGTCGCGATCGCAACTGTACAAGCCCCACAGTCCCCATCCCCACAGCCTTCTTTTGTCCCAGTGCGCCGAGACTGCTGAAGATAGTGCAACAAGGTCATCGAGGGCGAAATCCCTGGGAGAGAAACTCGCTCCCCATTGAGGGTAAAGAATAGTTCTGAGGTTGATGTCATGTTTTTTAGAGAACTTAGGGAAATCGATGGGGAGCAGACTTCACAAGGGGGAGCCAATCTGACTCCCCCTTACCCCTAAACAGTTGCAACCCTTGCCTTATAAGCCGCCCATCCCCCATACGTATTAGAAATGTCCGGCAAATTGTACTCCTCGATCAGTGCTTTCGGATACAAGAAAGCAGTCGCAACCTCACCATTTTTCAAAGACACCTCTGCCGCATACATATGAGGCGGCTCATTTGCTTCTAAATAGTCAAACTGCGCCTGCGTCATCTCATAAACCTCACCTGGAATCGAAATTCCCCCGGATTCGACCTCATGGATTGCCGGATGCCAATCCTCACCCGCCACATGCAGGCGATAGCGAGGCTGAGTCGCAGTTGCCGCAATAAACACGGCATCTTGCAGGTTCTGATGGTCTGGCTGTCCTCGCAAGGCAGACCCACAAATAAACACCCGTCGATTTCCTGAGGTCACATTGCTCGTCACGATACCGATACTCCTTCTGTAATGTTGTAGAACTCTGAAACGGAATCTAAGCAGAAACTCGATCTGTTCGTAACCTTTCTTCATCCTGTCAAGATTCTCTTACCATCTGGAATAGAGCGATTCGATGAATCACTCTATCAGGGTCGGTGTTTTCTCACCAGACTGATGATTCTGCTTCAAGGACAGATAACTCAATACAATCAACTCACTCGTGATTTTCAGGCAAACTTGTTTGTATACAGTATTCTAAAATTCTGTAGCAATCAAGCTTAAGGGATGAGTGTTTCTAGAGGAAATTCGATATGTACGGTCTAAAAGTAGTGATTATTGGAGCAGGAATCGGGGGGCTAACCGCTGCGATCGCGCTTACACAGTCGGGTCACGAAGTCGAAGTCTACGAACGAACGCAAGAACTCCGTCCCAGAGGAGCCGGAATTTCTCTCTGGTCAAATGGGGTCAAAGTAATGAACCGATTTGGCATGGGCAAAGACATTGCTGAAATTGGGGGACAAATGGATTTTATGCAGTACCTCAGCACTACGGGAGAGGTACTGAATCACGTTAATTTGCACCCTTTGATTGAGGAAGTCGGGCAGCGTCCTTACCCGGTTGCACGGGCTGATTTGCAAGCAATGTTGCTCAAGAATTTTTCGGGAACCGTGAATCTGGGATATCGCTGCATCTGGGTCGAGGAACATGAGGGCAAAGTGACGGCAAAGTTTGAAAACGGGCATGAAGCGACAGGAGATTTGCTGATCGCAGCCGATGGGGTGCGATCGACCTTGCGGCAGTATGTTCTCGATCGAGAAGTGCAGCCGACTTATCGCGACTATGTGAACTGGAATGGTCTAGTTGCCGCAGATGAAGCATTAACGCCTGCGAATACCTGGACGGTGTATGTGGGCAATCATCAACGCGCCTCAATGATGCCTGTTGGCAAAAATCGGCTGTATTTCTTTTTCGATGTGCCGTTGCCTTCTGGAACGAGTGCGCCTCCAGACTTGATTCGATCAGAACTGGCTGAGCATTTCAAAGGCTGGGCTGATCCGGTTCAAACCTTGATCGAACGGATTGATCCAGAGGAAACGAATCGCCTGGAAATTTCTGATGTGGGTCCTGTCGATCGGATGGTGCGAGGACGAGTTGCTTTACTGGGGGATGCGGCTCACGCGACCTGTCCAGATTTGGGTCAAGGAGGCTGTCAAGCGCTCGAAGATGTCTACATGCTGAATCATTTTCTGCTCACAACCAATATCAGCGTGGAAGATGCCTTGAAACGGTACGAGGCAGCCAGAGAAGACCGCACAAGCTCGATCGTCAAAAAAGCTCGTAATCGAGCCGAAGTCATTCACGGCAAAGATCCGAAAGTGACTGCCCAGTGGTACGACCAACTGCGGCAAGAATCGTCCAGTGATGTCACCGACGCGATCGCAAAAACCATTCTTGCAGGTCCCTTGCAATGAGCTATTCTCTCGGCGCTTTGAATCAAATGGAGCAATCTACTTTTACAGCAGCAATGGGCGAGATTTTTGAAAAGACTCCAACCATTGCCGCCGCAGCTTGGCAGCATCGACCCTTTGAGAGCATTGATCACCTGCATCAAACCCTGATTCGGGTAGTGCAATCGATGACACCCGAACAGCAGTTTGCCTTGATCTGTGCCCATCCGGATTTAGGAAGTAAAGCAAAAATGGCAGAGGCTTCTGTCCAAGAACAAGCCGGAGTCGGATTAGATCGGCTTAGTCCTGAAGAATACGATCGCTTTCACAGTTTGAATGAGCGCTATAAATCCCAGTTTGGCTTTCCCTTCATCATTGCGGTGAAAAATCACACAAAAGAGAGCATTCTCGAAGCGTTTGAAATGCGATTAGCACAGTCGCAAGCCGCAGAAATGCAAAGCGCGATCGCCGAAATTTCCCAGATTGCTTATTTTCGACTTTTACAACAGGTAACATCATGACTTTGACACTTTTATCAATTAACAGCGATCGCTTAAATCGCAGCATCACCGAACTCGCAACCATTGGCAAACTTGCAAATGGCGGTGTCTGTCGGCTTGCTTTTACAGATGCAGATTTACTCGCTCGCAACTCAGTTCAAGCCTGGATGGAAGCAGCAGGCATGACCACGCGAATTGATGCTGCGGGTAATGTGATTGGTCGATATGCCGGGAAAATTCCAGATGCGCCTGCTTTTGCCACCGGATCACACATTGATACGGTTCCAGTAGGAGGTAAGTTTGATGGCTGCTTAGGAGTACTCGCTGGCATTGAGATTGTACAGACCTTAAACGAGAACAATATTCGCTTAGACCATCCGATCGAGGTGATTGTCTTTAGTGATGAAGAGCGATCAGTAATTGGAAGTAAAGCAATCTCCGGGGAAGTGTATGAAGACCCTGATTACTACGTGCGATTAGATGGAACCCCGATTCAAGATTGCTTAGCAAAAGTCGGCGGAGATTGGGAAGAGATTGAAACCGCGAAACGCAATGACATTGCCGCATTTGTCGAATTGCATGTGGAGCAAGGCGGAGTGCTAGAACATGCGGATGTACCGATTGGCGTTGTCAGTGGAGTCGTCGGACAGTACCGCTTTGCCGTGAATATCAAAGGTCGTCCGAATCATGCGGGCACGACTCCAATGCACATGCGCAAAGATGCCTTAGTCGCCGCCGCGCAGATTGTCCTCCTAGTGAATCAGATTGCAGTAGATACGCCAGGAGATCAAGTTGCAACAGTAGGATATTTAACGGTTTCGCCCAATGCGACGAATACGGTTCCGGGTGAAGTAGATTTGCGCATTGACCTTCGAGATCTATCGCAGTCGCATTTAGAGACGTTAGTCGATCAGTTGAAATCAGAAATCGAAGCGATCGCGAATTCGACCGCGACTAAAATCGACATTCGCCAAACTTTGCATATTCTTCCGACTTTGGCAGCACCAAAAATTATGGACGCGATCGAGGAAATCTGCCAGGATTTGAATCTTCCAAACATGCAGATCCCGAGTCGGGCGGGGCATGATGCTCAAGAAGTCGGACGGATTACAGAGATGGGGATGATTTTTGTGCCGAGTCGGGCAGGGATTAGCCATTCAGAAGAAGAATATACTTCACCGGAGGAATGCGCTCAAGGAACGAATGTATTGTTACAGACGTTTTTGAAGCTCGATCGTCTGTATCGGTAACCTTGAGGTTGCTCATCAGAAGTTTCACGAAAGCAAATCCGTCTCATCCGTCATTCTTATTGCATTCTACTTGTGGGAACCTCGAAAAATTCATTTCTGGACTACCGATGTCGTAGATAGAAGCAACACATCCAAGCGTAACTTTTACATGAGTATCATCGCTGCCTTCTTGCCTGTTTTAGGCTACGATTTGAGCCTGATGATACAAGAATCGCTTGAAATTGTACGTCAGATGCTTCAGTCCAAGCATTGTGCTGACTGCATCCAGTCCAACTGAGCGTACAAACTTACCTCCGATCGTCATCATCCAGTTGCCAAAGACATGTTCGACCTTGGCACGAACACTGGAGCGCTCTCGATTGTCTGTTTGCTGTTGTTCGGTCAGCGGATGATTGCGGTAAGCCCGTTCATGAATGTGGCTCTCAAACGGCAACAGGTCAAGGACGGCTTCAATTTCCTCAGACCGATACGCACTATCTCCCCACACCGCATCCGTTTCGTTGTCATCATCCAACAGTTGCCCCAGCACCTGAGAATCATGCACTGACGCTATGGCGCAACTGTTTGCGGAATAACCAAACACTCGTCGCATCCGGAACAACATCCCCAATGCTCAACCCCAAAAATCGCATGAATGAGAGTCGGTCATTCACTTGATACTCTAGTTCTTCATCACTAATGATGTTCAAGCTGCTGCAATATCAGCAGTTTGAACATCATAATCACATCGTGCGTTTTGCGTCCCGCTTTGCTCTTACGCGGCTTTTCATGGACTCGTTCTAGACTCGCTCGAAACGCTTCCCACTCAATTACTTCACTAAGAGGTCTTGCTTCTGTTCTAGTTTGGTCTGACGTTGTTCGATTGGGTCTTTACCGAATCCTTGTCCCATTAGTGACATTCTCCAAGTGACGCTGCTTCTAGCCTGATCCTCTTTATCGCTATTTCCCCGACTCTTAATCTAATTTTTCGAGGTTCCCAGAGGTTATTAGCGGCGGGTGAACGGGGTCGTTAGGTGGTTTTGATATTCCCCGACTAGCAGACTGTAGCTGCTTGATTGCAGAGTGGGTAATATGGTTTTAGGCGATCTAGACTGAATATTACACAGACATGGATAATAGTGAGCTACAGAAAAGACACTTTGCTGCCCTTAGAGAGAAATACCAAGTAGGTCAGTATAAAAGTGCTGCGTCTGATGCTTTTCTATATCTGATACTGAGGAAAGCTGAACTGGGTATTCAGATGACAGACCTAGAGTTTCAATGGTTAGCAGAGAATCGCCTTCTTAGATCCATTGAAGTTATTTCATTACAGCAATATCAGGCAGAGGATTTAAAGAGGCTAGAAGTTAATTTTTTGTCTCTACGCTCTAAGTACCATATTCCAGAGGAATTAGATCTTTCAATTGCCAGCCCAGTGTATTCAATACTTTGGAAATTAGATGCTGGAGATGTTCCTACAGACTCAGAACTTAAGTTGCTAACTAGTTATGATCTTGTGGCAACAATTAACTTGATTCAAGATATTCTGAATTTTTCAAGGTTAAAGGTCAGCCATAAAGCAACCAGGCATCTAGACCACTTTCCTGAAGAGCCTCTCTACTCAATTCTGGCAAAACTTGATGTGAGAGAGCCATTGTCTGACTTTGAGGCTGATTGGCTCCTAGAGCATGATTTTGAGGAAACACTGAAAATTCATTGGCAGCAGGAGGATGAGAGAAAAGCTATCGTTGAGTTTTCAGACTTGAAAGCAAAATATCAGATTGATTCTTTTCCAAACGCATCTATTTCTAGTCCGCTCTATGCCATTTTAAAGAAACTAAAAGAAAAACAAAACCTTGAAAATAGTGAATGCGAGTGGCTTGAACAGCAGAAACTAACTCAGTTAATTGCGATCGATCGAAATCGTAAGGATGTAAAGTTATTCAAGGAACTCAAAGCCAAATATCAAGCGACTCAATATAAAACTTCTGCTCCTTCCAGTAAATTGTTTCTGATTCTTAAGAACATAGAATTTGAAATAACTGAGGATGATATTCAGTGGTTGATCAAGGAAGAACTGCTTGAAACAGCAGAGATTGCCAAAGAAATCCACTTTAAGCTGCTGAAAGTAAAATATCAGATTGTGGGGCAATTGGCAGTCGATCCTTTTTATGAAATCATGCTCAAGCTTGAGCGAGAGGAACGACTCGATCCCAAACAAGTAATTCAACTCATTGAAGAAGGTCGTCTTTCTCGACATGGGAAGATAACGACTGCATACTACAGATTAGAAGCAATTTTTTATGAAAAAGAATATCAAAGAACTAGAAACATGTGGAACTTGCCAAGTGCAAGTAGTAATTGGCGTAAGGCAGATGAGCCTCAAAATGCACTAAAAGTTACAGAAAACGTGAATTGGAATAAAGTACAAGAATCTGATTTGAAATCAGCTTTATGGGTAACGAGAGGTGCAGCGTTTCGAGATCTTGATCACCTAGATGACGCAAGAAAGTGTGCAACGCAAGCGATGGAATGTCAAACTAATAGCCATCAACCCTACACTCTATTAGGCGCAATTTGCTATGACAGAGGTGAATATGAAGAGGGTGATAAGTGGTTTGTGATGGCAGTAGAACATGGAGCCACTGCGAATGATATTGATGATGAAATTAAAAGAATTGTCAGAATGACAAAAGATAAGGATAAACGTAGAGAAGTTGCAGGGTATCTTCTCAAAAAAGATCCAGATCGTTATGGTTGGGCAAATTCATACCTCAAGTAGGAGAAACCATGGAAACATTAATTGCAGAAATTGTGCGAAAGCTCCACTCTTTATCTGAGATTAAAATTCTGGAAGTCCTAGATTTTGTTGAATTTTTGGCTTGGGACAAAGAGCACCTGGCTTCGCGACCATTAAGCAATGATCTTCTTCAAGAAGATGAAGAGTTTGAGGCGATCGCTGATCGTCTAGCTGACGAATTCCAAATGTATGTTGGAGCCACCATACCTTTCCTGTCAGATTATTCTGTTAGTCGAGCGGGAATTTATGAGGAGCATCCCTGATTGTGCTTTACTTGGTAGATACAAATGTTCTGCTGCGATTTGTGGATCGCTCTCACCCTCTCCATCCTTTGATTAGAACTGCTGTCCGAGAGCTACGTCAAGACGGACACAAGCTACAAGTCTCTTCTCAAAATTGCATTGAGTTTTGGAATGTTGCAACTCGACCTGTTGAGAGAAATGGATTTGGATTAACTCCTCCTGAAGCTGAACGGCTTTTGCAGCTAATTGAACGACTTTTTCCAGTGTTGCCTGACAGTTCTGAGATTTACAGAGAATGGCGCAGACTGGTTGTTGTTTTCGGTGTTTCAGGGGTTCAGGTTCACGATGCTCGATTGGTTGCAGCAATGAAAGTTAATGCCATATCACACATACTCACGTTGAACGTAGAGGACTTTAAACGATACATCTCTGAAGGAATTACGGCTGTCGCACCGGGAACTGTCGGTGGGGCAATCACCTAATAGTGCGTTGGTACGGACAGTACAAAGGTCATCGGTCGGAGTTCAAGGTTATCTGCCGCCGCACAACTTCACCGATGTTGCTCATCAGAAGCTTCACGAAAGCAAATCCGTCTCATCCGTCATTCCTATTGAATTCCACTTATAAATTTTGAGTTAATTTATCGATCAACCGAAAATTTAGAGGTGGACATTTTTGGCAGTGTTCGCAACGGGGCTTGCACTATTTGGGTTGCTAGCAGTCGTCGCGTTGTTCCCTCCACAAGCCGCGATCGCAAAACTCAAGGTCGTTCCAATCACAAACAGCGCAACAAATTTCTTCAGCGATTGCAATTTAAAGAATGATTTGAATGCTTGAGCAAGTCCTGCCCAAGGCGCGGTCTTCTTCTGCCTCGATCTCATTTCTCGTTCTCCTAATCTACGGCTTATCGGTCGGATTAAAGTATTTAATTTAATCCCCATCCTGGTAGTGCCCTGAAGGAAATGATGAGAGTTAAAATAGAAAGCGTTGCTTAAGCTCGTCTTAAATCATGCGAGAAATCTATCCTTGCCCAAGCTGCGG
>JALOOO010000098.1 GCA_025454375.1 Leptolyngbya sp. Prado105 | reverse complement strand
GAAGCCCCATAATCCTGTAGAAGTAAGCAGATTTTAGACAAGCGGAAAAAGCCTTCAAAAGCAGACCCAGCCTGCCTTCTAAATTTTTGGATAAGTCTAGTCCATCGACTCCCACTCGTCGCCGCCAGTTGCCTAAACTTGAGGGATGGCAGGGCAACTGATGCTGAAAGGTTTCTTCTCCACAAAAGTACTGCCAGTATGGGTTTTCCACCCATTTCGCGACCACTGACTCATCGCTCTCGTTGTACAACGCCTTCAGGTAGTGCAGTCCGACCATCAACCGCACAGGCAGAGCAGGACGACCGCCCTCTGCACTCATCGCTGTACCAAACTCTTGCTCTAAGCTCTCCCAATCCAACAGATTTGCCAGTTTGAACAAGGCATGTTGAGCGTTGAGTTGGTCTTTCAGTTTCGCTGGCTCTGGGGCTGATTTTCCTGATGATTTTTTGGAGAATCCGGTCATGAGTTTTGCAAGGTTTTGAGAGCCTTGAACGATTTTCTTGCAATATTACCATTGTTACTTATCGTCTAGAACTCCCTCCCTGATTACACTTTTGAGTTTTTCAAGGACGACTAGTTATAGCGGACTCGATCGACGAGCCTTGCTTTTGCAACGTTTCTTAGCGATTAGGATTACTCCTGCTGAATGATGGTGAGACAGAGCAGTGAAGCCAGCACATGACCAGACAATGAATCGGAGAATTGAGGTCTTTAGTGGAGTGAGCAAGGATAGTTGCCTCCGCTTATTCTAATCATTAGGCGATCTCGCTGTCTGCAAGTGTCGTACAGTGAGTATTGATGTTTCTACCTAATTGAACAACCATGATACATCCAACTCAATCTGTGTTGAAAGCTCGAAATACATTACTCGCAATGTTTCTGCTGCTTTGCGTTCTGGATAGTGCTTTGGTGATTGCCGCGCAAGATCGCTGGGCGATCGGTCGGATCTTACTCACCATTGTCGTGATGTACTTTGTCATCCAGGGAAAGAAATGGGCAAAATGGCTTCTGGTCGGCATCTGTAGTTTACTCGTTGTTAGTCTCATAACTTTAGTTCTTGCACTGAGTTCAAAACTTTCCGCTGCCCTGATTGTTGGGAGCTTGAGTATGGCTGTTCTCAGTGCCGCTATTGTTGTTTATATGGTCAGCAGCAAAGATTTAGATTGTTATTTTGCCTATAAAAGAAAGGCTAATCTTCAATAACTCCCGATCGTTTGCTAGCCAACTTGATCGCACTCTATAACACTTCACTTTGGCTTAATGTTCCTTAACTTCCATCTTGCCCAACCTGAGTAGTTACAGCAAGCAGTAGATAGTTCTCTAGGCATCAACAACTTCTGCTACGACTGAAAAGCGTTGATTACACTGCGATTACTCGTGCCATGATAAAGACAGCGTTCATTAGGGGATCTGAAGGTGAAGCACCTGCCGAAAGTCGATCTTGATGCTTACTTTCAACGAATTCAATACTCTGGCGATACGACTCCAACGCTTGAAACGTTGAGGGCAATTCATTTCAATCATGCAACGACGATTGCATTTGAGAACCTCAATCCCTTGCTCAAGCATCCTGTTCTGTTAGATCTCGACTCCTTAGAGAAAAAGCTGGTTCATCAGCGGCGGGGCGGTTATTGTTTTGAGCAGAACTTATTGCTGCGCTCGGTATTAATTGCGATCGGCTTTCGAGTGACGAATTTAGCCGCGCGGGTCGTGTGGAACCTTCCAGAAGATACGATGTCTCCGCGCACTCATATGCTATTACGAGTTGAAATCGATCAAGAGACATACTTGGCAGATGTGGGATTTGGCGGCATCACGCAAACTGCGCCATTATCTTTGACACCCGACATCGAGCAAACGACTCCGCATGAGCCGTTTCGATTGATCGAGACGGACGACGCTTACACGCTGCAAGCAAAACCGGGGCAGGAGTGGAAATCGCTGTATCGGTTCGATTTGCAGGAACAATACTTCGCAGATTATGAAGTGAGCAATTGGTATGTTTCCACCCATCCGGATTCTCGCTTTGTCACGACGCTGATCGCAGCTCGACCGGATGTTGATCGACGGTATGCCCTGTTGAATAATCAACTCACCCTGCACTACCTTGATGGTCGAACGGAGCGGCAACACCTCAGCAGCGTGAAGGAGTTGCGGGCGGTACTGGAAGATTGCTTTCGCTTGCAGTTGCCGGTCGAGGCAAATCTCGATCGCGTTTTGCAACCATTGATTGAGTCTGATGACACCGTTCTAGATGCCACACCTGAGAGTTAGGAGATTAGCTGTGCTTTAGTTTTCTTTGATCGTGCCTTTGTTCGACGCGGCGGTAAATCGATGCCTTTGGCACAGGCAAGCCTGCTCGAGGGATTCTGACAAGTGGGGCAAAAGTAGATGATGCGCGTTTTTTCCTCTGCTTCGTCGCTGTGAATCATCTGTTTCTGTTGCCGAATCGGGGTGCTACAGCGTAAACAGGGTAGATTTGTGCGTCGAAACACATAGTGACGACTGCCAAATTCACTTCCCAAGCGATACACCAAAGTACGATCATGTTCCATTCTGAATCGGTCAGGATCGCTTGCCGTGACTCCTCCAGTTTCATAGGCACGACGAGCAATCTGAGGAATCATTTCGCAGAGCCGATGGAATTCGGATTCAGCCAATTCGTTCACGTTTCGCCACGGATCAATCTGACACAAGAATAGAATCTCAGCCCGCAAATAGTTCCCAATTCCAGCCACGATCGATTGGTCAAGCAGTGCTGCTCCGATTGTGCGATTTGAGAGATTGTTCTGATGGGGTGACAATAATCGCTGTTGGAATTGGGCTTGGTCAAATGGCACGTTGTCTTCGGGCAAAATATCAGGGCCAAGCTGTTGGAGCGTCTCGACTTGCTCATACGGATCGCCCTGTCCGATCTGAAAAATTGGGGCTGATAGAAGGATTGCGCCACCTGTTGCGGTCACAATCCTGGCTCTCTCACGTCGATCGATCTCTTCGGGGGGTTGACCTGTGAAAGTCGTCCAGCGTCCCCACATCATTAAGTGTGAATAAAAGTAGTAGTCAGGCTCAATCCACCCGATGAGGTTTTTGCCGTGTGCGGTAACTTTCGTAATTCTGCGTCCTGCCAAATCATTCGGATGTTCTGCTAACCAGCGTTTTGCAGCTTGGGTTCGTGCGGTGAATTGAACGATCTCGCCACTCGCCAACACACGATCAAGCTGGTCGGCGTAACGCTGTACTTCGGGTCCTTCGGGCATAGATTAGCCAAAAACAAGCTTTAAGGGAGTGATATTCATTGACTTTATCTGGCGTGTTTCGAGATTTCGTCTGTCTCAAGACCGCTTTTTGTTGAACTATATCAATGCTTTCTAAAGAGCAGTAGTAGTCGTGGAAATTTGGTCTGTTGTCTCCTCGATCGTGCCATCACAAGCACGCATCTATGTCAATGCCGAAGCCAATCCTCAGGGGTATTATGTTAGCTTTGATCTAACTCCCGACTGCGGTGGCGCTACGCCTTGCCGCGTTGCGAATCTTGAAGCTCGACGTGGAGGAGATTTTTACAAAGACTCCACTACTCAAAGTCCTCAGCTAACCAACGGAGTTCGAGGAACCTATACGAATGTGCGCGGTTCTTACTACACGGCGTTGGTGCAGTGGAAATACCAAGACGTGATTTACCAAGCTGCTGTCAAGCATGGGCGTAGAGAAGACGCGATCGCGCTAGCGAACTCGGCGATTCAGGGCGGGGTTCGCACTAAGCTGACAAAAGCATCCGGCGAAGTTTATATGGAATAAGCCTCAACCGGAGAAGCAGTTTACTTCATTGGCTCGCGCTTTCAATGCGGTGACTTACCGCGTACCAATGAGTGTTGGACGCGCAATCCGATGATTGCGTATCGGATTGGGAGCGGTAGTGTCAGCGCGCTCGGTGACTGCAAGCAGCGACTATTCAAGGAAGTCTGGCTTGGCGATCAAGGATAAATTGCTGTGCCATTCCCTGCATCGCGGGCTAGAGCCATATCAATTTCATCGAGCAAGAGTATTCTCTTGCCCTCACGCGGCAAAAATTCTAGTGGGTAACATTTAGAGATGACTGCTCCTGCTACAGGTAATCTACGCAAATTGGTTGGTCTAAGCTGACTGAGGTACACATCAACAAACGCTATCTCATTTTCTTGCACAAGTTGTGCCACAATGCTAGATTTTCCAATTCCGGGTGGGTCCAGCTCATGATGCTGATTTGTACGCGTTGACCCAGAATGCAATTGGGGTTAGCGTTTGAGTTCGGTCGAAGTTATAAAAAGTCGATTTAAGCCATCAACTTCAGAGTGCCCACAGAAATAAATTTCCTGCTGTACGCTCCAGTTTGCTGAGGATTTAAGATACCTGTGATCGCGTTGTTGCAACTATTCCCTGCTTCTTGAATCCAGGGCTTCTTGGCTCAATTAATTAAAATCAAGAGACCCTAATCATCTAAGGATCTGGCTTGATTAAACCACCTGCTTGATTGATCGCTTGTTGAAGCGGCTGAACTGGTTGCCACACTAAAGAAATTGACAGAGAACTTACTTTGGATGAGTGAGACCGATGCACCGATTCGAGTCGTTTGCTGGAAAGATTGCAGTGCGATCGGGACTTCCGAACAGCTTCTCGAACAAACGCATCATGCAGCAGGTACGCCCGCTGAAGAGGTGGAGTTAGAGCAATTTTTTGAATCCGTTGTGAGTGAGCAGGATTGGTTTGGCGAGGAAGAGAAGGAGACTGCGGTACGATATCGTTCGTTGCTATCAGTACTCAAAGCAAATCTGTCTCATCTCAACGTGTATCGAGTCGGAGAAGTCGAAATCGATGTGTCTGTGCTGGGACAAACTGAGGCAAACACTGTAGTCGGGATTGCAACTCAAATCGTGGAGACATGATGTGAAGTGCTCCAACAGCGTTTCAACGATTAGACAATTATCTTTTGCCCAGGCTTAACCTGTAAGAACTCAATTTTTGTTAAGACTGAGGCGAGAATCTACTGGAGACCTCCCTCTATACCGATAAAACGCCGAAATCTTCTCTTGTTTCTGGGTGCTGCGGCTGGCACGACTGCAATCGCTTAGCTCTTTGAACTGCTTCGCCTTCTGGAACATTGTTCAATTGCCTGGACTTGCACACTAGATCGGCATCTCTGATGCAGCGATTTTTTGAGGAGAAAGTTAGAGAAGACGCAATTTTAGAAGTCAAGCGGGGTAAGAGCTTGAGAATCGTGCGATCCTAATGCTCTGAGATCTCAAAGCATTTATCTTTCTACAAGGTTATTCACAATTGTTTTTAGTCAATGCTTATCAAACGTCTCAAGAAGTCATGGACTTGCCCGGTGAGTTGAATCAACAAGGAATCACGATCGTGGTTGTAACCATGGGCTTGAAGTGGCGGAACAAGCACACCGCACGATCCAAGTTCAAGATGGATTAGTTCAGCGCATTAGAGCAATCTAGGGCGGACTGAGAGCTATTCATGATTTCTACTTCTTGTTGAGTTTGACACTGTTTCATTTGGTCAAGGAATTGTTGATATGCAAGAGATTGATTTGAAAGCTCACAAATTAAGCACACAAAGGCAACATTTAAAGCGAGTAGAGGCTGATAGATGAAGGAAATTAAACTGCTTGCACTCAGGTAGATTCAGTCAGTTTCTCCTTCGGTCAGTGTTGATCTCATTAGCCTTGCAGAATTTTGATCATCGTCGATCTCATTAGCAGAAGTTTTTTGTCGCCACCACATTTGTTGTATCTACAGGGATAGTGCTGGAAATTAAGTCAATGTAGGATGGAGCTTATTTGTTCTAGGCGCTAGATGATCGAGAAGCTTGCTGCTTACGCCGAGAGATCGCAGCCGTAATTTGCTCAAGTTGCTCCTCCAAGACTTGCAGCGTTTCATCTGGAAGTGCTTCGATCTGCTGAAGCCAATAGTCCAGATCAAGCTGAACAGGCATTGTTACTGAATCTTGCTTCTTGCCAGAATCAGAACTCTGATTTTGTGAATCTAATCTTAAACCGGGTGGAATTACAGCCACTTTCGTAGAAGGGCGCTGTGGAATTGGAAGAATGGAAGTTTCAAGCGGAAGTTCTATGCGGGCAGGTGGAAGGGGATCAGCATTGCTTTCGTGTCGATATTGATTACAACGCAGCGGCATTTCGTGAATGCGATCGAGACTCAGTGTATCTTTGTAAAATCCACACCAAATCCCGTACTGATTCCCTTCATGTTCAGGATCGTGCCAACGACAATCTCGACAAGTTGCTTTTTCAAGATCTAATTGAGTGAGTAACTTCGTGGAGGTCTCTGCGATCGTTTGAGGATTATTGGCAAGGAGTCGCTGTGTTTTGACTCTACCTTCTTGATCCCACCACCGCATTAAGGAAGCTGGAGAAGCGATCGTAAACTGCTTGTTTACCCCCGGAATTTGACTCTCAACGACGACCCGTTCTGGCTGTTTCCGGGCTGGAGCAAGCTTCACTGACCAATGGGGCGTGAGTAATTCGACCGCTTGCTCGAATTGTGATTTAAGCCGTTGAGCTTTCCACTGTGCATATTGCTGATTGATGTCGCTGTAGTTGCGAAACCAGTGCGCGACACCATCACGATCAACCAGGAAAAAGGGATGCGTTTCTTCTGGATCTTCTAATCGTTTTAACTCACCCCACGGCTCTATCAAACTCCGTTGAGCCATGAATTTTTCATCCGCTTCATCCGCGATCGCTCTTCGATGTTTTACGATGATCTCGCTGACTGCTTCCTGGGTGAGTGTTTCTCCATTGAGAACTCGCATGACGAACTCTTCGCGGGCAGATTTTGGCGCTTGAGTCGAGGAAATTTGATTGAGGATACGAACGTCAATTGTTTCAAAGAAAATCTTTGAGTCTGTGGTTTCAAAAGGCTGAAATGCTTTTGCAGTTGCCATTGCTGCATACAATGTTGTTCTTTTCAGCCCTGTCTCCTTCACTGCCCACTCAATGCAGTCTTTCGTTTTACCACGTCCGCCAAAAATCTCACGAGCCGCAATCAGTTCTTTTCCAGTCTCGTAAATGTCGATTAGCATTCGCCCAACACGACGACGAATCCTGACCGCAATTTCAGTAAGCTTTTCCTGCTCAGGTGTCGCCAGAGCATCAGGTGTAGGGGGCTTTAGAAGTGTCGTGATTGCATCTGACATAAGTTTTATGCTTGACTGCTTGGAGCTTTGTCAGCAGCCGAATAACTTAACTTCAAGCTCAGAGGGTAGGAGATTGATCAGCATGATTTGAAAAGTCAGGTGACTTTTTAGTAATCATATCAAGTTCAAAAAATTTGGAAATCTAAATATGTAGAACTTTACAGCGATCGCCGCTAGAATGAGGGCTAAGAGCAAAGCATCTCCTAGCAAATTTATTTAAAAGTCCGACAGGTTGGATTTTTGAATAAATGCTTCTAAATAGAGCTATCCTTATTTTTTAGTTCTGCTGCTCTTGCAAGAGTCTATGATTGGCTTGAATTATTGAGTGAAGCGGTTCACTTTAATGAGTGTAGGAGTCAGCGATCGTAATGATGCATCAGCAGGTTAGCGTAAATCGATACACTGAACAAGAAATTAAGTTCTTGATAACAGTGCTAGAAGTCGCACTAGAACGGAAGTTTGAAGATGCTGAATTTGCTCTGATTGGCGCATTGTTACATGATTTTAGCTTGGGATACGAGGAGATTGCTCAGACTCGCGGTTACAGTAAGAACTACTTGCGGGGACAAGTTGGTCCTCGACTGTGGCAAGACTTATCGAACGTTTTTCAGAACAGCTTTCGTCAGCCCATTAATAAATCTAGCTTAGAGAGATTTGTGAAGCATCTCGCTGAACAATTCAATCTATCGGGTGACATTGATGCGAATCAGATTAGATTGCAGCTTAAAATTGAACCATCGGATGCGATCGCCGTTCAGCATCCAGAAACTCTCATACAGCTTTATGGACGCGATGCCGAACTTGCAGAGTTATCAAATTTACTTTCACATTACCAGTGTGTCTCTCTAGTTGGAGCGATTGGAGTCGGAAAAACGTCTCTCACGTCCCATTGGGTGCAATCATTCGGACAGAATCAGTTTGATGTGGTGATTTGGCGATCGCTTATTCATGCACCAACGCCAGAGCTATTGGTCGATGATCTCATCAGTGTATTTCGCCAAACTTCATCAAAATCATTCACTTCATTTGCTGAAAAGCTGAACTTCCTGATGACATTACTTCAGCAACAGCGCTGCTTGATCGTGCTAGATAGCGCTGAATCTATTATTCAAACGACCGCGATCTCAGCCCTTAATACTTACGGTGATTTGCGAGATTACAATCAATTGATTCGCTACATTGCTGAGCAACAGCATCAGAGTTCTTTACTATTGCTCAGTCGGCAACGATTTAACCAGATTGTTCGGTTGCATCACTCCAAGCGATCCGCACAGGAGATCATGCTCTCAGGACTAGCTCTTGAAGCGGCTCAAAGGATTTTAGCGACTCATCAACTCAAAGACCCGTCGAGCTGGGACGCAGTGATTAAGATGTATCAAGGCAATCCTGGACTATTGACGCAAATTAGTCGGTACATTCAGACCTGTTTTGGCGGTCGGGTTCGTCATTTCTTGCGGTGTGGGACGATCGTTGTCCCAGATGAAGCATCTAAATTGTATTTGGAGCAGATCCATCAATTGAGTGAGAGCGATCGCATTGTGCTGCTTGATCTCGCGACTCAAAATGCGCCTGTTCAACTCTCTGAACTATACGGTGTCGTGAAGTCACGATCAACACTGATTAAGTCTCTCACTCGTCTTGTCGAACTTTGTTTAGTGGAACGACAAGAGATTGAATCTGATCGTGAAATTGAGTTTGTTTTTGATTTAGCTCCAGTTGTTAAAAAGATTATCTTGGCGCATTCACCCTAAATCAGCTAGTATCACATAGTGCGATTTTATTGCCTTATTTTGTGTGTACTGTATCAACCCTGCTTGTCCGGAGCGTCAACAGTCTGGAGCGATCAGAGATTACTGTCCAGCTTGTGGAACATTATTAATTCTCGAATCAAAATATCAAGTCATTCAACGAATTGCCCAAACCCCTCAAACTGAGGTATTTGAAGTCAATGTACTGGATCAAGATGAGCAAAAAATTCTAAAAGTTCTTGAGACAACAGACGTAAAACGGCTAGAGCTGTTTGAGCGAGAATATGCTGTTCTTTCTTGGCTGGATCATCCAAATATCCCTAAAGTGGATATCAATGATTACTTTGTCGTCAATACACCTGCTGGGCGATCGCTGCATTGCTTAGTGCTAGAGAAGATGGCGGGTGAAACACTAGAGCAGTGGGTTGCCCAAAATGGAAGAACTTCTGAAGCGGTTGCGCTTAAATGGATGCAGCAGTTATGCGCTCCTGAAAATTTACAAGATCTTCCAGGCGTTTTAACTTATTTACATTCCCACAATCTAATTCATCGTGATATTAAGCCTTCAAACCTGATCCTACAACCAAATGGTGAGTTAGCTTTGATCGATTTTGGGGGAGTGCAAGAACTTGGGCAGACAGATGCGGGTTCTTCGGAGTTGCGCTCCGCGCTAAGTGCATCTAATCGTCCAACGATCATCACTTCACCAGGGTATTCACCTCCAGAGCAGGTGAATGGACAAGCAACGATGACTTCTGATTTCTATGCTTTGGGGCGAAGTTGGATTAGTTTACTTACTGGGAGAAATCCTATCGATCTGATCGATTCACAAACAAATCAATTAAGTTGGCGACATCATGCCCCTCAAGTTTCAAAACCTTTTGCTGATTGGTTAGACGCGATGATGTCGGTGTCGCCCTACCAACGACCGCAAACGACAATTGACATCTATACTTACCTCACGGAGGAGTTACCTCAACAGATTCGAGCGAGTCGGAAGCGTAATTCTTGGTGGTTTAGAATGTCGATCGCTAGTATTTCCGCTTCGCTGATCTTGGGAGTCGGTTGGGGAGTCAGCCTTTGGATCTCGAATGACTATCTCCGAAAAGGAGCCGAAAACCTCCGAACAGAACAGTACCAATCTGCTCGGACTGATTTTAAAACCGCGCTGAAATGGAACGATCGTTCAGCGATCGCTCACAATAATTTAGCATTGTCCTGCTATTACTTGGGAGATGATGAGTGTGCGATTGCACATTACACTCATGCGATCGCACTTTCACCGGACTACTGGGAGGCTTACTACAATTTGGGATCAATTTACGATCGACAAGAACGCTACGATCTAGCATCAGTCCAATACTTGAAAGCCGCAAACGGTTCACCAGAAATTAAAGCTCAGGCAATCAACAACCTCGCAAGATTAAAGAATCGACAGCAGCAATATACAGAAGCAGTTTCGCTCGTGCAATCTGTTATTCAACTGACCCAAGCAGAACAGACTTTAGCATCTCTGCACAAAAATCTGGGGTGGGCATTATTTGGCTTAAATCGTTTTAAAGAAGCACAGACAGCGCTAGAGCGTGCCTTATCGCTGGATGGTTCGCGAATTGATACCTATTGTTTGCTGGCATTGGTCAAACAAGCTAGAAAGCTTGAATCTGATGCTGAACTCAAAACTTGCCTGTTTTCAGCCGCAAAATCCCCACTCCCGGAAGTCAAAGAATGGAGAATTCAGCTTGCAAAACGAGGCTTCTAACTTAGTCATAGTGATCTTTTATGCGTTTTCATGCTTCAGAATCGAGCGTATTGATTACTATTGATTTAATCGTGTTCGTATTGCGGTACAGTTCTCGAAAGCATCTGCCACTACTCAGGTTGAAGTTGTTGAATGAAAAAATATCGTGATTCATTTTGTCAATCTAAAGATCCTGCTGATCGGTTGCTTAATCAGTAGCGCGATCGCAAGTTTCTTCTCTGCCGCCTACTCTACACCTCGGCAGTGTGTTCCGATCGCTTATGTCCTCACAAAGAGCGATAAACGTTTCAAGCCAGGTGACATTCTTTGTGTGGGAGATAGGATCGAACTGCGAGAGGCGCAATTTCTTCTCGTTTTCTGCTTTGCAACCGGGAAAGTGGTTGAGTTACCAAACGGGCAAATTTCGCCGACTGGATGTGGTCTCTCCCAAGAAGACAAACCTCAAGCTTGTGGAAACAATTTAACGTTCTGTGTTCGCCCGCGTGGAAACATTACGGCTCGATTAAAAATTACTGAGCCTGATAGCAGCCATATTGTTAATCTTCGTCCTCGATTTAGTTGGCAGGGAATTCCTGAAGCAACCAGTTATCGAGTCCGGCTACTTGGGAATATCGCGTGGAGTAAAGCAACCACACAGCCGCGACTGAGCTACCCAACGAATCAACCCTCGCTCAAACCTGGTAGCGCCTACCGCGTAATTGTTAGTGCCTATCGGGAGAATCAAATGATTCTGAGCGGGGAGCAAACCTTGAACGTGCTTTCTTCAAATCAGGCGGCTCCAATTAGTACAAAAGCTGACCAGAAATAAGGATTCGAGTAGGCTGAAATTTGACGGAGTTTCATCTGAGCTTGCTGAAGTGCAATTTTGGCGGTTTGCCCTGCTTTCAGATTTTCATAGAAATGCTGAATGAGGATAGCAGTTGCAGTATCGTCGATTAGCCAGAGGCTTGCAAGTGTTGCTTTTGCACCTGATTGGGCTGCAATTCCAGCCAGTCCCAAAGGAGAGCGTTTATCTCCCTGCGCGGTTTGACAAGCACTGAGAACCAGAAGATCAAGAGCTGCATTCGGTTGAACCCTTGATTTGAGCAAACTACTAAGCTGTGGGGCAGTAATTAACTGATCCCACGCGATTAGAAATGTTTCATCAGGAGATGAGCTAAACTGCCCATGAGTCGCGATGTGAACGATATTGTAGAACGATTTGCTGAGGTCGGACTGAAATTTTGCTAGAGTAAACTGCTCGTTTAATAGCTTTGTTACTGGCAACACAGCTTGGATTGCTTGCACTTCGGATTCAACATTAGACAGAGGCAGTTTTAGCGATCGCACTCGCGGATCTTGAAAGCTAGGACTAGATTGACTGAGTGCAGCAACTAAGGCAGTTAGCTTGTTGTCTTTCTGGGATGTGGCTCCAAGTTGAGATCCAATCGATAAAGACATCGAATGATGGGCAATCAGATAATCTGTTCCATCATGCAGCAATCCGAGCGGAATCCCTTGAAAAGCAGTGTCCATGATAAAAACCAACGAAGACTCCTCATTGACCAACTTTGCTTGCTCGGCAGGCGCGATCAATTGACGATATAAGGGTTCACTGTAGCTTCTAAGAACTGATTCACTTGGCAGTTTGAATTCAGTATCTTGCACCGCATTTTGTAGATTGAAGACAAGTCCATCTACGCTGTTTCTAACAGTTTCCGCATTTGCAGTATAGTATTTCGTCTGATTTTCGGTTTGGACAATCACACCCACTGTTTGGTCGAGATCAAGAATATAAAACAACGTTGATTTTGATGGTGGAGATTTTTGAGAAAGAGGCGTAAGTTCAAGTCTGCCACATTGTAAGAAATTCTCAAGTTCTGCTAACTTCAAGCGCTCATAGGTTTGAATGACGCGCCGCAGGTTTGGGTTGGGTTGGCTAACCAATAACGCCATGAAATCACGATAAATTGGTTCTACCTGATCTTGAAAGGAAAATTGTAGATCTGGAGTAATCGATAGTAAATTTCCCCGGACTTGATCTAGACTGTCGATCGCAGCACCATAGTATTGTAGTGCAGATTGAGTGTTGCCTTGCTGTTTGGCAATTAGGGCTAATTCTCGCTGCCATTGATACGCTGCATCCCAGGCTGAAATTGATTGCGCGATCGTCATTGCTTCCATCAGTTGAGCTTGTGCCGTCCTGAGTTTTTTAGTCTTAGCTGATATCCGTCCTAAAGCACCAAGGCTAAAAGATTTTGCGCGTTGATTCTGTAGACGTTCGGACGCTTGAAAGGCTGCGGTAGCAAACGGTTGTGCAGTTTTCTCCTCTGAAAATTCAAGTAAGCTATTGACCAAAGTTAATTGGGCATAAATACGATCGATTTCTGAAAGCTGTGTGGAGTGAGATTGTAATACGATCGGCAAAAGTATCTTACGCCGTTCTGTCACTGTTTGAGCAAGTCTCTGCAATTCTGGTAGATCATTGCTCTGTTGAGTTTGAAGCCATTTTGTTAAGTTGGCAAGAAAGCTTAATTCGTTCAGTTGCGCCATCTCGCGAGTTGAATCAGAACGAACAGCCAGTTGGTAGTACTGAAGCGTTTTTTCTGCTTGATTGCAAAGTTGAATCACAATCGTGTCGAATTCATTAGACGCGGCAGAGCGACCTAGTTTATCGCGAAGTTGAAGAAAAGAAGCACGTTCAAGATTCCCAAAGCTGAGATAGATTTCCTGAATCGATGGTTGCCCTAAAGTTTGTTGGAGTAAGGTTGCAAGCGCGATTCTCGCATTGGGTAAGTCACCAATGAGTCGGAGCATTTCACTCAGATGATAGAGTGCTAATCGACTGATTGGAGTGAGCTGAAGTTGCGTAATTGCGGTGGTAAATTCTTGTGCTGAGGTATTGGAGCGATAAAGCTGTTTGAAGCAGAGCGAATCAGACAATTTCAGCACATCTCTTGCGAGAACTTGACAGGCTTGCGGGAATTGACCGAGCGATCGCATTGCTAAACTTTGATTCACCAAGTTTCCAAGCTGTCCCTCTTGAGAACCTTGCTGAAGATAGAGTTCGGCGGCTCTCCTCCAGGTCTTCAATGCCGTAGCAGCATCTCCAGCATTGAATTGAGCAAATCCTTCGTTTGTCAGCACTGATGGATCAATCGGCTGATTCGCTTGAGCGCGATCGAGACGACCGATCTGAGGCAACAGTGAAAGCCCAACGGCTAAGCATAGCCCCAGGAAAAGAGAAATTAGAATACGGTGAATCCGCTTCACAGTGAAGAACTCCTAAAATAGCAGCGTTAAAAAGAGAAGTTATATTGAACTGAGAAATCAAATTGATTCGCTTGAGAGCTTTGATTATCCAGAGTCGTTAATGGAAAAGCGTAGTTTGCTCGAACTTGTAGACCGTTCTGAATCCACTGCAACCCCAATCCTAGAGACGCAAGCGTGTTGGAATCATTCCCATTCCTGTTCCAGGCTCTACCCACATCAACAAAAGGAATCAGTAGCAGGCTTGTCGAATCGTTGCGAAGTAGTCCGATTCTAAATTCAGCCGACCCGAAGATCCCGTTATCATTTAGAGTTGCGTTCTGAGCATAACCACGCACCGTAGATGAACCCCCTAAGCTGAATTGCTCTGTGGGAACTAAAGCACGGTCACTACGTGGAGCGAAGCTAGCGCTAAATTGCAACTGCGATCGCAAGAAAATATCAAGCCCAGAATTAACCCGTTGTAACCACAAAATCTGCCCTCGCCAGCTGAGAAATTGGCTATCTGGCGCATCGCGATTGATCGTTGAATTTAAGGCATTGATTCCGAAACTAAACTGCGACCGCGCGGCTAATACAGAGCGATCGCTGCGTTGTGTCCACTCCTGGAAAAGCCGAATCGCTGAGATCCGAGTCTGTCCCTGATCGTCTGCACCCGGAGACAATGGAAAGGGAACCCCTAAGATTGAGGAACGGCTTTCGCTATAAGACGCTGTAATGCCAAGCGCAAGTTCTTGGATTGATTCTTCTGTCGCTCGTTGAACAATTGGCTGACGGAAGGTTAGGTCGTAAAATGCCGAACTTAAGCGAATATTTGCTTCATCGAAGGGTTCTTCAATAATTCGACTATTTAGCCACGTTGCACTTAGTTGTACCGTTCCATTCTGAACATTGACAGGAATCGTGTAGGTTGTACCCACTGTATTGCTTCCATCAGTGTTGGCGTAAAAAAGACTAAGATCGTCACCCAATCCTAGTAAGTTGGCTTGTTTTAGATCGATTCGTCTTTCTAATCTTCCAACCAGTTGCGATCGCTGATTATTCAGTTCCACCGAGCCGCTAAACGTTAGATTCGTTGCAATTTGAACCTCTAAAATCCTTGTATTCGGTTCAGCACCAGGATTGAGAACGGCTGAAATGGTTCGGATGCGCGGGTCAGCCTGTAGAAGTCGAAGCGCTTCAATTAAACGCTGCTCCTGCAAAATTGGACGAGTTGCTCGTTCGAGGCGAGATTGAACATATTCAGCAAAGCGATCGTCGCCAGTCACTTTGATTTGCTCAACCGTACCTTCGACAACTTGAATCGTGACGATCGCAGCCTGCGGATCAAGTGCCTCATTTCCTACCTCTGGAATGAATGCGCCTGCAACAAGATAGCCTCGATCCGTATAGAATCTCCGGATTGCAGCACTCGCTTGAAGTAGTTCAGCAATGCTAAGGTCACGCCCAATGAAACTAGCAACAACTTCGCTCAGGCGTTGTTGGGTGAAAACCGTATTTCCTTGAAACCTAAACTCTTTGACTCGAATTGTCCGCGGGGAAGCAGTTTGCGGCTCTGGCTGAGAACTAGGAGAATTGATAATCTCAGGAGGACTGACACGAGGCAAAAGCGGTGGTGGAGTCGCTGGAGTCGCTGGAGGTAGATTTAAGCTAGGAATCGGTTGGGATGGAAGAGCTTGAGCTTGTACCACAGTTAGCAATACAGTACCCTCAACAAATAGAGGTGAGCTTGACGTGGTGATGCCCCAGTTCTAGCTTAAGTCCGTAACTCAGAATATGCAAGTTAGCAGGGTGAAGTGACTGTTGCGTATGGAGTGCCCCGTCCTGCAACGACGAGCCTGACTGTTTTTCGATCAGGGTTAAGTACCCAATCTTGAATTTCAGTTGGAAGATTTGATCGAAGGGTTGACTGCGATCGCGGTGTAGAAGCTGGAACGTTTGGCAGCCATCCTCGACGGCTACTCAGTGAATCAGTTGGATTACTCGGAATCCCACCTGTTCCATTATCGATCAGTGTACTAGCACGAGGATCAGCTTGTGAGGGGCAAATTGTCACAATCCTAGAACCTTCAGGTGTGGGAAAAACTCGCAAGCTCGATCGCTGAAGTTGGGATTCAAGCGCGTTAATTTGAACCGTTCCATTGAATTCAGGTCCACGCTCAGAGGTTGCACTGATTGTGCTACTGCGGTCAGTAAACACACCTTGAGCTGTGATTTGAACATTACCACCTCGTCCGCGCTCTGCGTTGGCGCTGATGCGACTATTGTTTAATACAGCCAAAACACCCGAAGTTAGTCCAATACTGCCTCCATTGCCGCCCGCACCTGCATTCGTCGTAATCTCGCTTCCATCCCTTATCCATAGCTGATCTGCATTCACAACAATGTTTCCGCCATTACCGCTGAAAGTAGAAGCCGCGATCGCACCTCCTCGATTGAGTTGAATTTGATCAGCATTTAGCACCAATTCACCCGCGTCCCCAATTCCTGCATTTTGAACGGTGATACGGGCATCATTGACTTGAATTTTGGGACTATTAATCGTCACACTTCCAGCTCGACTAATTGGAATCAGAGAGAAATTTGTCACCTGCTCAGTAAATAGATTTCTCAACCCACCACCTGACCCAATCGTGCTTGGAACTGGGCGATCGACTGTAACACTTGATGGATCGATTTGAACGCGAAGCAACCCCAGTCTCGCTTTAGGTGTGAGGCGCTGATCTAAATCGAACTGGGTAAGACGGGCAGTCCCTTCGACAGCCACAGATTCAGAAGCATTAATTGTTACTGTTCCTGCTTGACCAGAGACCAAGGATACAGTTCCAAGTTGAGCACCATTTGTCACTCTAAGCTGTTGAGTTTGAACAAAAATATTGCCACTATTGGCTGAACTGACTGAATTCGAGCCTAAAGTCGTGGGGAGAAACGTTAATGCAGCCGATGGAATTGTATTCGCAACCACAAAAATCCGTAACTCACCCCCATCTAGTGACAAGGTTTGGGAGTTGATAGAAATATCACCTGCTTGACCCAGGTTATAGGTCGTTGTGTAAATCCATCCACTTCTGGAGGCTTCAACTTGATTCGCATCGATATTAATGCTTCCACCTCGCCCGATTCCGTAAGTCGAAGTTACAATACTACTTGCGATCGCTGCCGCTTCAGTCTCCGCAATTCCCTGAATATCAAGGCGATTCGCTTGAATTTGGATATTACCAGTATTGCCATTCCCTAACGTAATTGCAGAAATATAAGCAGAATCCGTTAAACGGATGCTAGGACTGGTCAATACAATATCTGCGCCAGTGCCAGAGGTTGTGAGGCTGGTAATTGATCGAGAAATCTTCTGAATGAGGGGTAGCTGATCCTGGCGATTAAAGGGAGTTAGCCCGATAAGATTAATTTGCTGATCGGCTTGTAGCTCAATGTTGCCAACCGTTCCACTCCCGGTATTTTCTATGACGAGCAATGAAGCATCGTTGAGATTGATTGTGCTGCCCCGAAGCCGAATATTGCTAAATTGATCGCCTGTGGTGTCGATCGCGGATTGTTTCAACAAAGAGATATCTCCAAGTTGAGCGCTTTGAGGATAGTCAAACCGGTTGTGTCGCAAATACTTTTTAGTGACAAACGAGGTATCCCGTTCGCGTTCCGTTAAGCGCTAATTCCAAAGAGTTCTTCGATAAACTTCGCTTGAGA
>JALOOO010000097.1 GCA_025454375.1 Leptolyngbya sp. Prado105 | reverse complement strand
AAATTAGTAGTCTTGAGCAAAAGCTAGGCTTGAATGCGGATGAAGCCTATGTTTCATCGGCATTGAGTGCTGATCCGATCATTGCGAGTCTCCGCGCTCAACTCCAGCAAATCGAATCCCAAATGGCGGTCTTACTCAAAGATCTCCGCCCCGAACATCCTCAAGTCGAAACGCTCAAGAAACAGCAGCAAGCCTATGAAGAAGAGATTCGCAAACGTGCGAGTGAGGTCATTGGGGGTAATGGCAATGCTGCACCGTTTATTGCAAATGTGCGACAAGATAGTAGCCTTGACCCTGCACGCCAGCAACTTGCAAACACCTTGGTCAATTTGAAAACGCAGCAAGAATCGCTTCAGCAACAAATTGTTTCAAGTGTTCGATCGGAGCAAGAACTCCGACAGCAGTTTTCGAGTATTCCAAATAAACAACTCGCCCGCACTCGGCTTGAAGATCAAGTCAAACTCAGAAAGAATCTCCACGACCAAATGCAGCAAAAGCTAGTTGATGCGAAAGCGGCTGAGGTAGAAATTGTTAGTAGTTTAGGCATGAGTAAGCCTCCGGGTGTCGGTCCGACCGGAGTCAAAGCCCCTAAGAGTATTCCAATTACGCTAGCAGTTGGCGCGATCGTTGGCTTAGTCGCAGGAGCGGGAGTTGTTTTCTTGCTCGATACACTAGAAGGCACAATTTATACCGCAGAAGACCTCAGAGAAGCAATCCGGCAGCGCGATGTTGCAATTTTAGGCGTACTGCCGCAGATTAAGTCGTTTATTCCAAATCAGTCGCCAATTCTGATCAAGCCAGATTCGCCTTATGCAGAGTACTATGAGCGATTCCGCAGTAATCTTCGCTTAACCGAGACGAAAAATCTGCGCGTGCTGATGATGATTAGTATTGCTGATGGTGAAGGTAAGACGGTTACGGCTTACAATCTCGCGATCGCATCCGCACGAGCCGGAAAACGCACCTTGCTAATCGAAACTGATTTTCGCTCGGCTTCTGCGGTGCAACAACTCAACCTCACACCCGATCCCGACAGTCAAATCGAACCCTTGCGATATCTCGGACAAATTAGCGACTGTATCCGTCTTGCGCCAGATGTCGAAAATCTTTATGTTGTGCCGAGTCCAGGACCGCAAGCGACAGCCGCTTCTCTCCTCGAATCCAGTGAGTTACGCCGCTTACTCGAAGATGCGAGAGGGCGATTTGATCTGGTGATTCTCGATTCTCCTTGTCTCAGCAAGTGCAATGATGCTTTCATTCTGGAGCCTTACACCGATGGCATGGTTTTGGTCACTCGTCCGGGTGTGACTCAGCAGAGTTTATTAGAAGAAGCGATCGATCAACTCACCGAAAATGCAAATCTGCGATTACTGGGTGCTGTGACTAACGGCGTGGAGGTACAACTGCCTCGTGCTGCGGAAGATGCTCTGATGAACGATGCTAAGGAATGGCTATTTACGACGGCTCCACAGTCAGAAGGCGCAGTATTGAGCGATGCCTATGGCGTAGGGGAGCGCGATCGAAATTAATTTTTGTCAAAAAACTTAACCAAATGACGGGATCTTAATTACGAAATACGAAGTCTGAGAAGCCAGCTAGAAGAACAAGTTAAGCTTGCGAAAGCTTTTGATTGGGTTCATAGTATAGGTTTAGCAGGATTCTTATGCGCGTTTTATTGCTCTATCCAGTCTTTCCGCAAAGTTTTTGGTCGTTTGAGAAAGCGTTACAGCTTGTCGGGCGAAAGGCAATGTTACCGCCGCTCGGATTGATTACAGTGGCAGCAATCTTACCGCAAGCATGGGAGTTTAAACTTGTCGATCGCAATATCCGCGAAGCGACTGAAGCCGAGTGGGACTGGGCGGATTTAGTCATTATGTCGGCGATGATTGTCCAGAAAGGCGATCTTCTAGACCAAATCCGAGAAGCAAAACGGCGTGGGAAAAAGGTTGCAGTAGGTGGACCTTATGCAACGGCACTGCCCAATGAAGTTGCTGAAGCGGACTATCTAATTTTGGATGAAGGTGAGATTACCTTGCCGATGTTCATCGAAGCAGTTGAGAGCGGCGAGACGCACGGAATTTACCGCTCCAATGGCGATCGACCCGATGTCAGCATCACACCAATTCCCAGATTCGATCTGCTCGACTTTGATGTTTACGATAATATGTCGGTGCAGTTTTCACGAGGCTGCCCCTTTCAGTGTGAGTTTTGCGACATTATTGTTCTCTACGGACGCAAGCCTCGCACGAAAAGCCCTGAACAATTACTAGCAGAACTCGATCGCTTATATGAATTGGGTTGGCGACGATCGATCTTCATGGTTGATGACAACTTCATTGGTAATAAGCGCAATGTCAAACTGCTGCTCAAAGCTTTGAAAGAATGGATGGTAGAGCATGAGCATCCGTTTAGTCTTAGTACTGAAGCTTCGGTCGATCTCGCACAAGATCCCGAACTGATGGAAATGATGGTTGAATGTAATTTTAATAGTGTGTTTCTAGGCATTGAAACACCGGATGAATCTAGCTTAACCTTGACCAACAAGCATCAAAATACGCGCGATTCGCTCTCTGATGCGGTCGATGCGATCGCGGCGAAGGGACTGCGCGTGATGGCTGGATTTATCATTGGATTTGATGGGGAAAAGGCAGGTGCAGGGGATCGAATTGTTCGATTTGTTGAGCAAACAACGATTCCGATCGCGATTTTCTCCATGCTGCAAGCGCTGCCCGACACCGCTCTCTGGCATCGTTTGAAAAAAGAAGGTCGCCTCGTTGAAGATGTCGCCAACATCAATCAGACAACCTTAATGAACTTTGTGCCGACTCGTCCTCTAGAAGAAGTCACGCGGGAGTACGTTGATGGATTTTGGCGATTGTATGATCCAGTGAACTATCTCGATCGAGCGTATCGCCACTTTATGAAGTTGGGTGCGCCAAGACCTCGATCGAAGCTGAGAAAAGTAACTTGGAAAGTTGTTCAAGCCTTTCTTACAATCTGCTGGAGACAAGGTGTGGTGCGAGAAACTCGCTGGAAGTTCTGGCATCATCTGGTTAGCATTTTGAGAAATAATCCCAAAGTGGTCGAACATTACCTTGCAGTTTGCGCGCTGAATGAGCATTTCTATGAGTATCGGCAAGAAGTCCGAACTCAAATTGAAGCTCAGCTTGAGGACTATCTGACTCGACAACGATTAGAATCCTCGATCGAGTCAATGAATACGCCTGTAGGCTGATTGACTGACAAAACTCCTGAGAGCCTCCTCACCTCGTTGTCCCACCCGCCTGCGCGTAAACGGCGGGCTAACAGAATAATCCCACTCAACTGGGCTGAAAACTCTTCTGAGTGTGCTTTAGCACAGTTGACTCCAGTAGCCCGCCGTTCACGTGCGGGTGGGTCATGCAATTCCGCTCACGTTTTGTCAGTCAATGAACAATTCGCCTCATGATTGACGCTTTTGCATCATTAACGGATGATAGCGAATGCTGTCTTTAATTTGCGTTATGAATTCTGCGGACATGCACCCGCCTAGTCAAGCGATCGCGCTTCAGGTCACCGACAATCATCAAGATCTTGTGATTCACCCTCCGATCGAGGGAATGACCCTTCAAGGGCGAATTCGAGTTCCGGGAGATAAATCGATTTCGCATCGTGCTTTGATGTTAGGCGCGTTAGCTCAGGGCGAAACGGTGATTCACGGGTTGCTATTGGGCGAGGATCCGAGAAGTACAGCAAGCTGTTTTCGATCGATGGGGGCTGAAATTTCTGACTTGAACACCGAAGAGGTTCGAGTTCGAGGAATTGGCTTAGGAAATTTAGTAGAGCCGAGTAATGTGCTAGATGCTGGAAATTCTGGTACAACATTGCGCTTAATGTTGGGAATTTTAGCATCGCATCCGGATCGATTTTTTACTGTGACTGGAGATAGTTCACTGCGATCGCGTCCGATGTCGCGGGTCGTCAAGCCGCTTCAGCAAATGGGCGCACAGATTTGGGGACGCAAGCAGAATTCGCTCGCACCTTTAGCAATTCAAGGACAGGTGCTAAAGCCGATTCACTATTATTCGCCGATCGCGTCTGCTCAGGTCAAGTCTTGCATTCTACTAGCAGGCTTAATGACCCAAGGGAAAACAACCGTCACCGAACCTGCACTATCTCGTGATCATAGTGAGCGAATGTTAAGGGCGTTTGGAGCCGATTTAACCGTTGATCCTGAGACAAATAGTGTGACGGTCACCGGACAATCTCAACTACAAGGACAAACTGTGATTGTCCCTGGTGATATTAGCTCAGCGGCGTTTTGGCTAGTAGCAGGCGCGATCGTTCCCGGTTCAGATTTGACGATCGAGAATGTTGGCATCAATCCAACTCGAACAGGCGTTTTGGAAATTCTCGATCGCATGGGAGCCAATATTACTTTAGAAAATCAGCGTGAAGTTGCAGGAGAACCTGTGGCTGATTTACGAGTTCGGCACAGTCAACTCAAAGCCTGTGAAATCTCAGGCGATGTGATTCCAAGACTGATCGATGAGATTCCAATTTTGGCAGTGGCAGCGGCGTTTGCTGAAGGAACGACGATCGTCAAAGATGCAGAAGAGTTGCGAGTAAAAGAGAGCGATCGCATTACTATCATGGCGACTCAACTCAATCAGATGGGAGCTTCGGTCAAAGAATTACTAGACGGAATGGAAATCACAGGCGGCAAGCCTCTCAAAGGGGCAGATGTCGATAGTTACACGGATCACCGAATTGCCATGAGTTTAGCGATCGCTGCATTAAATGCAGCGGGTACGACTACGATTCATCGAGCAGAGGCGGCAGCAATTTCGTATCCAGATTTCACACCCACATTGAAGAGGATTGCGGGATTGGAATGAACATCGGTAGACAAAATCTTGCACTCCTCAAATATTCAAGGGGGCACGACCAATCCTGCAATTCACGACGGCTAGCTCGATCGTCAAAAATCAGCTTGAAATGGCAGTTCTTGATTCAAGCGTTGGGTTACTTCATCCATTTGACGTTTACGATCGCACTCCAAGGCGATCGCACTTAAAACCCGTTCTGTAATCTGGTCGGGCGTTTCATCAGGTTGAATCAAAATATGAATGTCAGCTTGAGCATAGCGCGATCGGCGTTCCGATAAAAGCTGAGTTAAACGTTCAGCTAAATCTTGCTGCTGGAGCAAAGGGCGAGTTGTATCATTCCTCAATCGCTTTTGAATCTGCTCCACAGGTAAATCCAACCAAATGATCACTCCATGCCTCAAATAGCTCCAATTATCGGGAGTGACAACAATTCCTCCACCTGTCGCAACGACTTTTCTCAGTCGAGCAGAAACTTGAGCAAGCGTTGCCGTTTCAAGCTGGCGAAAAATACTTTCTCCAGACTCCGCAAAAATCGTCGAAACACTCTGCCCCGTCGCCTGCTCGATAAACTCATCCGTATCGAGAAACTCGTAGTTCAAGCGTTGTGCTAGCAATTGACCGACTGTTGTTTTTCCCACCCCCATCATGCCAATGAGAAAAACACTCACCCCATTTAACATTAGAACTCGTCCTCATCCAAATTTCTAGTAGGTGGTTTGATCACCTTATAATCTGCGTCTACAACTTCAGGCGGGGTTGTAGGTTTGCGATAGGTGTAGGAATAATTTGACCCCGATCGCGTTTCGGAAGTCGGTTCTTGGCGTTTTTCAAAGTCTTGCCGTGAGCGATCGCGCGGTTCACCCCAGTCGTCACCCTCATTGCTAAACCAATCATCGGCATTCTCATTCGCCGTTGAAGATTGCTGCCCGTAGGTATAAACGCCTGCGGGTTTTGTCGATTGGCGAACGGTTTTGCGTTCTGATCGACGGGCTGTAAATCTTGCTAATCCAAACAAAATATTAATCACAACAGTCGTTGCAATCCCTAGCGCGATCGCACCCAGAATCCACACCGACAGCGGTAATGTCATCGATCGCATTCCCAGAAATACGATCGACATCGGCATCGCTGAATTCGACAACGTGAAGATGACAAGAACGCCAGCGACAGCCAGGATCAAGACAAAACGTAAAAGAGCCATGAGCAAAACCCACGATCTACGCTACCCAGCTTAGCGTATTGGGCTTATGTCCAATACAAAATTCTTCCTTGCGGAAATCGACGCGATAATTCTCGCTCAAAGAACTGTCGCAACTCACGCATCGTCTTGGCATCATACACGTACTTCATGCCGCCAAACTTATTGCGCTTCACAACGCGCGAAGATTCGTCGAGGTCGAGCTTTGTATTCGGATACCAACTCAGCAACACGTCCTTCGATCCTGGCGTAAAGCGATGCGTGATTAGTTCAAAGGTCAAGTCGCAGTCAAAATCGATCAGATCTGACATGCGATCGAGCAGATGCGTGTAATGCTCCTGCCAATTCTCCATCGGCATAATTGGTGCAATCACAATTCCCAACGGATAACCGCCTTCTAAACCCAAACGCCGCAAAGCTTGTAATCGCTCCTCAACCGATGCCGTCCCACCTTCTAAGCGCTGACTAATCGGCGACGCATTCACACTGACGCGGCAGCGGGTATGCCCATTGTGAGGTAGATCTAATAAACCTTCGACATGGCTAAACTTAGACACCCATCTGAGATAGCCATCTTCGCGGGTGCCAAAATAACGAATACACTCAGCTAAGCTACCCGTCAGATGCTCAATCCCCAGTGGGTCGGTGTAACAACTCACCTCATAGCTTGTCTCACTACCGGGGCGCTCATAACGAGCTAAGTTATTCAGAATCTGCGGCAGGTTTGCATAGACTCGAATCACAGGTGGACCCGATAAACTCCCGGCTAAATAACAATACTGGCAATGACCCGGACAACCCTCTGCAATATGAAACTGCCAATCGGCAGAAGGCGGAATCGGACTGAGCTTAAAATGGCTCTGAGGCGCAGTGACGATCGCTAACGTGCGCTTTGCAATGCTATAAGTCTCGCGATCGTCTTCTCCACGCAACCCCGTCAGGCGATTTCTGGGCAACTCTTCAATCGGTAAGTTCAGACCTTGAACTCGCTCTAAAATTTGTCGTCCCCAGGGTTCATCTAATGCAGCGGGGGTGAAGAGGACTCGACTGGGCATCCAAAGCTTTGACTCGCGGGCTAAAACAGGACTCGCTACCATGCTGATTCCGTGCTTGCTACTCCTCTATTATGACGAGGCGAGATCGAGTGTAGGGGACGGGTTTCACGCTGTTTTTATCAGGTAGTTCCACACTTGCCTAAGCGCTCGATTCACGACAATTTTTTCCGCGATCGAACAGTCTTTTTTCTCAAACAAAGGGGCAATTTGTTTTGCTTCGGCAGCACTAAATCCACAACAGATTAACTGTTGAGTATAGACTTGCTCTCGCACAGGGTTTCGTCCCTGAGTCAGGAGGTCTAAGTACTCCACATCTGTCATTTCTAAATCTACAACGATCGACATTTTCGACTCCTGAATTGCTCTAGATAGCATATCAGGAATTGCTTCATCTATCGAAAGGCTGAAGTGGGAGAATCACAGTAAAAGTACTCCCCTGATTGAGAACACTTTCAACTGAGAGCGTTCCGTGACAGATCGAAACAAGCTGTTGAACAATCGCTAGTCCCATGCCTGTTCCCGGAATATCTTGAACATTTTCACCTCGGTGCAGAGGATTAAAAATTAAAGCTCGATCGCGCTCTGAAATTCCAATTCCAAAGTCTCGAACTTGCAGAATCAAAGCATCATCTGTGCTGCGCAGAATCAATTGAACGGTCTTTTCTGAATACTTGAGCGCATTGTTCAGTAAATTGAGCAAAATCTGCTGCAAAATCATCACATCAAACTCAATTTGGCAGTTGTCTACAGTCGAGATTAATTCAACATTGAGGTGAATCGTTGTGATGAGGCGGTTACAAAAATCCTCAAGCTGAATTTGAGTCGGTTTCCAAACGAGTTTGTTGCTGCGGGCGCGACAGAGTAAGGTAGCGCGATCGAGCAATTCAGCCATGTGACTGACGGAATTTCGAGCTAAGCTCACATGCTCTAGTTTTTGACTCGATTGTGCAGAAAGGTGATCTTGCTCTATTAGTTCAAGCCAATCTAACGTGATTAGAACAGTACTGAGGGGAGTTCGGAGTTCGTGATCGACGCTATAGAGCAGTTCTAATTGCTGAGTGAGCGAAAGTTGTGTTTGTTGCTGTCGGAGCGTTTCGCAAATTGCCATTTTGAGGAAACGATCGTCGTGCGGATTGGCTAAATAAGGTAAATGTGGATGAACGCTCAGACAGAGGATGGGTAGCTTTTTCGCCTGAATCACATCAGCGATTTCGTCTTCTAGTGCTTCAATTAATACCACATCGGGGCAAAATTGCTCGATCTCAACTTCAATAAGCTGGGGCATATTTAAAGTCGCGGTAGCAACTTCATAGCCTAATCGTAACAATCGGTACTTCAAATCGAGCGCTAGCCAATGTTGTTTTACGATGATCAGAGTTTTCACGATCGACATACAATCAAACCCGTCGCAGTATATTCGCTGGCTGATCATACAGAAAAATGCGCCTTTTATTTGTAGAAGATGATGCGGCTTTTGCTCAGCAATTGAGTACTGCCCTAAAACATTACTACATCGTCGATCTTGCGACAGATGGAGAAATAGCTTGGAATTTGCTGCAAATGCGTCAGTATGATGCGGCGATTTTAGACGTAGGATTGCCAAAACTGGGCGGGATTGAATTATGCGAGCGATTGCGACAGGCAAAGCGTCATATTCCAATCTTGTTGATAACGGGGCAAAGTGCGATCGACGAAAAAATTCTGGGTCTAGATGCCGGGGCAGATGATTATTTGATCAAGCCTGTGGGACTGCAAGAAGTGCTAGCACGATTGAGAGCATTGTTAAGACGATTGCCCTTAGTAACCGAAACTCAGTTAGAATGGGGCAATTTACGCCTGAATACTCATCGACATCAAGCCACCTTTGCAGGCAAGTCGATCGCATTAACCTTAAAAGAATATTTATTGCTACAGCTATTTTTGCAGCGAGCAGATTGGGTGCATCGACATAGTGCCATTGTCGAAAAGCTGTGGAATTTAGACTGCGATTTGCCGAGTGAAGAAGCTGTGCGGGCACATGTGAAAGGCTTGCGGCGAAAACTCAAAGTAGTCGGGGCGGAGAACCTGATTGAAACGGTTTATGGAGTCGGATATCGACTCAATCCTTCCTATGCAAATCCTCAGCAGGCAAATCCTCAGCCTGAGAAAGTTTTGATCCTGTCAGCACAGGCAGAAAAGATGGCGGCACTGCTAGAGCCTTGTGGATTGCTTGTGAAGATTGCAACACAACCGAACGAATTACAGACAACATTAGAAGCTGTACAACCAAATTTATTAATTTTGGGGGCAGATACGATAGAACTAAATCGGATCGCGCTCTGTCAGCGATTGCGCCACGATCGCCGCTGGGCTTGGCTGCCCATTATCTTGATGATTCCTCACTTTGATCCGGACTCGGTGAATCAAGCTTTTGCGGCAGGAGCAGATGATTTTGTACAGGATCCGATGATCCCCTCAGAACTAATGAATCGCGTCCTAAATCGCTTAGAACGAGTCCGCCAATTACAAAAGCAGTTTGGTACAATCTGATTGCGAATCACCCGATCAGGGGATACGCAATTACTTTCTAATTATGGATGATGAGTCTAATGTCTCACAAACTATCTCTGATAGAAAAGTCGTCGTCTTGGAATTTCCTGGAAATCTTCAAAAGACGAATCTCAGGTTTCTTGTGAGGAAAAGTAGTGTTCGCTTCAGTCTGCTAGGATAAATGTAGCAAGTTTTGTATTATACGCTACAAAAAATAAGAAGGCGCTTTTACAATGGCTTCTAGTAATTTAACGGATACAGCGGCTATCCACATTCTTCTCGTCGAAAATAATCCCGGTGATGCCGCACTGGTGCGACAGACGTTAATTCGAGCAGGGCAAGAAACTTGGAAGGTCGTTCAAGTTGAGCAATTGTGCGAAGCGATCGCGATCTGTCAAGAATATCGATCGCAAACAGGTCAAAATTTTGACGCGGTTTTGCTCGATGTGCGGCTGCCAGATTCAACAGGACTCGAAACCGTGGTGCAGTTTCGCCACGCGATGCCAGATGCCCCGATTGTGGTATTGACGGCTTTAAATGATGAGACTCTGGCACTGCAAGCGATTCGAGCAGGCGCTCAAGATTATTTAGCAAAAGATGAGATTACTATTCATCAACTTTTGCGATCGATCAAATTCGCGATCGAGCGGCAAGCAGCACAGGCACTTAACTAAACTTAGCCGCAGTGACTTCTTTTGACTTCTTCCGAAGTTCTTCACAATTGGCATTTATGATTTTGGCTTAGTGCGACTCATTCGATGGTGACTTTCTAGATCATGGACGTTCAAACGATGGATGCTCAACGCTCCTTTACACTGCAAGACATTTACCGCTTCTTTCAAACTCCCCAGATCGTTTTTCTCAATCAGGAATTGACAGTATGTTATCTGTTGTCAATTCTGGTGCAGAACGAATCTTATGGGACAGAGTTTGTACAACTCTTGAAACAGAACTATCCCGGCTATCGGCTCTCAGACACAATTTTGCAAAGCTCACTGCGATTTCTAGAAAAAGAAGGAATTGTGAGTAGCTACTGGAAGAAGCCAGAAAAACGCGGTCGTCCTCGCCGAATGTATCAGCTTATCCCCACCGCCCAACCGAGGGCAGAAGAGTTTGCAAAGCTCTGGCAAGATTACATTGCCACACATGCGATCGCGCTTTCAGAAGCTTAGGGCGCGGGTGAAGGCTGGGGTGAAGGCGAGACAGACGGTTGCGGAGTTGCTAAGATCTGAGCGATCTGAGCTTGTTGTTGAAGCTGCTGAGTTGAAGAGACGAGTCCGCTTAGCCCATTGATCAACCGCTTCAAATTATCCCGAAGCTGAGGATCACCCGTTAGCTCATCTAAGTCAGAGGTGATCTTCTGAGTATTTTCAAACGTCACTCTAGCAGAATCTAGCGTTTGCTGAAGCAGGGTAATATTTGCGGGATTGTTCAGGGTAACGGATATATCCCGCAAATTTGCTGAAGTCTGTGCCGCGTTTGCCGACAGGGTTTCTAGATTGCTGATTAATTTACTACTTTCAACTTGATTCAAAATCGGACTCAGCCGCGCAACACTGCTGCGAATATCTCCACTCGTTGCATTGAGATTATCCAGCGTAGAAACAAGCGTCGATCGATTAGCACGAATCAAGTCATTGATTTGCGTAATAGTTAACGTCGCTTGATCGGCAGTATCACCGATTGATCTTGCAGTCGTTGAGAAGGTTCTAACTTCTTGACGCGCCGACTTGACTAAGCCTGTTACTTCTCGGCTCAATTGAGCAATTTCCGCTGCGGCAACACTGCTATTTTTTGTTAATGAATTAATGTTGCCAGTAAACTGTGGATTGCTATAGACATCCGCAAATTTAATCGTAGCTCGAATCAATTCGTCAGTACTGATCCCCAAAACCCCTTTAATTCGAGAATTCTCGCAGAGAATCAAATCCCGGTTGCACTCTCGATCGAGCGGTTTCCCCGGATCGATCGTCGTAGCAACTTCTTGACGCGGTGAAATGTCTAAAACAGTTTCTCCCAACAGTCCAGTCTGATTCACACTCAGATCCGACTCTTTGGGAATTATGAGATCCGCAGGCGAAATCTCCAATTTGACTTCGACCCCATTTGCCCCCGGTGCAATGCTAGAAATTCGCCCCACATTCACCCCGCGATAGCGCACAGGAGAACCAACCTGAACCCCATTGATCGCCGTAAATTCTGCCACGATTGTAAAACTGCGATTGGCAGGATTTAATCCCTTTAGCCATAGCACCAGACCGCCAAACAGCCCAACGCCTGCCAAAATCATCAATCCCACGGACCCTTCTCGAACTGTTCGCGATCGCATACCCCCCCTACCCCAATACCTGAATGGGTCCTTTTACACTGCCACTAAAGAACTGCCGCACCAACGGCTCATCGGTCGTATCGATTTCATGCACCTTGCCTTGCCATTGCACCCGTCCATGGTGGAGAAACAAGACCCGATCGGCAGTCCGCCGAATTGTACTCTCTTGGTGAGTCACCATGACATAACTCTGACAGCCTCGCTTTGGACATTGCAGCGATCTGACTAAATCCTCGATCACCGTAGACGCGATCGGATCAAGTCCTGCTGTGGGTTCATCATAAAGCAGCACGTCTGGCGTATCGTCAGGATTGTCAGGATTCGCCATAATTGCCCGCGCAAAGCTGACTCGTTTTCTCATTCCTCCCGAAAGCTCAGACGGATAGCGCCGACCGATGCCCGACAATCCGACCATTTCTAGCCGTTCATCAACCAGTTGCCGAATCCGTTTGTGCGGCAATCGAGAATGCTGATAGAGCATAAACCCGACATTTTCCTCAACACTCAGCGAGTCGAATAGGGCTGCCTGTTGGAACACCATACTGATGTAGAGCGGATCGGCAGAATCTTCGATCAACCCTTTGCGGCGTTTTCCTCCGATATAAACTTCTCCTGCATCGGGAGCCAGTAGCCCTGCCATAATCCGCAGAACGGTTGATTTTCCTGTCCCCGAAGGTCCAATTATTGCCAGGGCTTCTCCCCGATAAACGGTTAGGTCAGCGCGATCGAGAACCGCATTGTCCCCGAATCGCTTGCTAACCCCCTTTAATTCAATCAATGGATCAGCCATGCCTGTCCTAAATTGCGATCGATTATCGCTATTGTGCAATATCAATACCAAAATAGCGATTCTTGTGTCTGATCGGTTAGGACAGATGTAGAAATTGACTTAGCAGGATTTGAACATTAGTTTCCAGGCGATTTTTTCGACGATCGTATTCACCCCTTCATGATGCAGTTCGATCGGTTGTTTTTTGAGTCGTCGTAGTTCGGTCATCGCCTTGCGGGTCACAGTATGACTCGTATCATCAGTCAGCAGTAAAACAGCGTCAGCCGTTTGAATCTGTTGAACCGCTTGATCTACAATAAGCAAGCCGTCTTCGACAGTAGACCAGACAAAATAAACTTTTGGCAGTTTTTCTTTCACATAAGTTCGAGTTGTGGTGTGTCCTCCAAACACAACCACTTTGCCGCGCAGATGCGTATAGGATTCTTTTTGTTCTTTTTCTTCAGATTCGTCTTCAGATTTTGGCTTCTTTTCGACCGCGATTGCTTTCGGTTCGGATTGGGCTTGTGACCAGAGCTTGCGGGCATGAGCATCCATGATTTTGAGTTTCTGGATGGCAGTGCCATAGATAGTAATCGGCTTGTCGCTTAATTCTTGCACTCGGTTAAACAGTGCATCCACAACTTCATCTAAGCGATTTACGCCTTTTAAGTCTTCTCTGTAGTGGTATACGTCCATTGCTAGGTAAGACGCATCGTAATAGCTGGTTTGCTCTTGAATACGATCGATGAGTTGTTCCGCAATTTCATGCCGTTCCTGGGTGAGTTTTTCGGCTTGATGGCGACTCATTTGCGATTCGTATTCGCGCTGTGCCTGTTCTTCCCGCCGTTCCTCGATGACTTGTTTAATCAGATCAATTTCGGTAGTAGCTTCGCCGTTGTCTTCGAGGGATTGGCGGGCTTCAATTAGCCGACGAGATAGTTCAGGTAAGTCGTTTTGTATCTGACTGCGATAATGGCGAATGGCAATAATTAATTGGTCATAGGTCGCACGAGCTTGAGTATCACCCTCTAAGATGCCTTTTTCATCAAAGCCGCGTTTGAGGTCTTCGAGACGGTTACAGTATTGCTCTAGTCGCTGTTGTATTTCTCGCCGCGTGTCCATCAGGACAAGGGTTTCTTGAGAGGCGGCTTCAAGATCATCGATCGAGAGAAAAGATTGCATTGGAGTTTCCTTGTGAGACTTGTCGGAGCGTTTTATCAGATTAAAATAGAGCAGCATAAAGCTGTCTAGGATCTAGAACAGTTCAGGCATAAGACGTTCAACTCTATTTAGTTTGCCCATTGTACTGTCTGTTCGATTGTTTGCGGCGAATGAATGCTCCGCCTACGTAATAAAGCTAGTTTTTGAGCAGATACACGACTTAATTCTGCATTGCAGAATACCAATCCCGAAGAGAAGGGACTATATGAATGCTACCTCGCTTATTTGAACGTTCAAATAAATGCCACCCCTAAACTAGCCAGGTTTAGGGGTGGTGAGTGTAGCCGAAACGCGAACTACTCTAATCCCAACTCTCGTTTCAGCAGGCTAATCGATTTACTGACAATGAAATTCTCACAGCAGATCACCTGAGGCGGACGAATAATATCGTCCCGAGAAGCCGAAATCGTCGCCTTCACCGTTGCACAACTGACTTGATCAAAGCTAAAAATCGTCTGTGCTGTTCTCACCATTGCATTGAGCTTGTAACGATCGTTGACTTGAGCCGTCATCACCAGTAAGTCATCACCCCGCAAACTGTGAATGATTACTTCTGCAACCCCAACTGTCCCCGCACTGAGGCTAACAATGCCAAGGCAGGTTCCCTTTGACATTGTTTTGACCATTTTTAATTCTTGCTCGAAGTCGTAGATATCGATCGGAATGACTCGTGCTGCTTTCGGCATCGCGATCGCTTCTGCTTGAGCAATGAAGTATCGACTGGTGACAACCGTACTCGATCGCGTTTGATCTAATACCTGTGCCAGTTCTTCCATCGGAACAAGCTGCATCGGAATTGCTAATGCACGCTCCAATTCGCGCATCAGAACTTCTCCATTCGCAATATCATGTAGCGGAGCCGTGACCAATACCGAGGCACTACAGCGCAATCTCCAATCAATTTCAGCAAGAAATAATTCTCGTGCTTGCCCAAGTGAACAGCCTTGTTTGACGAGTTCGTCCAGACTCGTTTGAATAATTTTGTGGGCTTGAGGATACTGCTCCAGCAGTGGCGACTTGATGTGGGCAGCGGTTTCATGCCCTTGATCTCGGACGTAAATCCCTGACCCTGCTTGGGCATCTACAACCCCCGCGTCTTCAAGTTGACGATAGACTTTACTGATCGTGTTGCGATGTAGTCCAGTTTGCATTGCCAATTGGCGAGTACTTGGCAAGCGATGTCCCGGTGGAAATTGCCTCGAAGCGATCGCAAACAAAATCTGGTTATAGAGTTGAGTTGATGCCGGGATATCGCTATCTGGCTGAATATGAAATTGCACCATGCCCGTGCCTCAAGCTACGCTCTCTAAGTAAATTTACATTGCAAATCCTTACATTATTTCGTGATCAGAATTTGCAATGATCACCCACTATTTTAAGTGCCACATCGAATTAGGAAGCTGAGTGTTTTTGCGGGTTGTCATGGGAATTACTTAGGCTCGTCAGTATTATTTCTGAGTTGCTTAAACCTTGACTTTACCTTGTTTTTAACTCTTTCGCTCCTCCTAATGGCAATAGTATAACTCGTAGAATTTCGATTGCCTTTTTTAAACGATTGAGTTAGTTCAATCCACAAGTTTCTCTGCTTCTCTAAATTGTAAAAATAAGTAACATTCCTCCTGAATCTTTTGGTGAATTCTGGTTAAAAATACTGGGAGTTGCACTGTGAACGATCGTGAATTCCTCTTGGGTAAAAATTCCTAACCAATCTCTCGAAATCGATGCTTATCTGGCTGAGCCGAGTGCGCCTACGTCAGCAGCGATTATTGTCATTCAAGAAATCTATGGAGTAAATTCTCATATCCGAGACGTGACAGAACGGTTCGCGCAAGCCGGATATTGGGCGATCGCGCCCGCTATTTTCCAGCGAACGGCTCCTGGATTCGAGGTGGGATATCGCCAGGAAGATACGAAACTTGGGCGATCGTATAAAGATCAAACTCAAGCTGGCGAATTATTAAGCGATTTGCAAGCGACGATCGACTATCTAAAGGCAAAAGGCATTCAGAAAATAGGTGCGATCGGCTTCTGCTTCGGCGGGCACGTTGCCTATCTCGCTGCAACTCTGCCAGAAATTCAAGCTACGGCTTCCTTTTATGGTGCAGGCATTGCCACGATGACTCCGGGTGGAGGTGAGCCGACACTTTCTCGAACTCCAGAAATTCGAGGGACACTCTACGCCTTTTTTGGAACAGAAGATCCGTTAATTCCGGTTGAACAGATTGATCAAATTGAAGCGGCACTCCAAGCGCATCCCATTGATCATCAAGTGTTTCGGTATCCAACGGGGCATGGTTTTTTCTGCGATCGCCGCGCTGACTACAACCCGACTGCCGCAACCGACGCTTGGGAGAAAGTTAAAGCGTTGTTTTCGAGATTGAAGGACTAAAATGGAAAGCTGACACTTTGTTTCTTAGGAACTATCTCCAATGCCATCTCGATCGACAGATGCTTCCTTTTCGATGGAAGATTTTGCAAAAGCCTTAGAGCAACACGATTACGAGTTTCAAAAGGGAAAACTCGTGACGGGTAAAGCCTTTAGCTACGAAAGCGATGGGGCTTTAGTGGATATTGGGGGCAAGTCTCCGGCGTTTTTGCCGATCGAGGAAGCGAGTGTGCGGCGAGTCAATGATGTTTCGACGGTGCTGCCCTTGGATGAAGAACGCGAGTTTATTATCGTTCGCGAACAGGATGCAGACGGACGGGTGACGATTTCGCTGCGTCAACTTGAATTGCAAAAAGTTTGGGAACGCCTAGCAGATTTGCAAGCGAATAATCAGAGCGTACAAGTCCGAGTCACTGGAATGAATAAAGGTGGCGTGACTGTAGATGTTCAAGGACTTCGAGGGTTTATTCCGCGATCGCATCTTGTCGAGCGTGAGAATCTAGAAGCGCTGAAAGGTCAAACGCTATCAGCAACGTTTTTGGAATTGGATCGCGATCGTAACAAGATTGTGCTATCGAATCGTCTGGCGGCTCGGACGATGAATTTCAGTCAGCTAGAAGTTGGGCAAATCGTGACTGCCACGATTACCAGCTTGAAGCCGTTTGGTGTGTTTGCTGAGTTTGATAGCACAACTGGATTGCTGCATATTAATCAAATTAGTAAGAACTATGTCGAATCGCTGTCTTCACTGCTGAAAGTTGGACAAGAAATTAAAGCAATGATTGTCGATCTCGATGAAGGTCGCGGTCGGATTTCGCTTTCGACACGGGTGTTTGAGAACTATCCCGGAGAAGCGATCGAAGATTTTGCTAAATTGATGGACGAAGCAGAATCGCGGCAAGAACGAGCCAAGAAAAATTTACTGGGCTAAGTTGCTCCAACTCTAAGATCAACCCTGTTTTTAGGCTAGCGACCCCAGAAGAAATTGGAGTCGCTAGATTTTTTGGTTGAAATTTTTGGTTAAAAAGTAAAGCCCTCTCTGAGCAACTGCAACCCAGGAGAGTGAGTCGTATAGTGATGTTTGATTTCACGATCGAGAACGGTATGAATTGGAATGACTTCCATTACGCAGTTTGTGTAGGCGATCGCTGAAAATTCTCGAACTAAATCCGGTGTCCAAGTTTTTTCAATCGCATTGCTTAAAGACTTGAGAAGATACGATCGCAATAATCCTGGCAAGATTCCATCCGTTAAAGGCGGAGTCCACCAAGCATCATCTTTCCAACCCCAAAGCGTGCCTGTACTCGATTCAAGCCAGTTGCCCTCGTGATCTGTCAAAATTGCTTCTTGAGCCTTGAATCGCTGAGCCGTTTGCAGAG
>JALOOO010000096.1 GCA_025454375.1 Leptolyngbya sp. Prado105 | reverse complement strand
ATATTGCGCCGAGGATTCTGAATTTCGGCTGAGATATATGCTGCCTCATTCCAACCGCCGTAAGACAGGAGAACTAGAATCATTGCCAATCCCCAACTGAGTGAGGATTTTGGTTCAGTCACGACAGGTGCAGCACTCGGAGAAGTCACAAGTCCAGTGATTACAACCAGTACAAGCCCAATCACTTTGGCTGCACTCAAAGCATTCTGCACCCCTTTTCCCAAGCGCAATCCTGCAATATTGATCAACGTAAAAAGAACGATCGCACCTGCTGCATAGATCGAAGCCGAGAAATTTCCCAACGAAAAGATCTCAGACATATAATCGCCAAAAACGAATGCAAGCAATGCGATCGAGCCTGTCTGCACAACCGTCATTCTTGCCCACGCAAACAGAAACGCGATCGAATCGCCATAAGCTCGCTGCAAGTAGTAATAGTTACCTCCAACATGCGGATAGTTCGTTGCTAGCTCTGCATAGCACAATGCCCCAATCAGAGAAACAACCCCTCCCGCAATCCAAGCAAACAGAACTGTAAAATTTGTGCCAGTATTTGCGGCAACCAATGCAGGCGTTTCAAAGATCCCTGCCCCAATTACAACTCCAACAATTAGCGCGATCGCATCGAACAAATTTAGCGCTGCCTTTGGGCTTGCAGATTCAACATTTAAAGTAGAAGCTATCGAGCCAGAAGAGTTGGGTAAACCCATAGTGACACCTGGTTAACAATGATTGCCAAAGCAACCTTCCACCGGATTTTAATGGGCAGGTGTCACCCAGACGATCCTACTTTTGATAGAAATTGAGAGGGACTCCAATAATCTCTATTTACACAAAAAGCGATCACTTCATGGTATGGGTAATATAGTTTTAGAAGCAAAAACCTCTCATTGTACTCTCATTCACAAGAGTTGCTCACAAAATTATGGAAACGATCGCAAACCTGCATCTAGCCTGCGAAAATGAATCCCTAGATCGAACGCAGAACAAGCTAGTCCGTTCTGGAAAAATTGGCATCCGGGTTTTGAGTCTATTAATGGGATGCGTGATCGTTGGCTTTGCTAATTCTGCAATAGCGCAATCTATTCTAAGAAGAGATAGCGAAGGTTCAGATGTCATTGAACTACAGAATCGCCTGCAAGAACTCAGATGCTATGACGGCTCGATCACAGGTTTTTTTGGAGAACAAACTGAAGCCGCTGTCATTCGGTGCCAGCAACAAGCAGGGATTAGAGCGGATGGAGTTGTAGGTCCAGAAACTTATCGGGCTTTAGGGTTAAGCGGAGGCACAACAGTTAACCCTGGGGATGACTTTTCTCAACCCGGAACGCGCTTGCAATTGGGCGATCGAGGTCGAGGAGTACAAGAACTACAAACTCAGTTGCGTCGTCGTGGGTACTACAACGGTGAAATCGATGGCATATTTGGTTCTTCTACTGAAGCTGCTGTGATTCGGCTTCAGCAGGACATCAATCGCACTCCAACTGGCGTTGCTGATGCAGCCGTTTATGCGGCACTGGGGCAATCAACACGTCCAGAAAGAGCCATCCTGACAGTAGGGGATGAAAATAACCGCGTGACGCAGCTTCAGCGTCAACTCAGTCAGTTGGGTTATTCAGTCCCAATTACAGGATATTATGGCAGCCAGACGGAGAACGCTGTTCGCCGTTTTCAAAGCGCAAACTTTCTCCCCCCTACTGGAACCGGAGATGAACGAACACTCAGGCAGATCAGAGAAGCTTCTGGGGCAACAGGCGAAGATGGTTCTGTTTCATTCAACCCTCGCAATACGCTTCGCTATCGGGTCATCGTTCCAATTCCTAACCCAACCGATTTAGGAAGAGTGACACGAATTGCCCCGAATGCAGTTCCAAAGTCTTCCCGATTGGGCAACTATGCTCAAGTAGCAAGCTACGCAACCCCGGAAGAAGCAGAACGTGCGGCTGCAAACCTGCGATCTCGCGGGCTTGCTGATGCTCGTGTGATTTTTGATTAGAGCGGTAAGAGCGATCTCTGACAGGTCGGACAAACGGCATGAATCGTCAATTGGCAGTCCAGAATGTGGTATCCCTCCTTCTGGGCTGCTTTTGTACCAATCTTTAGAATTGGATCGCTCTTAAACTCGATCGTCTTATTACAGCGAACACAGATCAAATGATGATGATGATGAAAGGGCTGATTGATCTCGTAATGCTTATGACCCTCGGCTAATTCAAGCTCGCGTAAGATGCCCATGCGCGACATCAACTTGAGCGTGCGATAGATCGTAGAGAGACTAATCCCTTCATTTTTCGCTTGCAGTTCGTGATATAAATCCTCAGCACTCAAATGTTGACCTTCAGGAAGCTTTTGAAAAACATTTAAAATAGTTTCACGTTGGGGAGTGAGCCGCCAGCCTTTTTCATTCAGTTCTGCTTTTAGTGAAGCACTGGTGTAGGTAGGAGCGTTCAGCATTGTCAACAAAGCCTCCTTTCTTGAGAATCATGGCATATAGAAATGATAGGCTATTTGCAACAAGATTGGCTTATTGAAAATTATCTGCAATTATTTTCTTAAAAAACTACCCTGCTCATCGCGATTGAAGAATGAGCAGGGTAATTTTTTGATCCGAGAAGGTGAGGTTGTCTGTGCTAGGTGAGTTTTGTCGATCGGGGACTTGCCAAATCTGCCCAAGCCCTAGCCCAGCGATTCGAGATAGTCACGGACGCGATTGCGCCGTTTTGGCTGGCGGAGTTTTTGTAATGCTTTCGCTTCGATCTGACGTACCCGCTCTCTCGACAATTCGAGCGCCCGTCCGATTTCTGCCAGCGAATAAGGATGTCCGTCGCTGCCCAGCCCGAAACGCATTTGAATCACATCTCTTTCACGAGTGGTCAAATCTGCAAGCAACTGAAGTAAGTCGCGGCGCAGAGATTCTCGCATTAGGGTTTCTTCGGGCGTGGTTTCTTCAGTTTCCAGCAAGTCGCCTAGTTCAGTGTCCCGCTCTTTCCCAACTTTGGTTTCAAGCGATACAGAGCGTGGCACTTTTAGCAACACTTCCCGGACTTGGGGAGGAGTCATCTCTAACTCAGTTGCGATGTCTTCGATCGTGGCGGTTCGTCCTTTTTCTTGGGAGATTTTACGCTGAGCTTTTTTGATTTTGTTCAGCTTCTCAGTAATGTGAACCGGGAGGCGAATCGTTCGGCTTTGAGTCGCGATCGCGCGAGTAATCCCTTGCCGAATCCACCAATAGGCATAGGTGCTAAATCGGTAGCCTTTCGTCGGATCAAACTTCTCAACGGCTCGCTCTAAGCCGAGTGTGCCTTCCTGGATCAGATCCAGTAATTCTAACCCGCGATTTTGATACTTCTTTGCGACCGAAACGACTAAACGCAGGTTCGCATTAATCATTCGAGTTTTGGCGGTAAGTCCTTGAGTTTGAACTTGATCGAGTTCAGTGACACTGAGTTTCACGACTTGTGCCCAATGTTGTTTGCCTTCTGCCAACATCGGCTTGAGGTTCGCGACCTCGATTTTTGCTTCGGCTGCCCAGCGTTCGAGAGAAGGGCGGTGTGTCAGAGTGGAGACTAAGCGATCGCGCGCATCCATCAAGTCTACAAATTGACGAATAGTCGTGTTGCCTTTGCTCGCAGCGTCATTGCGTTGTTCTAACAGCTTCATGTAGCGTTGAACTTTTTGCGCTTCGGACACTTCCTCGTCGCGTCCAAGTAATCGGTAGCGCCCAATCTCTTGCAGGTAGAGCCTCACGAGATCGGTAGTTTTCCGCCCAGCGGCACGCATTCCGACTTGTCCTGCCAGTTCGGCTTCGAGTTCAGTAAGATCCTCGTTTGGATCGAACTCGCCTTCTGATAGGTTGGAGGATTGCTCTAGTGTAGAGGGATCAAACTCTGCATCAGCGTAGAAAGAAGTTGCTGGCATCATGTTCCGTTTGTGCGCTATGTGGAAATCGTTCTGTTGGTTGCTTCGCTAGTGTTCCCGTGCTTCGGGACTCAGAAACAGAGTTTAAAGTTCCGGGAAACGTGGAAACTACCGATGACATTAGATTCGAGCAGTTTTCTGAAAAGTGCAGTCTGCAATCTCCTCAGGGTCTTGGTCATGACTACAGGCGATCGCGGCTGCAATTCGGAATCTTTACAGGGAAAGTTTTCCGTGTGATCAAGTTGGTGTCAGTATAGTGATGATAAAAGGTTTATAAAGTGACCTAGATCAGTCCGTGTTTTGACTTAGATCACACGATTGGAGAGCTAAAATCATGTGTGTTTGATGACATTACTCTTTACGCAGATCTGCTGCACTCATCCGGATCGAATCTAGCCTCTGCAATCCTGCTGATTTTAAAATCTCAAAAGTCTTATCCATCTTGCGCTCAGGCGGAACAAATACAATGAATCCGTCACGACCCCGTGTCAGTAAAACTCGATAGCTGTTCAGCCTAAGCTGCAAAGGGTTCTGAACTTTTTTTTGCCGACTGAGGGTAGTCCAAGCTTGATCTTGCCAGGTTAAATCGTCTCCCCAGCCCAGGATTGGAAAATCTAATTCCAGTCCCTGACAACTGAATTCAGTGGCAACTCGATCGAAGGTACAGCAGGACGATTCAGCCTCAGGTGGATCGATATACCATGCGCCAATATTCAGCTTTTGAGTCGAGAGATAATCGTTGCGGATTCCGTATTGGGTGAGGTTTTTAGCACGCGATGAGGCGATTAATCCGTAGCGCTTGTCAGATTGAGCCTGGTAGCGATCGCGACAATAGTTTTTTGCATCTTCCAAATCCTGAGTCAGGTAACTGTCAAATCCTTCTGCAATCAGCAGTGGCATTAGCCGTTTAGCTTGATCGATTTCACCTTCTAGGACACAAGTGACCCAGGTTTGAAGGTGTTTGGCGAGATGCGATCGCAAAGAAGTCGTCAAATCGAGCCGATCATTGGGATGAGTTGCAGTGGGATGAGTTGCAGTCTGGAAAAATTGCGCCTGTTCAGCAGAACAGTGGACTTGCCAAGGCTCGATCGCATCTTTCAGTCCCTGATTCCACTGTTCGATGCCGCCTTCTTCGCCCACGTGAATCGTCTGCCCTTCCCCGATTAAACTGAGCAGAACGCACCAATCGGGTGTGCGCTCACAGATGCGTAGAACCGCACTCGGAGCAGAACTTTGCACCCCATATTTTTCAGACATGCGATCGATATCCCAAGCCCGTTGCGCTTCATCAAAGACAATGACTTGTTCTCTTGGGGCAGATTGGCGGCGAGCTTCATGCTGAATGTAAAAGTTCCGAATTTCTCGAACAAAGGCTTTGCTCTTGAGTGCGTATTGCAACACAGTAATCAAGGGGCGATTTCCAGAGAGAAAAATAGCGGTATGATCCGTTTGGTAGACAAACTGTAAGCCAACCAGGGTTTTCCCAGAGCCAGGAACGCCTGTCAGTAGAACAAGATGACGCTCTTTTTTCTCAGAGGCTTGCTGAACTAAGCGATCGAGAAATTCAAGAATCTCTGGAATTCCTGCACTTTGAGCGCGTCTGATCTGGGGTAACGGCTCTTGCTGAAAAATTCGACGTGCAGCTTGGACGACTGTCGGTAAAGGAGCATAAGTCGAGTTCACCCAAGTTTGTGGATCAATTTCAGGTTGCGCTGCGTTGAGAGATTCCAAGTAGGGTGTGATTTGAGTGGGATTGAGAATTTGAACTTCGTTGCAAATAATATTTTCTCGTGTAGATCGAGTCGGAATCAGAATTGCGGTCACTGGACGCTCAGCGGATGCCTGATGATATTCAGATAAATCGCGGGCATAGGCAGCGACTTGATCACAATCAGCGTTTGAGAATGAAGTGTTTTGTTTAAATTCAAATACCAGAATTCTCCCTGATCCAAGCACGACCAAATCGGGACGGCGACCGCCTTCTCCAGGAAGTTCGTATTCAAAAATTAACGTCCAAGATTTGCAAGTGATCGAGGAGAATTGCGATCGCAGAATTTCACCACAATCTTGCCAAGCCCGCTGCTGCGTTCCGGCTGATTTTTGGTGATAGAGCTTTTGATAGTTAGTCTTGAGCGTTTCGAGCCAATCTTCTGGGGAACAGGTGAGAAATTCCGCAATCGACCCCATCCAGCCATAATTCGACATTGTTTTCGCGATCGTCACTGGTTCAAATGTTGCAGAAGATTGAAGCAAAAGACATCTCGATTGAGACAGAAAGAATTCCCAGCAATCTTTGCAAATAAAGTCTAAGATTGCTGTGGATGAAAGGGTTAGAAACAATGGATCGACGCAGTTTCATTTTAGGAATGGCAGCACTCGGAACGACGCTCGGCGGGTGCAATCCCGATCCGTCAGCGTTTCGAGTCAGACTGCTAAAAAATTCCATCCCAAACCAACTGCCCAATCAGTTTAAGAAACAACTCAAGCAGGATATCAAACTCGACTTCAAGCCCGTTGACCAACTGCAAGATCTCTTCAACGCGCTACAAGCTTGGAAGCAGAAGCCCAACACTGCGCAAAACTCTCCAGGATTGCCTTTTATCAGTCAATCTCCTGAATTGGTTCCAGACTTAATTACGATGGGCGATTACTGGCTCTCAACTGCCATTCGCCAGCAGTTAATTCAACCGCTCGATCCAAAATCTTGGCAACTCTGGACTCAACTTCCCGATCGCTGGAGAAATCTAGTCACCCGTAACAACCAAGTCTGGGGCGCACCCTATCGCTGGGGAGCAACGGTAATTGCGTATCGAGCCGATATTTTCCGCGATCGCAATCTCCAGCCGCCTCAAGATTGGTCGGATCTGTGGCGCGAAGATCTGCGCGGTCGAATTGCGCTCCTCGATCAACCGAGAGAAACGATCGGACTCACCCTAAAAAAACTAGGTCAATCCTACAACACTGCCGATCTAAGCAAAGTTCCAACTCTAGAAGCTGAGTTGCAATCCTTAAATCGACAAGCAAAAGTCTATAGTTCTACTACCGCTCTGCAATCCCTTGTGATTGATGATGTCTGGGTCGCGGTAACTTGGTCTACTGATTTTTTCCAAGCAGCGAAACGAAATCCTGCGATCGCAGCAATTTTTCCTAATTCTGGCTCGGCACTCTTTGCTGATTTATGGGTTCGTCCCGCTTCTGTTCAGTCAAATTCGCCGATTGCAGATTGGATCAATTTCTGCTGGACACCGGATGTCGCGCCTCAACTTTCTCTAATTAGTCAAGCCGCATCGCCGATTCTTTCAACTTTGGATGCCAACACTTTCCCTGATCAACTTCGCCAGAATCCGCTGCTCGTCCCAAAACCAGAACTGCTTGATCGCAGTGAGTTTTTAGAGCCGATAAGTGACACCACGATCGAGCAATATCGTTCTCTCTGGGCTAAAATCCGAAGGTCGGCTTAGTCGGCGACCAGAAACTAGAGCGAGCTAAATTATCAAACGTCGTACAGTCCACTGCTTTCTCTGCATCTTTTGTCGCAACGTCTGAATTGAAGTTACAGGTATAAGCTGCCAGCATACCGCCTTGTGGATCAAAGACGCGCAGATTGTAGCCATAGCCTGTAGTCGCTGTGCCGAATTTTTGAATAAACTCATAGCGATCGAAGAAATCGAGCAGACTCCAAAGCTGAGCATTCACAACCACATCGACACGATTCGGCTCTTCTGTTCCTGTACAAGCGAGCCAACCATCGACTAAGCGATCTCCATATTTATTTTGAGCGGCAAGCTGATCGCGAATCCACCAAAGGCTTGGCTCTGATAACTCTGCTTGCTGAATATCTGTATCGGTAATGCCCGCGACAGTTGAACTGCACATCCCTGCTAGGTTCAATGGAGTTTTGGAAGGTTCCAGCGGCGGTTGTGCAAGGACACGTTGACTCGTGAGACCGACCATCAAACTGATGCCAAGCAGATGGGGCAATCCGGTAGAGAAAAAGTGTCGCCGTGTCATATTGGTTCTATCTTGGTGTTGCAGTGTAGTTGACTGATGGACGCTAAGTTATAACCAAAAGTGCCTCTAAGTCTGTTTTAGTCTATCTCTTTAGAAATTAAAACTCCAAATTTCCATGTTTGATCCGCTTCGCCCACTCAAATATCTTCCCTGGACAGAATTGCTTCAAGTTGCGCTTGTGACGATTGGGTTCACAACTTTACTCGACTGGGCATTTTTCCAAGCAGCAGACACGCCTCCATTGCGCCCTTTTGTGGCACAAATTTTTAACTCGGCGTTTGGATTTTTAATTGGACTGGCAGCCGCTGTGGGGGTCGGTGCATTAGCTGTTGCCGTAATGGAACGCTGGTATCGACAGAGATTTGTGATCACAAACTCTATTTTGTGGGCATTAGTTCCTTGTTTAGCTTTGTGGTTATGGCTGCGATCGTTTTTGCCGGATACGATCTTTCCGCAATTGTTGACTCCGTTTTTGGGATTCAATTCTTTGATCTGCGTCATTTTGGGGGTGTTTTGGAAAGGAAAATCCTACTGGCGATGATCCAATTTAGTGCTTGAATACGCTACAGTCGTCTCAAAGGCTTTCAGTTACTCAAAGGACGCTCATGATGGTTGCTCTGTATTGGGTCTTAGTCGTTGCCATGCTCGTTGGCATTGTAGGCGCAGTTGTACCGGGGATTCCAGGAACGAGTCTGATCTTAGGCGCGATCGTCATTTGGGGTGCAGTTCGAGGATTTTCGGATATGACGATCGCGCTTGCGGTTGGCGTGATTGTCTTTCTCATGAGTTTAGGAATTGATTTTCTCGCGACCTATTGGGGGGCGAAGAAGGCGGGAGCGAGTAATTGGGGACAGATTGGCGCGATTGTTGGATTTATTCTCGGTTTTTTTGGATTTCTCCCCACGTTGCCGATTGGAGGTCCGCTCGGTCCAATTATTGGAATTTTCTTTGGTCCCTTAGTTGGGGCGATCGTGGGTGAATATCTTTATCGCAAAGATTTGACGATCGCGGTCAAGGCGGGATTAGGAATTGTCGTCGGCTCGATCGTTGGCAATCTGATTCAGGGTGTACTTGCCATCATTGCTGTGACTGTGTTTATTTTCACAACTTTCCCAACGGCAATGGGAGGGTGATTGTATTTTATTAAGGCAGCTTTTGCGATCGCGCTCCGCAAGCCAATGCTTTCGACCCTTTTACAGCCTTCGGCTTTTCTGGAGCCTGCACAGATGGCTTCAGCGATCGACAGATGAGATTTGCCGTTCCCGATGGGGTCAGACTGACAACACCGATATAACTCTGTAAATCCGCCTCACGCGGAATCGCTGTCATCACTGAATCAGTTCCAACTCGCAGACGATAAGCATAACTGTAGCTTTGAGAAATCACATTCGCCGATCGCTCTAATTCCTCTAAGCTACTAGCAAACCGATTATTTTGCCGATAGAAATTCTCCTGTGCAGCAGTCATTGCCTTAAGATACGTTTCTGCTTCTTTCTGCTTTGCCTCTGGCGAGTCATTGTGCGGCTTCATGACTGCCTCAACCGAATTTGGAGCCTGATTTTTCGAGGTAGACCAGAAGGCAGTCGTCCCACCTACAACAAATCCACCAATGACAACTAGCACAACTGGAATCGCATAGACGCGCCACCGCCGCTTCACCCACCCTCGGAAGGACAGCGCTTCTTCTTCCTCGATTTCGTCCTCTTCGAGTTCGACGGTTTCTTCGACCTCAGGCAACTCCTCTTCAATCGGGGGGGTTAGTGTGGCAACGCGAGAGGTTGACTCTGACGATCGCAGCGAAAACTCTCGCGTCCAGGCAAAAGCTTCATCGCCAATTCGTTTCCCTTGCGCCCGTACCGATCGAATCGAGTCATTTCCTAACTCGATCAAACCCTTCTGAATAAACGTCACTAGCGTTTCTTGATTCAGCGGCTTTTGAGACTCCAAAAAAATGCACAAACAGTCGTCCTCAATGCCCGCCCGCGCTGTAATGCCCTTCGGTGATAACACCGCATTCATCAACGCTGCGATCGCATTAGGTTCCCCTTGTTTTGCGAGTTCTAAAAGGTTCGACTGTTCCATAGACACAAACGACTCTCAATCTCAGATCTGAACGAGCAGCGAACGAATTGCCATTACTTTACCGTATTCCATTGTGTTATCCACTCGAAGCAGGAAAGCTTCAGGACAAGAACTTAACCATTTTAGAAAAATGTGAATCTAAGTATAAAGAAATAATTTTAAACCCGCATTTAATAAAATTGCAGCAAAGAATTGTTCTAAAAGCGATTTAGCCGATTTCCCCGTGAATTCTTACTGTCCTTGGGAACACTGAAAAAGGCAAAGGGAGATTTTCCCAGACTTGAATCTGTCACTTCAGGAGCAGGGCGGTGCAATCGGTTAAACAGCAGCAAATTCTCGGTTATTTTATCGAAGAAGCGAAAGAGCATCTCGATACGATCGAACAAGGCTTGGTCGATCTTGCAGCCACGATGGCGGATTCGGAGCGGGTAAACGAATTGTTTCGTGCTGCTCATTCAGTCAAAGGCGGGGCTGCAATGCTTGGGTTTGACAGCATTCAGAGAACCGCGCACCATTTTGAAGACTGTTTCAAAATTCTCAAAGAGCATCCTGTCAAAATCGATCAGCGTCTAGAAGATCTCTTCCTCAAGGGGTTTGACACGCTTAAAGAATTAATCGAGGGGCTGCAAAGCCCATTTGGATTACGTGAAGAAGATGCTCAGCAAGCGGTTGCGGCTTCAGAGCCAACATTTCGAGAATTGCAGGCGTATCTTGATGCCCTCAAAACCGGAAAATCTTCTTCCTCCAAAAGCAATTTTCTCCCTCAAAACGCTTCAACCCAGATCACAACTATTCTCAAGGGCATGTTGCAGATTTTCAAGCAGGGCGATTCTCAAAAAGGTCGTCAGCAGCTTGTTGCACTCTGTAATCGCCTGATTCAAATCAGCAGCACCTCTAGATCCTGGGTCACTCTGCTGCAAACGACGCAACGCGCGATCGCAAATCCTAAAAATACTTATCCTGCCCTTGCTCCGATTGTGATCAAAGATTTAAAACAGGCAAGCGATCTGCTCTTGTTAGGTCAAGCTGAGAAGATCAAAATCACTGCTAATCTTCAGAAACTGCTCAATCCTGCTGCACAGCCTGCTCCTGCCAAATCTACTCCTGTCAAATCTGCTGCTCCTGCGGTGAAGCAACAGGTTTCGATTCCATTAGAACCGAGGGCGGCGGCTCGAACGTTGCTCGAAGTTTTCAATAAGTCGGAACTGATCGAGATTGCTGAGTTTCTGATGAAAGCTATTCAATAGTCCTCTAAACTGTGAGAGGACAGTCTGGGGTCTAGCTCATGGCAAAAGTTGCCTTTCTTGGAATTGGCTTGATGGGATTACCGATGGCTCAGCGCTTAATTGCCACAGGTCATTCTGTTACGGCTTATAATCGCACTTCTTCAAAATTAGCAGGACTCTCTGGAGCCACGATCGCAACTTCCCCCTCAGATGCGATCGTGGCTTCTGAATGTGTGGTGTTAATGCTGACAAATGCTGCGGCAATCCGAGAAGTTTTGAGCCAAGCAGATTTACGCGATCGTACGATCATTCAAATGAGTACTATTTCGCCTAATGAGAGTCGAGCGATTAGGGCTGAAGTCGTCGCAGCAGGCGGAAGCTATCTAGAAGCGCCAGTCTTAGGCAGCATTCCTGAAGCAAAATCAGGCAAGTTAATTGTGATGGTTGGCGCAGAACCAGAGCAATTTGAACAATGGAAACCATTGCTTCAAGATTTGGGTGAAAATCCAGTTCTAATTGGTTCAGTTGGCTCAGCCGCCACGGTTAAATTGGCATTGAATCAATTGATTGGTTCGCTGACGAGTGCCTTTGCTGCGAGTCTTGGACTCGTTTTACGTCAGAATGTCGATGTCGAAGCCTTTATGCAGATTGTGCGACAAAGTGCTTTGTATGCACCGACATTTGATAAGAAATTACAGCGAATGATCGATCGCGATTTTGCAAATCCCAACTTTCCTACGAAGCATTTGCAGAAAGATATGAATTTATTTCTAGAAACGGCGCGATCGTCGAATCTAGAAACGGCTTCTGTTGAGGGAGTCCAGCAAATTTTGACCCAAGCGATCGCGCGCCACCTAGCAGATTTAGACTATGCTGCTTTGTTTTCCGTCATTGTTCCTGAAGAGTCAGTAAATTCACGAGAACTATAACTTTTGACACCCTCCGGAAATCGGGCATCAGGCTTGAAATGTAATATAGACCGCCCCCATAAAAGGTTCACCACTGACTTTTCATTGAAATTTATACAGCAAAGCTAGATTCTCTGCATTCTTGTGAAGTGACGTAAAGAGCCATCATTTATGGGAATCCTAGAATCAACGCCCCTCACGTTATTTTCGATTTCAAGCTTAGAACTTACAGGACTCGATCCCTGTGGGTGATATGTGACCCCCCTAGCGCATTTCCAATCTCCAACAGGTTAAGTCCACTGAGTTTTACAGACACCGTGACTATTGCCGTTTGGGTTCACTAAACTATGCGTGTTTTGATCTATTCCTACAATTACCACCCAGAGCCGATTGGAATTGCACCGTTAATGACAGAACTCGCGGAAGGGTTAGTCCGTCGGGGGCATCAAGTCAGAGTGATTACTGGAATGCCGAACTATCCACAACGTCAGATTTACGAAGGTTATCGCGGCAAGTTTTATCTCACTGAAGAACGCAACGGAGTGATGATTCAGCGGAGCTATATGTGGGTAAAACCGAAACCGAGTCTTATCGATCGCGTTTTGCTCGATAGTAGTTTTGTTGTGACTAGCTTTCTACAAGCTTTAAAGGGTTGGCGACCTGATGTCATTCTGCTAACGGTTCCTCCTCTGCCTGTCTGTGTTCCGGCTGCTCTTTTAAGCTGGTTTCACAACTGCCCGATCGTTCTCAATGTGCAGGATATTTTGCCGGAGGCGGCTGTCCATGTAGGACTGCTTAAAAATAGAACGATGATTCGGGTCTTTGAAGCGCTGGAGAAGTTTGCTTACCGCACGGCTCATACGATTAGTGTGATTGCAGATGGATTTGTTGAGAATCTAGAAGGTAAGGGTGTGCCGCCTAGTAAGCTCACTTGTATTCCAAACTGGGTAGATACAGGCTTCATTCGTCCGCTGTCAAAGCAGGACAATGCTTTTCGGCTTGAACATGGGCTGGATGGCAAATTTGTCGTTCTCTATGCGGGAAATATTGCATTGACACAGGGGTTAGAGACTGTTATCGAAGCAGCAGCGAAGTTGAAGCATGTTCCTGAGATTGCCTTTGCAATTGTAGGAGAGCCGAAAGCGATCGAGAAACTCAAACAGCACTGTGAAGCACATGGGGCAGACAATGTGAAATTAATGCCGTTCCAACCGCGCGAAAGGTTGCCTGAGATGTTAGCTGCGGCCGATGTGGGTTTGATTGTGCAGAAACGCAATGTCGTTTCGTTTAATATGCCATCGAAGACTCAGGTTCTACTTGCCAGTGGACGGGCAGTTATTGCTTCTGTCCCCAGTACTGGAAGTGCAGCCAAAGCGATCGAGAAAAGTCATGGCGGTATCGTCGTTGAGCCAGAAAATCCCGAAGCATTAGCAAATCAAATTTTGGAGTTGTACAACAATCCAGAACTGAGTGCCAAGCTAGGAAAGCAAGGACGACAATATGCGATCGAGCGTTACTCATTCGAGCAAGCCTTGAATCAATATGAGGCACTGTTTGAGAAAGTGGTCAAAACGCCTGCTGTAAAGCCTGCCTATACGCTTAGTGTAAATAAATCGGGTAGCTAGATTTTAGGCTTGGTTCTCAAATAACTCAATGCTCTTGCTCTGGTAGTAAGGGCATTTTTTATTGTTGTACGAGCATAGAAACTTGATCAAAGGGGAGTAAATTTTGATCGCGAACATAGGTTGTTCCACGATCGCTCCAAATCATGTGCAGATAGTATTGCTTTACCCCATCTTTTGTGACTTCATACACTCGAAAGCCCGTGTCTGGTTCTAGCTCCTGCTTTGTCAAAATGAAGCCTTGGGTTTCAAGCTGTTGTTCAAGGGTTCCAGCGACTTTTCGCCCATTCGATTCGCTAATTTGCCAACACCCGATTCGACCTTTACAGCCTGGAGTTGCACCCATAATTTGTAGTACATCTGTAGGAGAGGGGCTAATTGAAGGAGAGGGGCTGATTGAAGGAGAGGGGCTGATTGAAGGCTGGGGAGATGGAGAGACTTGCGGTTGGGGTTGAACGGTTTGCTGAGGTTGAGGCGTGGACGCTACAGCAGATGAAGGCTGGATTTTGGGGGAAGGTTGAACTTTAGGCAAGGGCTTTGGGGTTGGGGAAGCGATCGAGCTAGGTGAGGGTTTTGGCAGATTTACAATATCAACCGACTCTCCGAATTTAGGCTTTTCGGCTGCTTGCTCAGTCGATGGAATGGGAATTGCAAAGAGTAATCCGTGCAGCCCAATCGCGATCGGGAGCATGTGCCAAAGCTGGAAATGGGACAGTTTGAAAATCATGATCGCGATCGATAAATTCAAAACAAGAAATCGGTCTGAGAAAAAGCGATCTCTCAATTTTGCAAATAATTCCTGTCTGATCATAAAGCAGTAACTAGATTAATTGTCAACAGTGTAGGCAATATTTCTGCCCCTAACCCTCTAAAGCGCTTATTTGCCAAGGATTTTGAACCAAACTTTTAATCTTTACGTGAGTCTACTTGACATAAATTTGGAACTCCTCTACATTGCTTACTAATAAAGAGTCTCAATAAGACTACAAACTTTCAGTCGCAAGAACTATCAGACTTAAACAAAATCAGCAGCAGATGGAGTGTTATGGCGATTAAACGGCGGATTTTCTTGGCCTCAGGCGCGGCAGTAGCAGCGATCGCGGTTCATCAACTGATCAAAATGCAAGCAGGGACATCTGCGGCAGTTGTGAATCTGTATTCTGCACGCCACTACGATACAGATAACGCAATCTACGAAGCGTTTACCAAGAAAACGGGGATTAAAGTTAATCTAGTCGAAGCGGATGCAGACAAACTGATCGAGCGGATCAAAAGTGAAGGCGCAAACAGCCCTGCTGACGTTCTGATTACGGTCGATGCGGGTAGACTCTGGCGTGCCCAAGACGCAGGATTGTTTCAGCCTGTCGATTCTGGGGTTTTAAAGTCAGCCATTCCTGAAAATTTACGATCGCCCAACAATCTCTGGTTTGGGTTCACCAAACGCGCTCGCGTGATCATGTACAACAAAGATCGCGTCAAACCTTCTGAACTTAGCACTTACGAGGATTTGGCTGATCCGAAGTGGAAAGGTCGATTGATTGTGCGATCGTCGAGTCATGTCTACAATCAATCCCTCACAGGTGCGATGTTAGAAAAACATGGTGAGCAGAAAGCTGAAGAATGGGCAAAAGGCTTAGTCGCAAACTTTGCGCGATCGCCCGAAGGAAATGATACGGCGCAAATTAAAGCGATCGCGGCAGGTCAAGGTGATTTGACTTTGGTGAATACTTACTATCTACCTCGTCTAGCGCAGTCGAAGAAAGCTGAGGACAAAGAAATTGCTGCCAAGATTGGCGTGTTTTTCCCGAATCAAGGCGACAAAGATCGAGGAACTCATATCAATATCAGTGGCGGTGGTGTCCTGAAGACGGCTCCAAATAAAGCGGCGGCAATTCAGTTCTTAGAATTTCTGGCAAGCAAGGAAGCACAGCAAATTTTTGCAGCAAGCAATAACGAATATCCCGCGGTTGCAGGTGTTCCAGTTGATGCAGTGCTGGAGAGCTATGGGAAGTTCAAGGATGACAAACTGAACGCTGAAACCTATGGACGCAACAATGCGAAAGCGCTGCAAATTATGGATCGAGCTGGCTGGAAGTAATGTCAACGCTATTTGATTTAGCGACAAAAGGTGGACCTGTGATGATTCCCATGACAGGTTTATCGGTGCTAACCATTGCTTGTGCTTTAGAACGAGCTTGGTTCTGGTGGTATGTGCTGAGTGGTGAAGATCGCTTGGCACATCAAATCTTAGCGGCGGCTGAATCAGACTGGAATAAAGCGCGATCGATTTCTGAATCTCATACGGAAGTTGCGATCGCGCGGTTTCTCTATGCGGCTTTGAAACTCGATCACCCGGAACCGGAAACCTTACGACTGGCACTAGAATCAGCAAGCGATCGTGAATTCGCCAAGATGCACAAGGGCGATAAGCTCCTTGAGACTGTGATTGCAATGGCTCCGCTGTTAGGACTATTGGGAACAGTGACGGGTCTAATTATCACGTTTTTTAATTTGCGAATTGGGGGTTCTGGGAATGCAGTCGATACGTCTAGGGCGGCTTTGGGGATTGCGGAAGCATTGATTACGACGGCTGCGGGAATGATTGTTGCGATCGTAGCTTTAGCAATTTTCCGCTTGTGTGTGACGTTGCAAGCGAAGCAGATGGATTATTTTGCTGAGATTGGCAGTGAGTTGGAGCTAATCTATCGACAGGTTTGGTACAACAGGAGAAACTTGAGCGATGAGATCTAAAGCCAGACAGCGCGGCTCGTCGATGCCAGAAGTGAATCTTGTGCCGATGATGGATGTGATCATGACCATCCTGACGTTTTTCATTATTGTGTCGATGACTTTGACGAACTTTCAATCGGTAGATGTGGCTTTACCGAGTTCTCAGTCTGGAGTCAATCGCGATCGACCCACTGACCCGATGATTGTCGGGTTAAATCAACAGCGGCAAATTTTGCTGCAAGGAACTCCTGCAACTCGCGAACAATTAGCGCAAGCCATTCAAAACTATCTGGCACAAAATCCAAAAGGGACGGTTGTGCTGAAAGCCGATAAAGGGTTGCCTTACGAACAGGTGATTCAGCTTTTGGGGACGTTGAAAGAGGTGGGTGGCGATCGAGTGTCTTTAGCGATCGAGTAAACTCATTAATTCTCGGCTTGAAGCTTACATGTTAGACTGAGAAATAGTCTCTGCTCTATCTCTATATGACTGAGAAATTAACAGTTGAAATCTTTGCAGGTATCAAACATCTAGAAATTGAAATTAAGAGAATCAATATATTGATTGGGCCTCAAGCTAGCGGCAAAAGTGTATGTGCAAAGCTTCTCTTCTATTTCAAGAATTTTGTATGGGCAATGTTATCTGCTGTGGAAAATGAGCAGTCAAAAAGTAATTTAGATTCAAAATACTGCAAGATATTTGAAGAATATTTCCCTCCCGAATCTTGGGGTAATCATGACTTTCTAATTCGATATGAAGTTTCAAACGTTTTTATAGAAGTTAGCCGTAAGCATGTTACTAAGGGGAAAGTAGTTCTTAAGTATTCTGATTTCTTTAAACTAGAATGGACTAAACTACGAAATCTATTGAAGAAAGCGAAGGAGAAAGACCTTGATAGGGGTTCGGAATATGACCGTATCGATAGACTGTTTACTATCAGAGATACGCTAAGAAATTACTTTATGGATTCACTTTGTACGTCTATTGGTAAGGAAGTTGCTTTTTCTCAACTCTTTATTCCTGCTGGGCGCTCTTTCTTTGCAAACCTTCAAAGCAGTATATTCTCGTTTCTATCTAGCAACAATGCTTTAGATCCGTTCCTAAAAAATTTTGGATCAACATATGAAAAACTAAAAGCCATACGGCTTAGATCTAAAGATAAATCTGAAAATCACAAGAATATCCAAGACGAAATTAACAAGCTAATAGAAGAATCTCTCTGCGGTAGACATGTCCGCGAAAAGAGTAAAGATTTCTTAGAACTTATTGATGGAAGACGCATCGATGTCTCCAGTTCGTCTTCTGGTCAACAAGAAACATTACCAC
>JALOOO010000095.1 GCA_025454375.1 Leptolyngbya sp. Prado105 | reverse complement strand
GCGTTCTGTATAGCGAAAAATAATAGACACAGCTTGCAAACTCGACGGTGTGACTCAACTCGTTTCGCTCACATGAATAAAGTATCCGGTTTCACGGGCTAAATCGATCCACCTCAAGGCAGGTTATTCGCAATCAGAGACTCTCGCATCCGACTGATCTCCGATCGCTCTCCATTCGCCAACACCCCATCTTCGAGGTAAGCAATGTGATCTGCTACATCTGCAATCCGGGGATCATGCGTCACGATTAGCACCGTCCGACCTCGCTCCTTCGCCAAAGTTCGCAGCAGTTCGATGACGGCATGACCATTATGTGAATCTAGTGCCGCAGTCGGTTCATCTGCCATAATCAACGTCGGATTGCCAGCGAGGGCACGCGCGATCGCAATTCGTTGCTTCTGCCCCCCTGAGAGATCTTGAGGATGCAATTTCGCTCGATCCGCAAGCCCCACTTGATCAAGCAGTTCCATCGCTTGCTGACGAGCAGACGATCCCCGAATGCCCTTGAGATTTAGTGCGACTTCGATATTCTCGATCGCGCTTAATGCTGGGAATAAATTGAAGCCTTGAAAGATAAACCCAATGTTTTCTAGGCGAAACTGAGCTAACTTAGAACTCGACAGTTTTGTGATCTCCTGTCCTAGCAAGCTTACACCGCCCGTAGTTGGAGTGAGAATCCCCGCCAAGATTGACAACAGCGTTGTCTTTCCTGACCCTGAAGGACCCATGAGAAGCTGAATATCGCCATATCGCACCGTCAGATCCACTTGGCGTAGAGCATGATAGCGATCGCCACCAGTCTGATACACCATTTCTACTCCACAGGCAGAGATTGCTTTATCTGCCCAATCCAAACTGTTAGAACCAGGTTCAGTCACCCGGCTCTCAGAGTGGTACATCAAATCAATCGGGGTTGCAGTCATTCGTTTAACAAACGGTAGGAAAACAGTTTATAAGGGGAAGGGTGTGTGGAGGAGTGTCGAAATAGTCTTTTCTGATCATGACTTCAAGAGCAGGGAGCTAAACTCCTGAGATGAAGGATGTCACTCTGTTCAAATTTAAACAATTTGAACAGATTTCTCACCCTTCAAAAAGATTAGACTCTTAGCCTTATTGTATGAGTTCAAATTCTGCTATGGGATGAATTGGTGTGACAGAGATATGAACAATCTGCGTCATTTCGAGTTGCAAGACATATCATTTCTATGTATAGATGCGTAATGACTATTCAAAATCTTACGCCGAATCTTCTCGATTTCAGGGAAATTCCTCAGAGTTTATGCTTTGAAGACGATCGCTGGATCGACTCGCGTCACTTTCTGCACCGCAAACATTGCTGAACCGACACACATCACAACCGTCAGCACAAAAATACCAGCACCCGTGGCAGGGGTAATCAAAATCATGATGCCTTGAGCCGCTTGTGTCCACACACCCAAACCGAGACAGAGGGCAATGCTGGGAATATAGCCCAAGACTGCCATCCAGAGCGCTTGTTCTAAAATCACGCTGTAGATTACCCAGTTTGACGCACCCATTGCTTTGAGAGTTCCGAACTCGCGAATATGGTCGGAAACGGATGAATATAGAATTTGTCCGACAATCACCATCCCCACAATAAATCCAACCGTTGCTCCTAATCCTAAGACAAAGCCAACTCCCGTTCGATTTGTCCAGTAGGAGCGGGTCAGATCCGCGATTTCAGATTGGGTATAGACGTGCGTATCGGGGAGCGTCGATTCTAATCGCTGTCTCAGTTGGTTGAGATCTTGTCCCGGTTTTGCCCGAATCAGAACGAAAGAGATCGGATCTTGGATGTTAACGCGACGAGGAGGAGCCGGATTCGGGTCAGGAGCCGTAAAGGAAGGGTTTTGATTGGCACAGGCAATCTCGCCATTCGATTGACGGGTGCAGGTTACGCCTGTATCTGTGCTGCCTAAACCGTAAGCATTGGCATTTTCTAATGAGGTGTAGATGAAGGCACTTGAACCATGACGGTGTAGGGCTGATTCAAAGCGTCGAGGTTGCCCTGCGTTACTTCCCAACCTGCAAACAGACGACTACTGGGATCAAAGCCGTAAATCCGAATCGGGGTAATTCTTCCCTGACTATCGCGCCAAATGCTCGATCGAATCATTAAGGCTTCGGCTCGATCGACTCCTTCGACCTTTTGAGCTTGTTCGACTCGCTGCGCAGGCATAGGCGAGGACAATTCGAGATGGACAATATCTTTAGAAGCGACCCAGAGATCCGCACTAGATTGATCGACGAGTCGGGCTGTCGAACGAGTAAACCCACGAAGAATTCCGATCTGAATCGTAACCAGACTGACCGCAAAAACAATTCCCGCCTGAGCCACAAGAAAACGCGGAATATCTTCAAATAGATTTTTGCGTGCGATCGAAGCCATAGGGCGCAGAGACGGAAGAGTAAGACGAGAGGGACGGTCAAGCTGAACGGTCATACGAGATAAAACCTTAATCGTAGATCGTATGACTATTCCGAGGTGTTTACCGTTCCCTCAGCGTAGGGCAGTTCATTTTGGATAAACACTAATCTAATTACAGAAATTTATAGTTTTTACTTATGTATAGAATCGTTTCTGTGGAAAACTTACAATTTTCTGTGGAAAACCTGTGAGAAAACTTGACCAACCTGCGGAAATTTTAGCGCTGCTTCTGGCTGTGGAAAAGTTTTTCCACAGGCTGAGATCGCATTTCAGTTGTAAAAATCGACGATCGCCTAGTTTTCCACATTTTCCACAGGTCGTACAATAGTACTGAAAAGATGTACAATTTGCCTTCACATTTAATCTTTGATCGATCGCGTTATCTAGTGCTAGGATGCTCAAGCATGAGACAAAAACGCTAGATGTAGACCAAACGATTTACATCTTTGCTTGATATAGAGTCGTTCATTGTTTTTCCACAGCTTTCCTCCTCGTCCCATAATCTGACTACTGCCATGAAACTGGTCTGCGCCCAAACCCACCTTAATGCTCATCTGTCTCTCGTTAGTCGTGCCGTTGCGTCGCGTCCGACTCATCCGGTTTTGGCAAATGTGTTGCTGAAAGCGGATCAGTCTACGCAGCGTGTCATTTTGAGTGCATTCGATTTGAGCTTAGGAATTCAAACGAGTTTTGATGCCCAAGTTGAGGAGAGTGGAGTGTTGACGCTTCCGGCAAAATTATTGAGCGATATTATCTCACGATTGCCGGATGGAGAGATCACGATCGAGAGCGATGCTGAAGCAAATCATGTCACGACCTTGACTTCTGCTTCGGGGCGCTATCAAGTGCGAGGCATGGGGGCGGAGGAATTTCCAGAGTTGCCGAAAATTGATGAAGGTGAGCAAACTCACTTGGTTGCAGATGCGCTCGTCGATGGCTTACGGGGATCGCTATTTGCTGCGAGTGCAGATGAGACGAAGCAAGTTTTAACCGGAGTGCATGTGAGTGTGCAACCGGACGGGTTGGAATTTGCCGCGACAGATGGGCACAGACTTGCCGTGGTGAAGACGATCGAGGAAGAAGCAAAGTCTGAGTCTGAGCCGCAATTTGATGTGACGGTTCCTGCGAAAGCATTGCAAGAATTGATGAAAATGCTCGATCGCCAAAATGGCAATGCGGTTGATGTCCGGTTTGATCAAAGTCAAGTGGTGTTTGAGTGGGCGGATCAGCGTTTGACCAGCCGATTACTAGAAGGTCAGTATCCCAATTATCGTCAGCTTGTGCCGCGCCAGTTTACACATCAATTGACGATCGATCGTCGGGCATTTCTCAGTTCTTTGGAGCGAATTTCGGTGCTGGCGGATCAGAAGAATAATATTGTGAAAGTTCATTTAGACGATGTGGCTCAGCAGCTTACATTGTCGGTGGATGCTCAGGATGTCGGGAGTGGTCGAGAAGCGATTCCGGCTCAGATTTCGGGCGAAGGGATGGAGATTGCATTTAATGTGCGCTATCTCTTGGATGGCTTGAAGGCGATCAATACGGCAGAAGTGCAAATGCAGTTGAATACTTCGACGAGTCCGGTGATTTTGTCGCCGTTAGGCAGCGTGAAGATGACGTATTTGGTGATGCCTGTGCAAGTGCGATCGTAGGGAATTTAACCTGCTTATTTCAAAGACATGAAACTTCTAATCGGAGGATCATGTCTTGATTAATTTACCAAGCGATCTTTCCAGTAATCAGGTTTACGTTGAAGGTGCATCACTGCCAAAACCAGAATTCCTTGGGGTAGGATCTGGTAAACAATGCCGTAGGGAAAGCTGGTTAAGCGGCAGCGCCGAGAATTAGCTGAAAGACTTGTCCACGCTTGTGGAAGTTGTTCGACCCGATCAAGTGCTTGCTCGACTTCTTGAACAAATCGATTTCCTCAATCGAGATCAATCCCATCGTAGTACGCTACGCTTTCAAAAAGTTCGCGTTTTGCTTCTGGATGAAACTCACAAGCCATTAGAAGAGACCCGATTCCGTAATTCTTGAAGTACTTGACTTGCAGGAATGGCGATCGCTTTGCCCTGCTGTATTTCTTGAACACGTTGTTCCGCAACTTCTGCCCAGGCAGCATCTATGATTGCTTGATCTTGAGCATCAAGGCTTTTCATGAGATGTTCGGCAAGCATCGCGCGCGAGTGAGGAGGCAAGGCGAGAGCAGCCTGAATAGTTTCGTCGAAGGTGTTAATCATTGGTAAGGCACTGTCAATAGTACGATTGTTGCCTATTCTAATCTGGAATTTCTCTGCCGCTCTATAATCGGGGAAGAGTTCTGTGGAAAATAATGCAGTCAGATGCGTTTGCGGTTCTGGACCGATCTCGGACTCTCAACGGTTCCATAAAATTTAGATTGAGAAATCAGTTCACGCTAAGCGCTACACTGAAATACAGTCTCACTGTTTAACAAGCTGTTTTCCTCCTATGTCTAGATCTCAACGTAACGACAACTTTATCGATAAAAGCTTTACCGTCATGGCGGATCTGATCTTGAAGGTCTTTCCGGCAACTCGGAAAGAAAAAGAAGCTTTTGCTTACTATCGAGATGGCATGTCCGCACAGGCTGATGGGGAATATGCAGAAGCCCTTGAAAACTACGAAGAAGCGCTGAAACTCGAAGAAGACTCAAACGATCGTAGCTACATTCTCTACAATATGGGCTTGATTTACGCCAGCAATGGGGATCACGAGAGAGCCTTGAACCTGTACCACGAAGCGATCGACGAAAATCCACGTCTGCCTCAAGCTTTGAATAACATCGCTGTGATTTATCACTACCTGGGCGAGAAAGCCAAAGAAGAAGGCAATGACGACGAAAGTGAAAAATTCTTTGATCAAGCCGCAGACTACTGGAAGCGCGCCATTCTGCAAGCGCCGAACAACTACATCGAAGCTCAAAACTGGCTAAAAACGACGGGTCGATCGGGGATGGATGTATACTTCTAAACGATTCATTTTGAGAGAATTTGTATGATCGATCGCGAACAGGTGCAAAAAGTCGCACATTTAGCTCGGCTGCAATTGACTCCTGAAGAAGAGGGGCAATTTACAACTCAGTTAAACGATATTCTCGACTACTTTGAGCAGTTGAGTGAGTTGGACGTGAAAGATGTACAGCCGACGACTCGCGCGATCGATGTTTCCAATGTCGTTCGGGTCGATCAGCTTCAACCTTACCCTAATCGTGAAATCATTCTCGAAGGCGCACCCGATCGCGATGGCGACTTCTTCAAAGTGCCAAAAATTGTTACAGGTGATTAATTTACAAGTCAATCAATCGTAAGATTTGACTTCACCACTTTTCATTTTGGAAAATTGGTGGTTTTCTTACAGAAATATCGATCTGTGAATTTCCCAGGAGCAATCATGTCCCGTCCTATTATCCTTGGCATTGTTGGCGATAGTGCAGCAGGTAAAACTACTCTGACTCGTGGGATTGCTCAGGTGTTAGGTGAGGACAATGTGACGACGATTTGTACGGATGATTATCACAAGTACGATCGCACCGAACGCGCTCAGATTGGGATTACTGCACTGCATCCTGACTGCAATCATTTAGATATCATGCAGCAGCATTTATCGCTTCTGCGATCGGGGCAGCCCATTCTCAAACCAAACTACAGCCACAAGACCGGAACGTTTGAAGCGCCGACTTATATCAAGCCGAGTAAGTTTGTGATTGTTGAAGGATTGCTGGGATATTCGACTCGGGTGGCGCGAGAAGCCTATGACGTGAAGGTTTATCTTGCGCCACCCGAGTCATTGCGGGCACAGTGGAAGATCAAGCGAGATACGCAAAAGCGCGGCTATACAGAAGACCAGGTTTTAGAAGAATTGCAAAAGCGAGAGCCGGATTCTGAGGCGTATATTCGTCCACAGCGCACCTGGTCAGATTTAGTCGTGAGCTTTTGTCCGTCTCCAACGGATTCAAATGGGCAGCTTGATGTGAGATTGGTGCTGCGTCCGACGATTCCACATCCGGAGTTGACGCGAGTGGTGGGGGAAAATTCACCCACGGGATCGGCGATTCGGTTAGGACTCGATCGCGATATGGGTAAGCCTGTCGATGTGCTGGAAATTGATGGACATGCGACAAAGGATCAGGTGGTGCATCTAGAGCGCTTTATTTGTGATGAACTGCCAGCATTGTCGAATGTGTGTAATCCGACGGGCGATACAGAGTTAGGGAAAGTCTCAGGCACAACAGGTGAGATGATTCAGAGCTATCCGTTAGCGATGACGCAATTGTTGATTGTGTATCACATGCTGAAGGCAACGAGAGCGATTTGAGTTGAATGGCAAAGCATTCATAATCTGAGGAGATTAGATGAATCCTGATTCTGTACAAATCATGCTTAAAGGCTGATCCCAAGGATCGATCGAGAACTCATCTACCAGTGCAAAGTCAAACAGAATCCCGATCGCTGTTTTCTCCTGCCATTCCGGTTGGCTAAATAAGCGATCATAAAATCCGCCCCCATAGCCCAAACGGTAGCCTCGTCGATCGCACATCACACAAGGCACAAGCATTAAATCTACTTCTGAAACATCAATTTGAAGACTATCGGGATCAGGTTCTTGAATGCCAAATTTTCCCGATCGCAGATCGCTAGCAACATGCCAAGAGAGCGAGGAATCAACACAGCGAGGCAATCCCCAAACTTTCGGCAGGGTGAGAAGTTCGCTTAAATCAGGTTCTTGGCGGAAGCTGCAATAAGAGAGAATCGTTTTGCTCGATCGAACTAGCTCTGAAGCTTTGAGATGTTCCACGATCGAATTACTTTTTGATGCCCATTGCGATCGAGGAAGAGATTGACGCTTCTGAAGGTAGATTTTTCTTAGGTCTGATTTATTCATTTTTACGCTTTCTTGCTAATTTCACTTTGCCGTAATCTCAGTGGATATGATCGCGAGTATCAGCTTGATCGCCAAATGGTGCGCTATGAACATGCTTGATCCAACCCTTGAGTTTCAGAAGTTACAGAACCAGTTGCGCGATCGCTGGCGCAATGTGGTTGAGTTTGACACAAGTGATGCTGATATTATCGTGATTCCGTCGCTCAGTATTGATCAGCGCGAATTGCTGAAAATTGAAGGCTTTTTACATTACGAAGAACGATTGCTTTTTTCGCTGATTCGATTGCGGAATCCTCGGACTCGATTGGTCTATGTCACTTCGCAGCCGATTCATCCGAGTGTGATTGATTATTATCTCCAATTATTACCAGGCATTCCATTTTCACATGCGCGCGATCGCTTACTTTTGCTCTCGACTTACGATTCGTCGATGAAACCCTTGACGCAGAAAATTCTCGATCGACCGCGTTTACTCGATCGAATTCGGCAAGCGGTCAATCCCGATCGGGCTTATATGATTTGCTACAACTCGACGACTTGTGAACGTGATTTATCGGTTCAGTTAGGGCTTCCTCTGTACGCGCTCGATCCAGCACTGTTGAATTGGGGCACAAAGAGCGGCAGTCGGCAGATTTTTGCTGAAAGTGAGATTCCTTTTCCAGATGGAAGTGAATTAGTGTGGAATGCAAAAGATCTCGCAGTGGTAACAGCCGAGTTATGGGAACGCAATCCTGAATTACATCGAGTTGTGATCAAGTTGAATGAAGGATTTTCAGGAGAAGGAAATGCAATTTTAGATTTGCGGCATTTGGGAGAATTCAAACCTGGAACCGTTTCGCATGAGCAGCGGGTGACGAAGATTTACGATCGCTTTGCTCATCTGAAGTTTGAGGCAAAACGGGAGACTTGGGAAAATTATGGCGGTCGAATTCCTGAATTAGGCGCGATCGCGGAAGCCTTCATCGAAGGAGAACATAAGCTTTCGCCAAGTGTTCAAGGTCGCGTCACACCCGATGGAGCAGTCGAAATTCTCTCGACGCATGATCAGATTTTGAATGGACAGATTTACCTCGGCTGTCGCTTTCCGGCGGATGAAGCGTATCGGATGAGCATTCAGGATTTGAGTTTACAAGTGGGGCGGACGTTGGCAGCCAAGGGGGCATTGGAACGATTTGGAGTGGATTTTGTTGCCGTGAAGGAAGAGGAGGGATGGAAATTTTACGCTATTGAAATCAATTTGCGAAAAGGGGGCACAACGCATCCGTTTATGACGTTGAAATTTTTGACAAATGGGCGGTATGACTTATCGAGTGGTTTATTTTACAGCCAGCAGGGACGACCAAAGTACTATATGGCAACAGATAATTTACAGAAATCGCAATACCGTGGGTTATTGCCCAATGATTTGATGGATATCATTGCGCATCATGAATTGCACTTTGATACGAGTACAGAAACGGGAACAGTTTTTCACTTAATGGGGTGTTTGTCTGAATTTGGAAAATTGGGCTTGACGAGTATTGGAAATTCGCCGCAACAGGCAGAGGATTTGTATCGGCGAGTCGTGAAAGCGATCGACGACGAAACGAGAACGTCAGATTTTGCACATCTCATGTCGATGCGCTGGAATAGTGGGTATTGAGGCATTTTTTGCGCTTCATTGATTTGGTTAGTTTGTTGAGAAACAGGATGCCACGATTACTCTTTTCAAGGTCAGCTATGATTTATAGAGCATGGAAGTTTTAATAAGTTGTGGGGCAGTCATGACGATGGAACCAATATCAACACTGCCAATCGCTTCGCAAACAAGGGCAATCGCGGAACTTTTGCAATCGCGCCTAGGAGTAGACGTATCCGAGATTACCGCATTGTGCGATCGCTACCGTATTGTGGAATTCGGATTATTTGGGTCGGTGTTGCGGGATGACTTTCGAGCAACGGGCAACGATCCGAGTGATGTGGATGTGTTAGTAGTGTTTGAAAAAGGTTATCGTCTATCTTGGAAAACTTGGCAGAATTTGCAAACTGAGTTGGAGCGATCGTTTGGACGCAAAGTGGATTTAGTCCGAAAAGAGCTTTTGACGAATCCTTACCGTCGAGCAGAAATTTTAAGCACCTGTCGAGTGATTTATGCAAAGCCATGATCGAGATGCTGCGGCGCTTTGGGATATGGCTGAAGCAATTCGAGAGATTCAACAGTTTATGGCTGGAGTTTCTGAGTTGGAATATTTGCAGAGGATCTGTATCGGCGGGTGGTGAAAGCGATCGACGATGAGACAAAACTTTCAGATTGTTCGCATTTGGCTTCGATGCAGTGGAATAGTGGGTATTGATTTTTTCGCTCACATTTGGAGATGAGTAGATAGCAGGTGAAAGACGCAATCGTACATTTGAATTTTTAGTGACAATTCGATTTCGATAATTCGTTTAAAGAGGGAAAACTCTAATTAACAAGGTTTTGATTTCACGTAATTCAGTGGAGCCAAAACGAAACCTCAGCTTTGTGTAATTTCAAATAATGATTAGATCCCTTCTCTTAGCGTCTCTAGTAGCAGGACAATTCGCTTTAAGCCTCACGTTTTCATCACCTGCTCAATCTCGCTCTCCAGCAGATATCTGCCCCTTTCAAGATCGAGTTGTACCTATTAAGAAAACTAGGACGATTCGAGGTAGACATGGAATTGCTTTCAAGATTCCAGAGAGTTACAGAACAATCACTGGAGGCGGCTCTTCCAAGCAAGTTGTAGGCGTATACGATCCATCTCATTATGATTGGATGGAATGTATGAAAAGAAACAGAATTCCGCACGACTCAGTTGATCCTTCGGTCGCAATTCGGATCAACCGAGTCAATGGTCGCAGTCTTAACAAAATTGCGATCGAGAATGCTGGTGGCGATAGGTTTATTGGAAACCCCAGAAAAACGCAATTTGGCAATCGAACAGGCATCGTGTACACCTACGAATACAAGGGTAACAATCACATTGGCTTTATGTTTTTGTCTCCTGATGGTCAGCACGCTATCCAGGTTAGTTATGACCCCGCATCTGACTTGAATGCAGAAACAGCAGATAGAGTTATCAACTCGTTCTCCTTCCCCCGCTAATGGCTCTTTTACAACGATGAGGAATCTAATCATGGTGAAGCGAACAATTGCGATCGCAGGAATTTGTTTTGGGTTACTGCTGACAGATGTGATGGCAGTGCAAGCCCGACCGCTCAAAACTTGGGCACAGGTTGTCAAGGAAGGAGGACCCGGGGGAAGAAGTTGGCGCGTCGCCGTTGATTTCGACTTACCAACTCAATTTCGTAATGGATTTGTCTATTACAGTACGGGTGCAAGTGCGGCAGGAGTCTACATTGTGCGACAAGGGCTTTCTAGCTATCCCACTCCACAGAAAGGTCAATCAGAACTTTCTCACGAAGACGCACAGAGATACATGAAGTCTGGAAAGGCAATCTTCTTTGGCTGGAATCTTGGACACAGCGGACTTGGAGCAGCAGAAGACCCGAAACTTTACATCTCTGGTGACACAACTTGCTTTAGAGGCACGTGTCTAACGGCTCCCTACTTCAGCCAGCCTCAGATTAATCGAGTTCTAAGATCGAGACGAGTTTTGAGATAGAAGCTGCACACTCAGAGAGCCGATAAGCACTGTTAGCACGATTCACAACTTGCCAACTACATTTCAATTGTTTTGGTCTCCCAAATCTCGCTTCCAGTGCTTTCTTCGTTATCTAGATTGAGATTTCATTACATTCTTTTACTATAAGTATCTTGATATCTAGATACCGACACTTCTAGATATATTGATTTCTGTCGTGTATGCTCTATTCATCGAATTGAGATACCCTTTATGCGAACTTGCTCCTGTATCTCGCTCTCCGGTGGACAAGGCAAGACGACCACTATTTTTTTCACAGCGCTTTTATTAGCTCAACAAGGGAAGAACGTTTTAGCGATCGATTCTGCCCCCCCAAGCTAACCTTACCTTTTATTTAAATCACGAGGTTCAGCCCAACCAGCCCAGCTTATTTGAGGTGCTGACTGGAGCGGTAAAAACTGAGGATGGCATTTACCCCACCAGCTACGAGAATCTATTTTTGATTCCTGCCGATCGTGGATTGTTCAAATTCTCAGATTTCCTCAGTAGCAGTGGCACAGGTGCATTCATCCTCAAACTGCGGTTCAAAGCAGTGGCGGATCTATTTGATTACGTTCTCATCGATGTCCAACCTTCTCGATCTCAACTTTGCCTCACCTCAGTTGGTGCATCTGATTATGTTCTCATTCCTGTCGAAGCCAACGTCAAAGGAATGAACAGTCTGATCGATACGCTCGACTTTCTCAATGAACAGGCGAATCTAATAGCGTTCACTGGAAAGGTTTTGGGGATTATTCCATTTCGCGATCGCTGGGTTGGCAATACTCAAACGCTCGAAGGTCGGCAAAACATCGAAGCAATGAAAGAGTTTGCCGGAGACATTCCGATCCTTCCATCAATTCGAGAGTCCGAGAAATTCAAGAGTGCGATTCGACAAGGCAAACTTCTCTCTGACCTTGGACAAAAAGACCTGCAATATCCATTTGAGGAAATCATTAAAGTACTAGCTTGACCTTTTTGATGTTAGGAAGTCTAGATATCTAGGTACTTATACTTCTAAAACTTAACCTCTCTTGATGCCCACCTACCCAGAGATTCACCATGTCTGATGCCCTTGAACGCTTGAAAAACTGCAATCGCCCAACTGTGCCGAGTCGAGATGCTTCGCTTGCTCCGGTGCCTGCAACTCAAGATATCTCGACATCTGGAAACCTAGAGGTACAGGTATCTACACTTGCCGACATCCCTCAACCGAAACCTCAGCCGATTTTGCCACCCCTAGAAACGAAGCAGGGGACGATGCGGCTGGAGGTTGGAATTAGCGATCGCTTACAGGAACTCTGCCGGAAAAATGGGCTTTGTCGCGAGGTGTTGATCGAAGCGATGTTTGAGTATTGTGAGGCGCATCCAGACGCGCTAGAGATTGTTCTAGGGGAAGCGGCGAAGAAGAATGAGCATCGGCAGCAGATCGCCAATCAGAAGCGCGCGAAGTCGATGATGGAGCGGTTTGGGCAGTATTAGCGGGTTTGGGTGCGGTTGTGGGAGCGATCGCGGATGAAGTGTTTCTGGTAAATGGGTTAATGCAAAATACCTGAATGCAAGATGTTTTTTCAACAATGCATTCAGGTATCTTAGTTCAGGCTTGTCGTTAGGCTCAAAGTGCAGGTGTTTCCAGCTTTCACTGGATAATGGTGTAACTTTTACTTAGCAAAGGCAGTACCCAAAGGATTGCCAGTTGTGAAAAATCTAGCAAGTTGCTCTTTTGTCATCTCGACAGATCCACCTCGGTACAGTGGATCTGCAACAATATATCGCCCGCTTACGGCTTTTCCTAAGATAGCAAGAACATGATCGCCCTCTGAGCTAATGAAGAGTGAGCGATTTGGAAATTGTGATTGCCAAGTAGAACTAGAACGCCCCCAGGCAATGACTGGTTTATTTTCGGCAAGCTTTTGATCTAATGTTTGCCAAGAAGAAAAATTCTCTGCTCTTCCACCTGCATTTCGGATTCCGGTTCTAATTTGCCAATCCGAAGTAAAGGTTGCCTTTGGCTCGCGTCCCATAAGAGTAATAGCCCTGTCGATACTCTGTTGAACATTCAATCCTGCTGGTTCGAGACCGAGAGTTTTGATAACCATTGCTAGACTTGCAGGACCACAGTTTCCAGTACTATCCCTGCCGCTAACGTAATTTGGATTATAGTTAGAATCAAGAAACTGAAGCTTGAAAAATTTGTTTGCTTCAGTTGTTGTGGTTGGTAAACTACTGCTGAGACGGCGTTTCGCTTCTTCGCTGTTGAAAATTCCGTCCCGAATTTGTTGAAGTGTCTGACTAGATGCTAATAAGTTGATGTGGTGCTCCATTCCTGCTGGATCAGCATCTCTACCCAGAGCTTCACGGTAGATTTGGTTGATTTTCGATCGCGCCTCATCGCTTCTAGCAACTCCAGCACGAATTTCCTGGAATGTCCAACCCTGCCTGAGTGTATCTAACCAGCTTTGTGATAGCGGGTCAGCATCTCTGCCTAGGACATCGCGATAAATTTGGTTAACGCTAGCTCGTGCTTCTGTGCTGTTGAAACTGAGCGATCGGAAATTGTGCGGTGCGTTATTGGTGAAAAGATTGGTGAGGTCTCCATGCAAGCCAAGATCTTCAGATAAGCCAATGCTGTTAAATCCACCATTGCCTGTGGAAAGCAAGATATGAGCTGTCTTGACGCGATCGTTCGCCCAAATCCCTCTCTCTTGTCTCAGGAGGTCAGTTCGACCATCGCCATTGAAGTCGCCTACGAAGAGATTGGTGAGATCCCCATGCAAACCGAACTGGTCTAACGGGCTACTGCGGGTGAATGTTCCATTGCCATTAGAGAGAAAGACATGCGATGTATTGATATGGTCGTCTGCCCAAACACCCCTCTCTTGTCTCAAGAAATCGGTTCGACCATCGCCATTAAAATCACCTATGTACAAGTTGGTGAAGTTGCCAGTGAGGTCAAATTCTTCAGGGAGAATTGTTCGATTAAATGTGCCGTTACCATTAGAGAGAAAGGCATTTACAGTATTAGCTCGATCTCGTGCCCAGCCTCCCTTTTCTTGCCTGAGGAAGTCAGTTCGACCATCGCCATTGAAGTCACCCATATACAGGTTGGTGAGATCCCCTTTAAGGTCTAAGTTTTCAGGCAAGATGGTTCGATTGAACGTGCCATTGCCGTTGGAGAAGAAGACAGAAGCTGTGTAGTTCTGGTCTGCTGCCCATCCTCCCTTCTCTTGTCTCATGAAATCAGTTCGACCATCACCGTTGAAGTCACCCATGTAGAGGTTGGTGAAGTCACCATCGAGGTCAAACCCTTCGGACAGTATGGTTCTGTTAAACGTGCCATTGCCATTCGAGAGGAAGACAGCGCCTGTATAGTTTTTATCTGCTCCCCAACCCCCTTTTTCTTGTCGTAGGAAGTCAGTTCGCCCATCGCCGTTGAAATCACCCATATAGAGATTGGTGAAATCGCCGTGGAGGTCAAGATTCTCAGGCAGCACAGTTCTATTAAACGTGCCATTGCCGTTGGAGAGTAGAACGTAAGTAGTATTGACTTTATCTAAAGCCCACTCCCCTCTCTCTTGTCTCAGGAAGTCAGTTCTGCCATCACCGTTAAAGTCTACTGTTGTCCCATCAATAACTCCTGTCCTAGACCCACGGAGATTGAGACTGTAGTTACTATTAAGAACAAGTGCGTTCGCTTGGAACACACGGATGAAGTAAGTTCCGGTATCAACGATCCGATCAATAGATTCATTCGCAGTACCACCATTTGTCGAACTGGAAATGATGCGCCCATTGCTATCCATCAGTTGCAAATCTGCATTACCAGTTAAGCCACTAAGGGAAAAATTTAGGTGGCTGCGACTGTTGATGTTAAGGCGAAAGTAATCCTCCGAATCAAGAGTGCCGATCGCATTGCTGACCGTTTGCTGAGCCGGAGTGGCATTCAATGAGATCGCACCATTGCGGGAGTTGTCTGCCCAGTTATAAGACATAATAGTTGCGTTCCTCAAACTCTCTCGTGTACGTTCCCCACGAACGTGCTTCTCCGTTCTAGGGGCAAACTTTTCATACAGTGGTCACGAAAAAAATGAGGATAGCAGAAATGCTGCTTTTATTTATAAGGGATTTAAAGATAAATGTAGTGAATAAATTTAGTGTAAAGCGCTACAGAACAATTACGGTGCTAATCAGCTAGAGAGATCTAGTTATCATGGAACTTCGGGGTTCTGAAATAATGGAATCTGCAATCGCTAACTCCCTATCGAAAAAGCCACGATCGCGCGATCGTGGCTTCTGGTCGCTCTGTTAACTGAACAGTTCAGTTAACAGAATCAGCTTGCCCGTTTCATAAACTTCATTCTTGAGAGCGGCTTACAGTCGTTAAAACTCATCGAGTCCTGGTCTAGAAATCCAGCGATGCCTTCGGCTAAGCGAAGCTTTCCGCCATTTCAATTATGGCTTCAACCGGAAATTCAATTTCATCCGCATAAGCTCGAATCCCCACAGGATATTGTCAGGGAGGGTTGAAAGAATGGTTTGAGCAGCTTCAGATGTCTGGAGGTTTCAGACGCTTCCATATTTCACTACTCCTAATCCTAATTCTGGGAGGCGAACCGCTGAATAATTTCGACGGGTTGCTTATAGAGTTGAGCAATCTCCTCAACGGTCATTCCTTTTTCCAGAAGTACAGGCACTGTAATTTTCAGCAATTCATCTTGCTTCTCTTCCTGCGCCTCTTGATACACGCGAGTCTGTTTCAAGTCGCCTAATCCCAACATACGCGCCACCTCTAAACTGTTGAGTTCCGGAAATTTGTAGATAAATACCGTCTGCACCAATTCTATAAAATTTCGTTGTGTTGTACCATCCGTGAGTTCTTGACCAGCACGAGCGATTAATGCCCGTCCCTTCTCTGGAGCCTGTTTCCGTTTCGTTCCAATCAGTTGAAGAAGTCCTAGCCCAATCGAACGATCTCCGACTTCTGGCGGCAATTTATTCAAATAAATCCGTTGTACTCTGGGATTATCTTCATATTCTGCATCATGACGAGGAATTCCTGGATCAAATCGCTTTTCGGTGAAGATGACTACTGCTTTCCAATCATGATCAGGCTTGTAGTCTTTCAAGTACAGATGAATCTCACCGAAGAAACGATAGTAGAAATTTTCCTCTTCCCGATACGCTTGCGCTTCTACAAAATAGATTGGAGCCTGACGCATTCGGAGTGGTGGCAGGAAGATACCGTCGATCGTAAAACTGGTTTGCTTCACTTCTTGAGAACCAAAGCCGTAAGTGCTAGTTCGAGGATCAGTATTGCCAATCAACTCAAAAAAAGTACTTGGGAACGTTTGGAGTAATTTGTAGAAAATTGAATCTGTCTTCAAGAGTTTATCTCAAATTCTGTTTCAGTTCATCTAAAAACTTTTACCTTAAATCAAAGTTATTTTCTCCTTTTTATTAATTTGACACGACTAAATGGGGGATGTAGGGGCTGTAATCGGCTGAAACGAAGCATTAAATCTCATACGATATTCTCGATTCTTCCTAGCAGATATGCCACAATTCTCCTAACGTTTGTATACCTGTGGGGCGAGGACTCTTAGGATGTCAATTTCAACTATGATGCAGTCTAAATTTACTCGATCGCTCGTCGCATCGACCGTGATCGGAACTTTGATGGCGTTAGCGGCTCCAGTCAAAGCGGGCGTGCTGGATGATATCTTTATTCGTCCTGGTGTCGATGAAGCCGATTTTGGGGCTTGTGCGCGGGATTTGACTCGGGGGAAAGTTTCAGCCGAGGTTGCAGCAGATGCCTGTGCCAAGGCCATTCGTCCGAAAGATTTAGGAATCTGTGTCGATCGCATCACTCGCAATGAAGTTGCGGCGGCGGATGCCCTCTCAGTTTGTCGGCAGGTGCGTCGTCCAGTTGAAGCTTCGACCTGTGTGGTTGATATTCGCCGCAGAGCGCCGCAGACGGCTCTGGTGAATGTTTTATCAGGCTGTCGTCAAAGCTTGCTGCCTGCACGGTTTTCTAACTGCGTCGTTGATTTGAGTCGAGACTTAAAATTGACCACAGAGCAATCGATCGCAAATTGCATCAGCGCGAGCGACATCAGTCAGGATTTGCAACCGAGCGTTTTACCCGGTTCTCCGGCGACTTCGCCTGTCACCTTGCCTGCACCGACAACACCATCGACTGGACAGCCCTCAGCGCCTCTTCCTGGCGGTAGCACCCCCGTTCCTCCGGCAACGACACCGGGAACTGTGACACCTCAGCGATTCTAAGGTACACTCGGAACTCAGCAGAATTTTTAGCGTGGGTTCCGAGATGATCAATATCCCTCAACTGTTAGCCGAAGAACTCTCACTGAGATCGTTTCAGATCAGCAATGCACTCGAACTGTTTGCAGAAGGGGCGACAGTTCCATTTATTGCCCGGTATCGAAAAGAGCGAACTGGCGAAATGGATGAAGTGCAGTTGCGGGATTTGTTCGATCGTTTTACTTATCTTACAGAGCTAGAAGAACGAAAAAAAACGATTCTCGACTCGATCGAGTCTCAAGGCAAATTGACTGAGGTCTTGAAGCTCAAGATTGAGAATTGCTTACAAAAGAATGAGCTAGAAGATTTGTACCTGCCCTATCGTCCGAAGCGGAGAACGAAAGCGACGATCGCAAAAGAGAAAGGCTTAGGTGAGTTGGCTGCATTTATCGCTACATTGAATCAGCCCAACGCACAAGCAACTTCCCTAGAAGACGAAGCTCAGAAGTATCTCTCTGAAGAGAAGGGCGTAAAAACCGTTGAGGAAGCTTTGCAAGGTGCGTCCGATATCTTAGCTGAAGAAGTTGCGGAGAGGGCGGAACTTCGGGCTTATCTGCGAGAATTTTTCTTAGAGTCTGGAGTCTTCGTATCTCGGATCAAAGCGGATCATCCAGAAGGAAGTACTAAGTTTGAGATGTACCGCAGCTATCAAGCAAAGATTACTAAGATTGCACCGCATAATCTACTTGCTTTGTATCGTGGAGAAGCAGAAGGCATTCTCAGCTTTGATTTGAGCTTTGATGAGGATGCAGTGCTGCAATATTTAGAATCTGAAACGATTCGGGCAAAGGCAAAGCCTGTACGAGAATTTTATCGATCGATGATTAAAGATTCCTTCAATCGATTGATGAAAACCTCGATCATTTCAGAAGTACGATCGCTGAAAAAACAAGAAGCAGATATCGAATCGATCAAAACCTTTGAGACGAATCTGAGAGAGTTACTTCTCTCGGCTCCGGCTGGAATGAAACCGACTCTAGCTGTCGATCCAGGCTTCCGTACAGGCTGCAAAGTCTCTGTGCTGGATCAAACGGGTCAGTTCCTCAAATATGAAGCAATTTTTCCGCATACGGGAGCAGAAAAGCGCAAACAAGCAGCAATGACTTTGAAACAGTTGATTGAAAAGTATGAGATTGAATTAATCGCGATCGGCAACGGAACGGCTAGCCGCGAAACCGATGAATTTGTCGCAGAAGTTCTGACAACATTGGAACGCAAACCCATCAAAGTGATTGTGAATGAATCGGGAGCTTCGATTTATTCGGCAAGTAATGTTGCGATCGCAGAATTTCCAGATCTCGATATTACAATCAGAGGTGCAATTAGCATTGGGCGCAGATTACAAGATCCGCTAGCAGAATTAGTAAAAATTGATCCAAAATCGATCGGAGTCGGTCAGTACCAGCATGATGTCGATCAAAAGCTCTTGAAGAAGAAGCTAGATGAAACCGTTGAAAGCTGTGTGAACTATGTTGGCGTTGACCTGAATACTGCTTCTAAAGAGCTATTAATGTTTGTCTCTGGAGTCAGTTCAACGGTTGCGAACAATATCGTGACTTACCGAAACGAGAATGGAGCTTTCAAAGATCGAAAGTCTTTGCTAAAAGTTCCAAAACTTGGTGCAAAAACCTTTGAGCAAGCGGCTGGTTTTTTGAGAATTCGAGATGGAAAAAATCCATTGGACAACACAGCCGTTCACCCGGAAAGCTATACGATTTTGGAGGCGATCGCCAAAGATCTGAATGTCCCTCTCGCTCAAACGGCTCAAATTGCAGAACAGCTTAAATCGAATCTGAAAAAGTATGTCACAGACGCGATCGGGGAACCGACTCTGCGCGACATAATTGGCGAATTAGAAAAGCCGGGACGCGATCCTCGTGCTGAATTTAAGTACGCGACGTTCAAAGCAGGCATCAAAGAAATTTCAGATCTCCGAGTTGGCATGGAACTCGAAGGCATTGTGACAAATGTGGCGAATTTTGGAGCATTTGTCGATATTGGGGTACATCAGGATGGCTTAATTCACGTCTCGCAAATGAGCGATCGATTTATCAGCGATCCAAATCAGATTGTCAAAGTCGGTCAGGTTGTAAAGGTGCGCGTTTTAGAAGTCAATGAGGCTTTGAAGCGGATTAGTTTGACGATGAAATCGGCGGGCGGACAATCGGAGCAGAAATCAAGTCCGATCAGTTCTCAACCTGCTAAGAAAGTGGCGCAGAAACAGCCCGAACAGAAGACACAGAAGTCTCAGCAGAATCCAGCTTCGTTGGATGATTTGAAGTCGAAATTTGGCAAGAAAGCTTAGAAAGAGCGATCAATTTCTCTAGCTAATTGACTGACAAATCTCTTCGTGATTGCATGTCCCGAATTCATTCTAGGGCAGGTGCAAAATAGTTACTTCTCAAACACCCTCTTAGACCTGATTGACTGACAAAACTCCTGAAAGCCTCCTCGCTTCGTTGTCATTCCGCCCGCACGTAAACGGCGGGCTAACAGAATAACCCCACTGAACTGGGC
>JALOOO010000094.1 GCA_025454375.1 Leptolyngbya sp. Prado105 | reverse complement strand
CGTTATGGCTTGGATCATCTTCGCAATATTGTGCTCAATTTCGAGCGGAAAGCAACTGAATTTATGCAAGTTCTACAATTTTTGTCCTGTACTTAGGAGCGACTCATACGAAAGACGCTCAATTGCTTTGCGGAGGATGGAATACGACGGCAGGCGGTTGTATGGTAGTTCTAGCAATTCGAGTAATGCGGCTTGATGTCGTCCCACAAATTCTTCCAAGGCTCGATAGCTTGTACACCCGCTTAGCACACCCATCACGATTAATAAAAGAATCACCCACAACTCATAGCGTGGTTGAGTCCGATAGTCTCGCACTTGCTTGAGATGCTCAATCAGACTCATGGTTAGAGAGGATGAGAAACAACACAGCTATTTTAGTTTTTCTCTCTTCAATAAACTAGCCCTGGGCATTTAGGGCAACGCCTGCCGCGCTTGGAGCCGTTATCTCGTCACAGTCCACCTGCGGCTTGTGCTTCTGCCAGTAAGCGCGATCGTTTAAATTGCCGAATTCAATTCTCCAAAGTCACTACATTCTCATCTTGAGACTGCAAAAAGTTTTCTACATCACTAAGCTTCTGACTCTCTCACCCTACCGCGTTCTTATCGTCTTGAATAGTCAGAAGTCATAATGAGAATTGCTGCCCGGAACGACTCTACCGAGGTTTTAACAAACCATTTTCTCGGTTGTGGCTCCAAGCGGGGTTTGACCTGGCATTCCTAAGCCAAAGCCTTGACCCAAATCGACCCCGATCGATCGACAAAAATTGATATCTTCTGGGGTTTCTAAGCCTTCAGCCAGAACAGTAATTCCCAATTCTTGTGCAGCCTGGACATAGCTCTTGACCATGACTTGCTTCATTTCGTATCGGCTACAGCCATGCACAATGCGACGATCGAGCTTAATCACATCCGGTCGCAACTCCATACAGTAATGATCGATCGCGACATTACTCCCCAGATCATCTAAAGCCAATCCAAATCCACCTGCACGAATTTGGCGAATGACTTTTGGGAGATTGGGGTGATTCGTTAGGGCTTCGACCTCGGTCAGTTCAAAAACAATCTGATCAGGATACAATCCCAAATCGAGAATTTGCTGAAAATTGCGCTCTAAAGATTCGGGACTATGAGCGATCGCATTCGGTAAGACATTGATAAAAAAGATCGGACGTTCTGCTTGATTCCATTGTGCAAGCGAGGTAAAGCAAATCGATCGCGCTAAATTATCAAACTCGCGCGTTAAATTCATCGACAGTGCTGCATCGATCAATTGTTTCCCATTGAACTGCTGACCTTGATCATTCCGCGCTCTTGCGAGACATTCATGGGCAATCACACGGCGCGAATTGAGATCAAAAATCGGCTGGTAATTAAAAAATAACTGTTGATTCGCCAAAACCTGAAAAAACCAGGCATGTTTGACCAGCGTGGTCATTTGTTGCAGCGGCTGAGCGTTGAGAAATTCGTTGAGCAGGGGTTGAGCATTCAGAGGCGATCGCGTTAAGACATAGCGAGACATCGCTTGCCCAATTTCAGAAACTCGCTGACAGAGCGCACCAAAGAGCGATGACAGTTCCAACTCGCTGACTGCACGATAGAGCAGTTGCGGCAGGACTGCGACTTTTTGAAAACCTAATTGATACAGCGCTAAATGTGTTTCTCGATCGCTCGGCTGCACAACTAAATTAAGCGAGGGATCGAATCGATTCTGAATCTGCACTGACTAAAACCCTTTCCGTTGCAACATGGATGCCGAGAATGCAATGGAGATGACCTGATGAAAAATCAGCATAAGCCGCGAAAAAATTGCTACTTAATTTAGCTGAAATATAATCCGCATCTCTACGGTATCAAGAATCGCTTACATCTTGTGACTTCCGCCCATTACTTTATGTAATTTCCACAATTGGCAGAAAGATCCGCAAGAAATCCGATGCGTGAGATTATCTTTACAGTGCTGTTTTGTCTTTCATTTTCTATGATCTCCCCAACAATAGACACTACTCAATGGTCAGATCTGCTTCAACAATTGCTTGATCGCGAATCTTTATCGATCGAGCAAGCCTCAATCCTGATGCAGGGCTGGCTGAAGGATGAGATTCCGCCTGTTCTGTCGGGTGCGATTTTGGCTGCGTTGCAGTCGAAAGGGATCTCAGCCGCAGAATTAGCAGGAATGGCAACAGTGTTGCAATCTCAGGCACAAGCCAGTGAGCGGCTAGGTTTTCCGGTGATTGATACCTGTGGAACGGGGGGCGATGGGGCTTCGACGTTTAATATTTCGACAGCAGTTGCTTTTGTGGCAGCAGCGGCAGGGGTACGAGTCGCGAAACATGGGAATCGCTCTGCATCAAGTCGAGTCGGGTCAGCGGACGTTTTAGAAGCGCTGGGCGTGAATTTAGCAGCATCACCGGATCAGATTCAAGCTGCAATTTCTGAAGTTGGAATTACGTTTCTCTTTGCGCCAGGTTGGCATCCTGCGCTAAAAGTGGTTGCTCCGATGCGAAGAATGCTCAAGGTTCGGACGGTTTTCAATCTGCTTGGTCCTTTAGTCAATCCGATGCAGCCGACGGGACAGGTGATTGGTGTGTTCAATTCATCGCTGCTCGAACCGATCGCTGAAGCGCTAAAAATGTTGGGCAAAGAATCCGCGATCGTGCTTCATGGTCGTGAAAAACTAGACGAGGCAGGACTCGGAGATTTAACCGATGTCGCCGTGTTGAATCAAGGTCAAGTTGAATTGACGAGCATTGATCCACAGGAGTTTGGATTGCAGAAAGCCGCGATCGCGTCGCTTCGAGGGGGAGAAGTCGAGGAGAACTCCGAAATTCTCAAATCGGTGCTACAAGGAAAAGGTACACAGGCGCAACAAGAAGCAGTCGCTCTCAATTCGGCATTGGCGCTGCGAGTAGGTCAGGCAGTCGATTCTTATCAAGCAGGAGTTGATCGAGCAAAAGCAGTGATTGCGTCTGGGGCTGCTTGGGACAAATTAAATCAACTTGTGGAATTTCTGAAATAAATATGGCTGCTCTTAGTTGGGAAGAACTGGAAGCGTTGACGGATTTTCACCTCGATCGAGTCAATGGCACAACGAATGCTCAATCTCGATTACGTCTGTTTGGAAAATCTGAATCAGATGTCAGAGTGACTCTGTACCGGGATCATCATGCCTGGTGTCCTTACTGCCAGAAAATTTGGCTCTGGCTTGAAGAGAAGCAGATTCCCTATCGGATCGAAAAGGTCACAATGTTTTGCTATGGGGAGAAAGAGAGTTGGTATAAGCACAAAGTTCCGTCTGGAATGCTGCCTGCGATCGAGCTTGATGGACGCATCATTACTGAAAGTGACGATATTCTGATTGCACTAGAGCGAGAATTCGGGGCTTTGGGTTGGAGCATGAATGATCCAAAGGTTGTTCCTTTACGACGCTTAGAGCGATTGTTGTTTCGGGCTTGGTGTGCTTGGTTGTGCTATCCGGTTCGCTCAGATCGCCAAGACCAACAGAATCGAGAGCAATTTGTGCGGATTATGGCTCAAGTTGAATCGGCTTTGAGTCAAACTCCCGGAGCTTACTTTTTAGAAGATTTCGGCATCGTGGATGTTGTCTTTACGCCTTATGTCGAGCGGATGAATGCAAGCCTTTACTACTACAAAGGCTATTCGATGCGAGAAGAGAATCCGCGTATGTCAGCTTGGTTTGATGCGATGGAAACGCGATCGACCTATCGAGGTACTCAAAGCGATTTCCATACGCATGTTCACGATTTGCCGCCTCAGATGGGTGGATGCTATGAGAATCAAGCGCCTCAGACCCAGATCAATCAGCTACGAGTCGATCAAGGGGCTTGGGATGGGTTGCCGGATGTCACTTATCCAGAACCTGAAACGTCTCGTGCGGAAGCATTACATCGAGTAATTAAGCATCATCAGAACATCATTCGAGTCAATCCAGCGGACGATCGCTTAATGGACGAAGCCCTGCGCTGTGCTTTGACCTTGATGATGACGGGCGAGATTTGTTCGCCTCCTGCTGGCTCAGATGTAGCTTTAAGATATTTGCGCGATCGGATTAGTGTGCCGCGCGATATGTCGATCTATGCTGCAAAGCGATTAAGAACTGCATTAGAAAAAACGGCAGCACTCGCTGGCAATCAACAAGGTTCACCGATTCCAGTTAGACATCGACGCGACCAAGATCCAGCGAATTTTGTCAGCTTGTAACGCTGCTTTCTCCATGAACCATTACGATAGAGCAAGCAGCGATAAGTTTTGATCTTCATAGAATGATTTGATTGCGTTAAAGTCTAGACGCAGTAACCTTTTAACTTGCAATGTCGAACAGTTTCCTAGACGAAGCCAAATCACTTTTGGTGGATTCCCAAATAATAAGCTTAGGTCATGCATGTCTGCATCTTTTGAAACGATCATTACATCATTGTCTTTTGCATAATCTGAAGTGAGTTTGGGAAAAGATCAATCAAACGGTTCGGCAACTTGGGTGATAAGTTTTCATCAAAAAGTAACTTCATGTGGATAAGGGAGCGATCATAACCCGACGCTCACGATCGGCAGCATAAGCAATGCAAGCTTTTAAATCTTCTCGTGTCAAATCTGGAAAATCCTCAAGAATTTCTGCTTCGGTCATCTCGGAGGCTAGATACTCAAGCACTTCATAAACTGTAATTCTTAAGCCACGTACGCAAGGCTTACCACCACGTTTATTGGGTTCAATTGTGATGAGGTCTCGGTAGTTCATAGTTTCAGTAATTCATCATTATTGGAATTTTGAGATTATTGTGTAGCAAGATTAAGAACCATTGAATTCCTTGCGTATAATGGCTCACCCCTGCCTAAGATAAGCTTTGTGTTTCACCAATAACTCAGTATCGTTCTGTGACAGCGAAATTATTATAAAGCGATCGCCGATTCAGTCAAGCCAGGAAATAATCCTAACTTCTTTTGGATTGCCCAACTTCAGTGTCTCTTCAATGAACCAGTCTACCTTTTCCAGTTCCTAAAGCTATTTGATCATGGCTGATTTAGGCTTTATAAGCAAGAGGCATAGACTGAGAGAATCTATGCAATCCGTGAGAGGAGAGAAGAAACCTCCGATACCTTGGAGGTAGAAGATTAGATTCCTCTCAAAGACAACCTCGGAGGCTGATATGAAAATTCTCGCAATTGACCTGGGAAAATTCAAGCGCGTTGCTTGTCTGTTTGATACGACGACCAATCAAGCAACTTACGAAACGATTCCGATGTTTGAAAGCGCGATCGAGAATCTCCTGCATCAAAGCCAAGCCGAACAAGTAGTGATTGAAACCTGTACCAATAGTGGCTGGGTCTATGATATCTGTCAAACCCAAGGCTACCGGGTTTTAGTCGCAAATCCGAACCAAGAAGCATGGCAATGGCGCAATGTGAAACGCAAGACGGACAAAGACGATGCGTTGAAATTAGCAAAACTCGCTGCCCTGGATCAAATCCATCCGGTGCATGTGCCCTCTGCATCAACCCGGCAGTACCGCCGATTGGTGAAGTATCGCAAAACCTTAGTTTGGCGGATGAATCAAATCCACAATAGTATTCGAGCCTTGTTAATGGCACAAGGCATGACGATGCCGAGTCGAGCGAAAGCTTGGACAATTGAGGGCATCAAGGCATTGAGACAACAGTGTAATCCCATGGCTGAATGCAGTATCGATGAACTGTGGAAAGGAGAGCTAGCACTCGAATTGACCTTGCTAGATCACTTAGAAGACCAGCATGACCAAGTTGAAAAGCAACTGAATCAACTGGCAAAACACGAAGAGCAAGTGCAACGATTGATAACGATTCCGGGAGTTGGACGGCGCACGGCTGAAGTCATCTTTACCGCCCTTGATAAACCTGAACGCTTTGCCAATGCACGTCAAGTTTCAGCCTATACGGGACTTGTCCCTGACCAGCGCCAATCGGGGCAGACGAATAAGCTCGGATCCATTACTCGTCGAGGGTCACGACTGTTGCGAGGGGCATTAGTCGAAATGTCCTGGATGCTATTACGGTTCAAGCCTTGGGCACAACAGACCTATGAACGCATTTGTGGTGGACAGAAAACCCGCAAGAAAACGGCGATTGTTGCCTTAGCTCGTAAGCTCTTCGTTCGATGTTGGGCAATGCTCCGAGACAAGCAATCTTGGAACCCAGATGGCACTCCAATGCCAGTCAGCACAACGAATGGATGAAACATCGTTCAAAACTCAACATGGGGACAACGAGTTTAAGGGATTGCATCAACATCAATGATTGAAAGTCCAGTTTGGATGTTTCGAGCGTGAGCTTGTAGTTATGCCTAGTTGAATGAAGATTGTCGAAGCGAATAAGCCACGCTCCCTTTGTAAAAACTCTTGAGACAATGCAAAAGTTGCAAATTCAGTGATGAAACTGCGATCGGTATTGACACCTAGGATAGTCGGTTAGATACCAAACTGACAACACTCAATCACACAAGTTTAGAATTGCTTAGCTCTTCTTTCTGGCGAAAGAAGGTGGATTTGTTCGGCTTCTTCTCACCTCTATCTGAGTCAAAACAGCCTGAATCCCACTTGACATACTTACGGTTACATAGTCGGCTACATAGTCGGTCTAACGGTTCTGTCGCCGCTCAACAGATATGACCGAAACGAAGCGCGAAATTATGCTCGCCGCTTTAACAGAATTGTTAGCTGGCTGGCTACGGCGATTTTGGGTTGACTTCAAACTCCATCTTGGAACGGTAGAAGCAAACATCAAATTCAAGAAAGAAGTTCGTCTGCCCCAAAATCAAGGGGGTGTTTGGGCGCTTTACCCATGCAAAGAGTAATTCGGCTGGTGGAAATTCTCCGATTTGAGCGATCGCAGCAAAAGGCATTGCTGGCTGATTGCTAAGATTACCTGCTAGCTGAATGATGGCTCTGCGATCGTCCCAAACTCCGCCTAATTGAAGACCAAGCTCATAAGATAAGACATTAACTGTAGCGCCGCTATCCACTAACCCGATCGCTTCGACCCTCTGAGTTTCCCGTTGTAGCGATAGTGGAAGTCTCGGCAAACTATCAAACTCATTTTGATCCGGGCTGGTGGTTGAATATTTGAATCGCATAATTGCTAACTTGCATCCGGCTGTTTGAAGGCCTCCATCAAAACCTCACCTGCGCCGTAACAATCATATGGAGTTGGCAAGTCATAAGTTTTGAAGGGTTCCAAGGGCGCAATGTCCTCGCTCACCTCCAAATCTTCAGCTAGAATCCGAATGAGCTTGAGTTTTTCTGCGGCAGAGAGTCGTCGTGCAGCAGGAAGCACATCAGCCAGTGTCATGTCGTGTACCTCTTTTCAATAAATCATACCTACAGCTTAATCGATATCAAACAGATTGGAGGACATGCTTTAGCTTGCTAATATCGGCTGCTATCTAATTTGTTGCATTCACAGATTAAATCAAAGTTCATCAGCAACTAAATTATCAACCAATCACTCTTCGCCTCACTGATAACAACTGCAAGAAAGTTGTTCAGCGTCGGCTCATACTCGAACTTCCCCCGATTGATGTGCTGCGAATCACTCCACTCTGCGAATGTCCAACCAACGGCTGGATCTGGATCGTCTATAGAAATACTCAAGTGAGGTAATGAAACCAAATATGAACCTAGCTCTAGTGTGAAATACCGCCACAACCAGGTTGAAGGAAGATCTTCGTCCATTAAGAAGACGATAGCAGTGTATAAGGCTTCTCCAGAAGTTCTGGGTGCTGGCATAACAAAGTAAACTAATCCAATTTCCTCAGATGCCTTTACAAACTGACAAGCTGGATAAACCGCAGCAGAGTAATTATTGAGTACACTGTCACCGCCATCATTCCAAATTCGGCAAAGCCACTCTTGAGTTGAATTGTCCGCAAGACCAGAAATCAAATTATCAGCGTGATTTTCGATAATGTACGGGATCACTTTGTGAGCAAAGTCGTAGTGCTGCCGGTGTATTAGTTTTCCAAGTTGCTCTGCTCCAACTTGTCCCATCTGTCCAATTTCTCTGAGTCGTCTTTGTACAATATCTTCGTCCATGAATCTGCCTATTCTACGACTCAAATGATACACTCTTGCATCAATCATGCACGTAAATGACTTCATCTCTCACTCTTTATTTCTAAACTGCGACCCCACCGACAGAACGAAGCCAGCTAACGTTCCGATTGAGCGGCTGCCAGTAACCTTTGATACACAACCAGCCAACCTTATCAGTCCGCTCCAATCGGGTTGTTATCCCGTATCTGCGCAGCAAATTTTGTCATTGTTCTAAGTTTTCTGATAATACTTCTCCGAATATTCCTTTTTCAAAAATTCGACATCAAGCTTATGGAAAACTATTAATTCTTGCATCTTAGAATCGCTAACTTCAGCTAGTGAGTAGTCCTTGAATTCCTTGAAAAAGGACTTTACAACATCTCTTAGTGATCTAAGTTTCCCTTTCCTCATGATTTCGACTTCATGGGTAAAGCCTCCTTGCTTTGAAACGGTTTTTGTTGGAATAATGAGAATTCTCTTTACTTTATCAGTCTTATACTCTTGCTCAAACCAGGCACAATGATTATTCATTTGTCCTGTTTCAGTTTTAGATATTTCACTGCGTGAATCGTCAACTTCGCTCTTACACTCAAACATAAAGTATTCATCAGTTGACACACACCAGAGGTTGTCTGAGCCTTTTTTAAACTCTTTATCTGGTCTTTGACTCAAGAATCCCATCGCATGACCTAGATCTTGAAGCGCCTTTTCAAACTTCTCTGAGGGCTGACCAAAACTTAAGTTCTCAAGTATATCATTCACATCCATCATAAGTTCTTCGTAATTTTCATGCGAAGAGATCCAACTTTGAATTCGTTTTATTCTGTTTTCACTTATGTAGCTTAATTTTTTGTAGTTAATTCCCTCTTTAGGTTTTAGAAGTTGAGAATTATTTTTGAAAGCACTCTTTTGAGCCTGATTAGAGTCCAGCCTGCTGATCTTGTATTTAAATCGAGCAAGTATTTGTAAATACCATCCTTTCTCTGCCTGATCCCCATTGCAGTATAAATCAATGATTTTTTGCACATGATTAACTGCGATCTCAGGATCGTTTTGATAGAAACTTTCTTCTGCTTTTCTTTCTAGCTCTAAAATTTCTAAGATATTATCTGTAGAAGATGGATCTTGGTTAGTGGTTGCGTCCATCTTTTCTTTATAAAATTCTTTCCAGCCGTCATCCCTCTTTAAGCATTGGTTAATTAGCTCAAGAATTACTTTTGTATAGTCATTACCAATCGTTAAATCCTCTTCTTTTGCCATCTCGGAAACTTCTAGCCCAATGTCAATCTGATTTCTTGTTTGAGATGAGAAGAACCTGTTTGAACTAGCGCTCTTGAGAAACTTTACAAGATCATCTCCAATAATGAGAATCACACTGTAGTCTTTCTCACCTCTTACACTCCTGCCAAGACCTTGTTCTATTTTCTGAGCAGCCCTAACATTTGTTAAGTCGCTATTCGATCGGCATTCCTCCTCGTATCTCTCAGTTAACGACTCTGAATATGGCATAGAGTCAATAATGAGGAGTCTACAAGAATCATCTGGCAGATCTATGCCATCGTAACGATTAACAACTACAACCGTATTACTATATTCGCCTGCTTTAAGCTTACTGACTTCTTCAAAGATATTTTCACTATTAGCGACTACAGAACCTTGATTCTGGTAAATCTTTGCTTTGTTAAAACTAGAAGTAATTGCTACTAAACCTGCTTTACGGCTAGAGTTTGGTTTAGAAAATCTGACAACGATCGAATCTCTATTCAACTCGTCATGGATGAGCGAAGGAATCAAAATCATCTTTTCACCTGACCACTTTTCTTGCTCTGGAGTCAGTGGATTAGTTACGGCTTGGATATTTAATCCCAGACCTTTAAGGAAGAAAGAGTCATTTTGTGTGGTCGCTGACATTAAGATTCTATATTCAGCTTTACTGAAAGTGCCAAACTGATTTATTGGGCTAAAGTATGTTGAGATTTCTAATTCTTTTCCACTGATAAAGCATTGACAGTTATCGATCTTGTCTTTGATTAAGTCCCAAGTGAACATAACTTTCGTGTCGTCCACATGATCGAGAAGAATCTGTAAAACTTCCGACTTTTTATCTTGCCAATTCCAGTAAGGTACTGGCAGAAAAGTTGTGCTTTCACCACTTTTTATCTCAAAAAAACTACCTTCGCCTTGCTCCCTTAGATCATCTTCAAACAATTGAAGTAGACGTTGATAGAGAATATGAGAATTGCCCACTCTAATTTTGAATGCTTCGTTGATGAAATCTATACAAGCATGTGAATCATCTAAAACAATCGTGCTTGCTTTCGTAAACTTTCCACCAATCCCGAAAACTGATTTGCCATTGAAAACTTTCTGGACGTGTGTAATTAATATCTTCTCTGAACTCAAAAACTCTTCAGGCAAAGAATTGCCACCATCAACAGTTACATACCCGATACCAAATTTTTCTGCTTCTTGGCACGTTTGTCTGACTAAATACTTATTAGGGCACACATATATACAAGGACCCTTCTTTTGATTCAGGTTGGATTGAAGAATCAACAACCCAATCAAGGTTTTACCTTGCCCAGTATGTAACTTTAAGACTAAATCTTTATCATCTTTACGATGCGACCACCAGTTTGTCAGAACTTCTTTTTGCACTGGACGCAAAGGACCAGTCTCGCTTCTTCTGTCTAGCTCATCATAAATCTCAACGGGATTGATCTTTTTCTCGATTGATTTCAAACCCAATTTCTTCTTAAAATCAACCATTTCTATCACACCTACAGAACTATAGCTTGGCAACAAACGCTCTAATTCTAGCCGATCTCCTCTGACGATGCTTCCTCCTCAGCACTCGCAAAACGCTACATCACAGTGGGATTAGGCTCTGCGTCATGGACACCAACAGATAGCTCCTGAATGACCGTCACAACCAGAAGTTGGAGGGATAACTATTATTTGGACTGAAAGTTTCTGCCTAAGATCCCAAATTTAGTCACTTAGCCCGAATCTTTCTGCCTAAATCCGAATCGAGCGACTTAGCCCGACACGATTTCCGCATGATATCCCTCAACAGGGATGTTAGCCTAAAATCTTCCGTATCTCTTCCACAAAAGAAGCAGATGCTGCCCGCCAAAGATCACGAATGACAAGTTGTACATTTTTTGGGACACAGCAAACTGGCTGATCTTTTTGCTTAACTTGAGACAGTAATGGATTTCTGATGGTGAACAAAGTAGCAATTTGTTGATCGTTGTAGGTTACTGAATTCCCTATCGGATGATCTTCAGTTAGCTCTGTTTCAGCGATCGCAGTAATTCACTCGGTCGTGCATCTCGAATCACAGGATATCGATCGAGATAATTCACATAAATGTAATGCTCGTACTCATACCAGTTCATTTCTGCTTTTTCGCGATTGCAGGACTGGCAAATCACCCAAAAGTTTCTGAAATCCATTGAAAGCCAGGGATATTGGGCGCGGGGAAGTTTGTGATCGATCGTTCTGCGTCGCTCGGTTGAATATCTCTGGTCGCAAATGGGACAGTCTCGATCGGAGTGTTCTCTAACCCATTTTTGACTTTCTAACGAACTTCCACATTCACTATCGCCATTGACATATCGCCAATAATCATATTTTCGATAGTCTTCAAAGTCCTGAGTCGTTAGCCTGTGATATCGCCGATTTCCGACCTTATTAGCAAGTTTGAATAGTTCTTCTAAGCTTTTATCGTCAAGATTCATCGTCTTTTTTTGGATTTAGAGAAGTCAATGATCTCAGGTTCAGTATCAGGAAATTGTTGATCGACTAATTCGCCAATTTCATGAACTTCCTGAGCAAATTTTTGATTAAATTCCTCAATTTCTGCTTGGGTTTGATATTTATTGCCGATGCGATCGACTTCAAGAAAGAGTTCTTCAAGTGAGAGGTCTTCAGATAAGCGATCGCTGTTGAGTAGTTGCTCAATTCGCTGATACAGAGCAATCACATTATCCCAACCGACATTCTTGAAACCACTCGATTTGAGAAGTTTCTGACTTTCCTGACTCAACTGCGATCGATTCTGTGAGTTCGCTTTTTGCGTCTCACGATAGCTCATGCCTTGAAACGTTCGCTTCGCCATTATCCTAATGTCCAACGAAATAATCGAATGATCGCTTTGCGAAGCTGACTATCTTCATACTGCAATAGTTCTTTTGTATCTCTTGCTAAGCGCAGTTTGATCGCATCGACAAAGGTTTTTAGCGCTTTGTTATCTTTTTTCAACTGTTCATTTGCTCCAACCAGTTCAACATTTTGAGAAGAGAGCGTATCTACTTTTGTCGAGAGTTGTTGAACTTCGGTTTGAAGCTGGACGTATTCTTGTTCTAATTGTTGCTTACGATCGACTAATTTCAACTTATCGGCTTCAATTGAAGCGATCGATCGCTCTAATTCCTGATATTCAACTTCTAATGATTTCAAGTCAGCTTCTGCTTTACTTCTCAGCCTGCCATAGTAAGCATTATTGTTTCCTAGACTAGAATTCTTTACGGCAAAAGATTCGACTAATTTTGCCGCACTCGGCTCAAGACTCAGCACATCTAACAAGCGCTCACAGTCTTCTTTGCTCAATGCCTGACTAATATTTTTATTGATTCCGTATTTTGCTTTCAAAATACTTTGAAGCTGATCCTTTGATGCCATACTCGACCTCGCAAGCTTCATTTATTATACGAATTCACTGAATCTGCAAATAAGTCATCAACAAAGTTATCAAGCAAATTCCAATCTACAGGCTTCAATCTCCAAGTAATCAACAAAATACTAGCCACCGATTCCGCTAAAACGGTTGAGGCAATGAAAAAGGAACCGTCGATCGCACTTCAGGATTAGTAAAGCAATCTGAACGCATCGCCAGAGATGCGATCGCACTGATCAAATACTTCAGGTTTAGACGGTTTCTCCCCCTTACTTTAGGCAGTTTTCCCCCCAAGACAGCCCGATTAGGATCTGACATGATAAGAGCATAAACTGAGGGAACACCAAACCATGAAGCTTCCATTTTACGACTGGTATCGCAATCTCGTTCGCAACTCAAAATACCGCTGGTTAATCGTTGCTGGAACGTTGATTTATTTATTTAGCCCAATTGATCTTCTCCCTGATATCATCCCCTTGATTGGTCAGATTGACGATACGGTCGTTCTCGGTTTGCTAGTCGCTGAAGTCTCTTCGATGCTGATGGATCGTCTCAAAGCTCAAAAAGACCAAGCAACTGCAACCGTCGATGGGACACCTGCTGAAGCGGTGGACGTTGAAGCAAAGACGATTAGTTGAATAAAAACTAAAACTTTGATAACTCCGAAGCTTCATTGTCAAAAGGTTCGGAGTTTTTACAGAGATATGATTTCGCTCGAAACTTCCGACATTGATAGAGCCGCTGCGTGCTGAGCGAAGCTGAAGCACAAAAAAACGGGCTAACTCAGAAAGCTAACCCGCCAGCTTGGGAACGCGCAGAGAAACTAATTTTGAACGACCAACTTCACGTTAGCGTTGTTCAAGCCAGGACGTTTGACCTCAGCCAAGGTCTTGTTGACAGCATACTTTTGGTTGATCGAGTTGATCAATTCGGTTTGATTGTGCTTTTTCGCAACACCCCAAAGATCAGCGATCAGGTCAAAGGAACCATCAGCGTTCCGCGACCAGCCCAAATCATACTCGCCATCGAGAACTGCAACGATGTCAGAACGAACCCGCTGACCGTTGTAGCCGCGAACATCAGCTTCGGTCTTAACCGAGATGCCCAGATCGCGCAAAGAAGACTTAAGAATTTCTGCGTCAGTGATCTTGGTGCGAAGAGTGCTAAAGTGAGACATTTTATGGTTTCCTCCGTGGAAAGTTGAAAACAACGACAACGTTTAGGTTTAGATGTTTTGAGGATCACATGCTCAAGAAATGACTCGTGCATTCAAGATGCTCAAAACGGTGTTCAAACTGCTGGAACTCAGTCCAGCCTTTACTCCTGTTGGGAATACAGGAGAAAGCTTTTAAAACTCAAGTCGCTGATATTCAGCAACTGAGGCTGCCGCAGGTCGCGCACGCTGCCTAGCCCAATCCCGAAGGGCTGTAACCTGCTCAGTCATTGTCTTGGACAGCGGCAGTGTCGCTCTTGATGCCGCAATGATGTCCAATTGGGTAAACTCTCGGTCTTGAGCAAACGCTTCATACATTGCTGCGACTAAAGCCTGCTCAATCTCTGCTCCAGAAAAACCATCACAAACGCTCGCTAACTGGTCGAGGTCAAATCGCTCAATCTCTCGACGACGTTTTGCAAGGTGAATTCTGAAAATTTCTTTCCGCTCTTCTGAAGTTGGGAGATCGACGAAGAAGATTTCATCGAATCGACCCTTTCTTAAAAATTCGCCGGGTAGTCGCTCAACTCGGTTCGCAGTTGCCATCACAAACACTGGAGAAGTCTTTTCCTGCATCCAGGTTAGAAATGAACCGAAAATCCGACTCGAGGTTCCACCATCTGAATCGGCTGAGCCTGATGTTCCAGCAAATGCTTTGTCCATTTCGTCAATAAACAAGATTGCAGGAGAAATCGATTCAGCAGTCTTCAAGGCATTCCGCAGGTTTGCTTCCGATCGACCCACCATTGAGCCATCATAAACTCGACCCATATCCAATCTCAGCAGCGGTAATCCCCACAGTCGGGAGGTCGTCTTCGCAATTAGAGATTTTCCACATCCCGGAACACCCAGAATCAACATCCCTTTCGGCTGGGGTAATCCATACTCTCTGGCTCGCTCAGTGAAAGCGTTCGATCGCTGCTTTAACCAGTGCTTTAACTCATCTAAGCCACCGACTGCTTCTAGCGTCTCATCCTCTTCCATGAACTCCAGAATGCCATTGCGACGAATCAGCTGCTTCTTCTCAGAAAGAACAATATCAACTTCTTCTTCGGTCAAGCGCCCTGTCGTAACTTGAGCCTTACGGTAAACTTTTTCTGCCTCATCTCGCGTCAACCCTAACGCTGCTTTCAACAGCTTCTCGCGAGTTTCAGTCGTGATGCGACGATTGCGGACTTGATCTAATTGAGTGGTGAGAACCTGATTCAACTCGGTCATCGTGGGGAGTGGGAAGTCCAGAACGATAACCTCTTTTTCCAATTCAATCGGAACCGTCTGAACTGGAGACATCAGAACGATCGCTTTTTGAGTCCCTTTGAAAGATGCGATCGCATCCCGGAGCCATCGATTCACAGCGGGTGAATCAATGAAGGGGTGCAAGTCCTTGAATACAAAGATTCCAGGCTCTCGCTGACGCATCACCCACTCGATCGCGGCTTCAGGAGAAACCGTATTGTGCTGAGTCACGCTTCTGGGCTGACCGTACTCGACAATCCCGTGAGTCACCGTCCACAGATACAATCGCTTGGGTGGCTTGATTTGGGCAAGCAAGGCAAGTGCCTGCTCCGCCCGTTCCTCTTCCGAGGTCACAAGATAAATTAAAGGATACTGAGCCTGTAATAGGATGTTTAACTCTTCTTGCATAACCGCGACCCACTAGAGTGTAAAGCGAACCTGTTCAGGCTACGAACGCCACTGAGGATAAATCCTTAGCAGGGAACGACCACCTTTTCCTCACTGGAAGATCCGATCGAAACGGTCGATAGCTCATCATTGAGAACAGTATCAGAGTCACGACCTAAAGCGACCATTTCTCCGTTCCGTAGAACAACCGGAGTGGTACAACTGGGACAGTCATAAACTCGGTGAGTTTGTCCATGAGCTTCCTCTTGCTCAACTACCTCCGGGTATGTGAGGTAAAAGCTGAGTGCCCTCTCTGCGAGGACGGACATTGCCTCAGAACTCATTGCAGCTTGGATTTTCAGCTTGCGGTGAAGTTCGGGCGGAAGATACAACGTAACTTTCTGCTTGTCTTGCATAGAACTTTCAGTCGTTTTACCCGGGTATGTAAATTAAGATATCTGCCTGGTCTTAAGCTGTCAAGACAGTATGCCCGCATGACAGCATTATTGTTACAATCGTTTACATTATGAAGCAAGGTTTGAGTTGGATTTTAATAGGATTGGTCGGTTTGACGGGGTGTAGCGACTTGCCGTGGAGTGGTTCGCAGTCTCAGCAGGAGCGGCTTCCCGATCGCTGGCAGACCTATCGAAATGAGCGGTATGACTTTGAGTTTTTGTATCCGGAGGGATGGATTGATTCAATACCGCCGGAAACTCAAGATGGAATTGCATTTAGCGATCCGAGGAATCCAGGGCTTGAGATTCGGGGTTGGGCAGAGTTGAAGCGATCGACTAATCAGAAATCCCAGAAGCCGAATTTCACAACGGATCAAGGCATTCCTGGGCAATTGGATGTCAAGGTTGAAAATCAGCTAAGTGTCATGACTTTGACGATTCACCAGAAGGAGATTCGGTATACCTGGCGGGCAACGGCTCCGACGGTGCAGTTTGGTAATTACTATCGATTCTTTGACTTTATTGCTCGGCGATTTCGTGTGCCGCAGTGATAGGATTGCGGTTCTACTGAACAAGGGATTGAACATGTTAGCGAAGCGAATTCTGCCCTGCTTAGATGTGAAGGCGGGGCGAGTTGTGAAGGGAATTAATTTTGTTGATCTAAAAGATGCGGGTGATCCAGTTGAACTTGCACAGGCTTATAACGAGGCTGGAGCAGATGAATTGGTGTTTTTAGATATCACAGCAACGCATGAAGATCGCGACATTATCTATGATGTGGTCTATCAAACGGCAGAACAAGTTTTCATTCCGTTGACGGTTGGTGGCGGGATTCAAAATCTCGACACAATTAAGAAATTACTAAGAGCAGGAGCCGACAAAGTTAGTATTAATTCGGCGGCGGTTCGCGATCCAGATTTAATCAACCGGGCAAGCGATCGTTTTGGCGTTCAATGTATTGTCGTTGCGATCGATGCACGTCGTCGGCAAGATTCTGAAAATCCAGGCTGGGATGTTTACGTTCGAGGCGGGCGAGAAAATACCGGAATCGATGCGGTTGCTTGGGCAAAAGAAATGGCTCAGCGAGGTGCAGGAGAGTTGCTGATCACCAGCATGGATGCTGATGGGACGCAAGCAGGGTATGACCTGGATTTAACCGGAACGATCGCGAAGCAAGTCGAGATCCCAGTGATTGCGTCAGGCGGGGCAGGAAATTGTGAACATATTTATCAAGCCTTAACGGAAGGTAAAGCTGAAGCGGCTTTGTTAGCGTCTTTGTTACATTACGGACAGTTAAGCGTGCAACAAATAAAGACATACTTAAGCGATCGCGCTATTACTGTTCGAGCGACATAGAATTACGAGACTCAGAGCGGACGAGCATTTTCAAAATCGATTGATAAGAATTTGCAACCACCAAGATTAGAGATTTGCGATTTAAATCGTATTTCTACAGGGATGCTCTTTTCTGAGCATCTGTTACAATACGTAAACTATGGTGATAACAATCTTATTTATTGTCATTGCTCTTGTGGCTTGGGCGCTGCACCTGATGCAGGAAGCGATCGAGCAAAAAGAGTTTTCCCTGATGTTGGCTGGCACATTGGTCGCAGTGGCAGCATCAGCACTGGTTGGTGTTTATTTTGTGATGGGCAATTATATGGGATATGTGAGTCATCTCTCTCCTCGTGAAACTGCCCTGAATCAAGAAGCGTATGAGTCGGTTGCCCGCTATTTAGAAGAACAAGATCAGATGTATATGAGTGCTTCGGCATCTCATTCAATTTCTCAAGTGGTGCGAAACGT